>NZ_KV813369.1:32587-141926 GCF_001813645.1 Pseudomonas sp. HMSC063H08
CGCAAGAACCCGCTGGGCATCTACGTCAACGGGCTGTCGTGGAGCCGCGAACTGGATGCGTCCGAAGGAGCCAAACCATGAAATCACTGCAAACCCGTCTTCTGCTATTACCCCAGCCCGGCAGTATCGAAAGAAAAACCCGTGTTGGGCGCAGCCAACCAGAAAACGAATACCGCCGGCGTTTGAACGATGGGCTGATGCTGGCTTTCCCGCTGTTTTCGCCGCGCTTCGGACTGGATCGCCAAGTCCTCTACACGGTCAGCTTGTTGACCTTGGTGGCTGCGCTCGCTGGCTGCGCCTCGCAAGGCAAGCCGCCGCCACGCATCTCGCTCGATGAGCCGGTGCAGGCGCAGCCGCTACCGGAACCGCCCAAGCCTGTCGAAGTAGTGACGGTGCCGAAGGTGTTGCCGCTGCCAGCGCAGATGAAGCCACTGCCGGAAGCGGACGAGGCCAAGCCCGCACCGGAACCGGCCGACGAAATTGTGCGCGTGTCGCGCGCCAACGCCGAGGCGCGCATCGCGCCAACGCGCGAGGGCTACGTCAATGCGATTCAGGTCTGGCCCTTCACCGACGGCGCGCTATACCAAGTCTATGCCGCGCCGGGGCGCGTCACCGTGATTTCGCTCCAGCCCGGTGAGGAGCTGGTAACGGTCGCCGCCGGCGATACCGTGCGCTGGATCGTCGGCGACACATCCAGCGGCGCCGGCAACGATCTGCGCGTGAACGTGCTGGTGAAGCCCATCCGCTCCGGCCTTAAAACGAACGTGGTCATCACCACCAGCCGGCGCACCTACCTGATCGAGCTGACCTCGACCGACAAGGCGTGGATGGCGTCGGTGTCCTGGGAGTACCCCAAGGACCAGATGCTCGCGTTGCGGCGTCAGGATCAAGCCGCGCAAGCGGCCGCGCCGGTCGATACCGGCTTGTCGCTGGAAAAGATCCGCTTCCGCTACGCGATCAGCGGCAGCAATCCACCGTGGAAGCCGTTGCGCGCCTTCGATGACGGCGAGAAGGTCTATATCCAGTTTCCACCGGGCATCGCCCAAGGCGAACTGCCGCCACTGTTCGTCATCGGCGCGCAGGGCGACGGGCAACTGGTGAACTACCGCTTCCGCTCGCCGTACTACATCGTGGATCGGCTGTTCGGCGCGGCCGAACTGCGTCTCGGTGGAGACAAGGGCGACATGGTGCGCATCGAGCGTACGGATGGCACGCGGGGGAACTGACCATGAGCCACGACGGAATCCCGGACGTGCCGATTCCTGATGCCACGCCGAAGGTCGCGCCGGAGAATGTGGCGCTGCGAGCGCAGCCGCGCCCGGTGACACGTCTCAATCGGCGCACGCTGGCGCTGCTGACTGGTGGCCTCGGCGTCGCGGTACTGGGCGCAACGATGTGGTCATTGCAGCCGACGCACCGGCGCGGCGGCAACGAGCCGGCCGAGCTTTACAACGTGGATCGCGTGTCGAAGTCCGAAGGACTCGACCAGCTTCCCGCCGACTACTCGAAGCTGCCGCCGAAGGTGCCAGAGTTGGGGCCGCCGCTGCCGGGCGACCTGGGGCCGGCTATCGTGAACTCGCAGCAGCCAGCGGTGGCCCGCTACACGCCGCCCGGCCAGGATGCGGCGGCAGCCGAGCGTGACGCGAGGCGCAAGGAAGCCGAAGCGGCAGCGGGATCGTCGGTGTTCTTCCGCTCCAGCAACCAGCGTGCCGCTTCTGCGCCTGCGCAAGTGGCGGCTGCCGGCCCGTCATCTGGCTTGGCCGGCTTCGACCCGCAGGCCGCTGGGCCGGCCTCGACGGCGGCGCAGCCTGCCGACCCGACCACAGTGCAGAACCGGCAAGACCAGAAAGAGGTGTTCCAGAAAGCCGGAACCACGGAAACCCGTAATTCCGGCAATCTACAAATGCCGTCCTCGCCCTATCAGGTAATGGCGGGGACGGTAATCGCGGCGGCGCTGGTGACAGGCATCAAGTCGGACTTGCCCGGCGACGTGATCGGCACGGTGACGGAGCCGGTGTACGACACCGCCACCGGCCGCTATCTGTTGGTCCCGCAGGGTTCGCGCATCTTCGGCAAGTACAACAGCCAGGTCGCCTACGGGCAGAGCCGGGTTCAAGTTGTCTGGAACCGCATCATCCTGCCCGACACGTCCTCGCTGACGCTGGACAACCTTGCTGGCACCGATCCGGCCGGCTACGCCGGCCTGGAGGATGGCGTCGATTGGCATTGGGATCGCGTCTTCGCCGGTGCGGCGCTGACGACGCTGCTGGGCGTCGGCGCCGAACTGGCCGCGCCGGAGAACCGTAACGGCGATCGCGTCATCATCGCCGGCCGCGACAGCCTGCAGGACAGCGTTAATCAGGTCGGGCAGGAGATGACCCGGCGCAACCTCAACATCCAGCCCACTTTGACCGAGCGGCCGGGCCTGCCGGTGCGCATCATCGTCAACCGCGATCTGGTGCTGCGGCCCTACCAGCCGCTGTTCTTCAATCGGGGAGCTTCGCAATGAGTACGACCAAGAAGCTGCGGCTCGGGCCGCTGCCCAAGACCGAGAGCATCAAGCTGACCTTCGCCTGTCCAGCCGGCCTCAAGGCCGACCTCGACCGCTATGCGGTGCTGCACGCGCAGACCTACGGCGAAACGGTCGATGCAACGACGCTGATCCCGCACATGCTGGAGGCATTCATCGCCGGGGATCGGGGATTCAGGAAGGGAGCGGCGGTCGCCAAGGCTTCGCCGCCGAAACCGCCCTGATGCTGCGGACGAGTCCGCTAGCATCCCAATGACGGAAGCGCAGCCCACGGGCTGCGCTTCGCTTTTGAGGGCGTCTTGCGATAAGTTGGGGCTATGATGACGACGCGACCTTGCCCGCTACGACGCCCCTGCGTTTACTACCGCGAAGCGCCTATGCGGCACCTAGCTCGATAAGCAGCAAGAGCACATGGCGGTCGAAATCTGGCCTAACCTCTTGCCCCCATAAGACCTTCCGCACCGCTGCATGCCCGCACTAAGGGCTTGACAGCGGACATTTTTTATGTCCGGGCTGCGACGCGTGACCCTTTGGTCACGATTCCTGCCTTCGGTCCGCCCAAGCGGAGGTGTCTCATTTACAATGCGCGACGTCTCTAGCTCCTGAATGTGCTTTTCCGGCATCTAGCAACCGAGGTTTTCATGATCATCAAACCGCGCGTGCGTGGCTTCATCTGCGTCACTACCCATCCGGCAGGCTGCGAGGCCAACGTCAAGCAACAGATCGACTACGTCGAGGCCAAGGGCCCCGTCGTCAACGGACCGAAGAAGGTCCTGGTCATCGGTTCCTCCACCGGCTATGGCCTGGCTGCCCGCATCACCGCCGCGTTCGGTTCCGGCGCCGATACCCTCGGGGTGTTCTTCGAGCGTCCGGGCAGCGAGAGCAAGCCGGGTACCGCCGGCTGGTACAACTCGGCGGCCTTCGAGAAGTTCGCCCACGAGAAAGGCCTGTATGCCCGCAGCATCAATGGCGACGCTTTCTCCGACGAGGTGAAGCGGCTGACCATCGAGACCATCAAGCGCGATCTCGGCAAGGTCGACCTGGTGGTCTACAGCCTGGCCGCGCCGCGCCGTACCCATCCGAAGAGCGGCGAAGTGTTCTCCTCGACCCTCAAGCCGATCGGCAAGTCGGTCAGCTTCCGTGGCCTGGACACCGACAAGGAAGTGATCAAGGACGTCGTCCTGGAGGCGGCCAGCGACCAGGAGGTCGCCGATACCGTTGCGGTGATGGGCGGCGAGGACTGGCAGATGTGGATCGATGCGCTGCTGGAGGCCGACGTGCTGGCCGACGGCGCGAAGACCACCGCGTTCACCTACCTGGGCGAGAAGATCACCCACGACATCTACTGGAACGGTTCCATCGGCGCGGCCAAGAAGGATCTCGACCAGAAGGTCCTCGGTATCCGCGACAAGCTCGCCCCTCTGGGCGGCGATGCGCGCGTGTCGGTGCTCAAGGCGGTGGTGACCCAGGCCAGCTCGGCGATCCCGATGATGCCGCTGTACCTGTCGCTGCTGTTCAAGGTGATGAAGGAGCAGGGCACCCACGAAGGTTGCATCGAGCAGGTCGACGGCCTGTACCGGGAGAGCCTGTACGGCGCCGAGCCGCGCCTCGACGAGGAAGGCCGCCTGCGTGCCGACTACAAGGAACTGCAGCCGGAAGTGCAGTCCCGTGTCGAGGAGCTGTGGGACAAGGTAACCAACGAGAACCTTTACGAGTTGACCGACTTCGCTGGCTACAAGAGCGAGTTCCTCAACCTGTTCGGTTTCGAGGTCGCTGGGGTCGACTACGAGCAGGACGTCAACCCGGACGTGCAGATCGCCAACCTGATCCAGGCCTGAGGCCTGGATCCGAGCCGTCCTCGCGACGGTTCCCGCTCCCCCGAACCGGCGCCCAGGCGCCGGTTCGCGTTTTCAGCGACCGGCCACCTGGGCGTTCCGTACGCCGTCGAGGAAGGCCTGGTAGTGCTGCGCGGTTTCCTCCGGGCGTTCGACCATCGGCACATGTCCGCAGTTTTCCATGATCACCACGCTGGGCCGCTTCAGCAGCGGGCGCATCACCTCGATGCTGGAGACGTCCAGCACGCGGTCGCGGTCGCCCCACAGCAGCAGGGTCGGTGCCTCGATCTTCGGCAGTTCCGGCTCCAGCGGGATGTAGCGCTGGCGCAGTTGTTCGAATATCTGCGCGTTGAACGCCGACGCGGCTACCGCGCGTTCGCCGAGGTAGCGCTTGAGCGGCGCCGGCAGCGGCGGTTGCTGGACGAACACGAAGTCGAGCAGCTTCTGGAAGTCTTCCGGCTGGCGCACCACCAGGGGATTCTCGCCGCGCTCCAGGTCCTCGAACAGTTCGCTCTTGCGCGCCGGCATTACCCCGGCGTTGTCGATCAGCGCCAGCGATAGCACCTGTTCCGGATGGCGCGCCGCGTAGAGCGCGGCGATGTGCCCGCCCATGGAGTTGCCGGCCAGGTGCAGGCGGCGCACGCCGATGGCGGCGGCGAAATTGGCGACTCGCTCGGCCTGGGTGCCGACGTCGTAGCTGGCCTGTTGCGGCTTGCTGCTGTCGCCGAAGCCGGGCAGGTCGAGGGCGACCACATGGTAGCGCTCGGTCAGCGGCCGGGCGAAGCGCAGCCAGTTGTCCTTGTCCGCGCCGAAGCCGTGGATCAGCAACAGGGTCGGGTTCTTTTCCGAGCCGCCTTCCAGGTAGGCGATCTCCAGGTTGTCGACCTGTACGCTGTGCTCGCTGAGACCGGCGAGGCCGCGCTCGACGGTGCGTACGCTGGCGAGGAGGGTAGCCGGGACGAAGTAGAGGACGCCGGCGGCGACCGCCAGCAGCAGAACCAGACCGAGGAGGAATCGTTTCATGGGTGTCCGAAGGCTTCAGGAAAAAAGGGGCCAGCGCTGAACGCTAGCCGTGCCGGCCCGCTGTCGCAAGCCTTGCGACGAGTCTAGGCGTGCTGCCGGTGGTCGGCGCCGAACCTAAGGACGGCGGTTCATTCGCCGGGTCGATAGAGATGTCGATGCTCGGCGCGGTACAGCGAAGAGTCGGCGAAGCCTTCGGCGGCCAGCACCTCGCCGACCAGGATCAGCGCGGTGCGGCGGAAATTCCTGGCGGCGACCTTGGGCAGGATGTCGCCGAGGGTGCCGCGAACCTGTTCCTGGTCGGGCCAACTGGCCCGGTGGATCACCGCGACCGGGCAGTCGGCGCCGTAGTGCGGCAGCAGTTCCTCGACGATCTTCGCCAGGTGGGCGACGCCCAGGTGGATCGCCAGGGTCGCCCGGTGCCGCGCCAGGTCGCCCAGGCTCTCGCCTTCCGGCATCTTCGTGCGTGCGGCGTAGCGGGTCAGGATCAGCGTCTGGGACACTTCGGGCAGGGTCAGCTCGCAGCCGAGCAGGGCGGCACAGGCGGCGGTGGCGGTGACTCCGGGGACGATCTCATAGGGGATGCCGAGTTCGCGCAGGTGGCGGATCTGCTCGCCGATGGCGCCGTACAGGGAGGGATCGCCGGAATGCACGCGGGCTACGTCGAGGCCGCGGCGATGGGCTTGCGCGAGTAGCTCGACGATCTGTTCGAGGTCCAGCTCGGCGGTGTTCACCACCTGGCCGGCCTTGTGCCCCTCGAGCAGCGCTTGCGGAACCAGCGAGCCGGCGTAGAGGATCACCGGGCACTGGCGGATCAGGCGCTGCCCCTTGACGGTGATCAGGTCGGGGTCGCCGGGACCGGCGCCGATGAAATAGACGGTCATGGGAGTTCTCGTTCGGTGAGAAGACGTGCCAGGGCGATGCTCGCCCGATCGTCGCTGCGTTTCGCCCCGAGCAGATCGGCGCGACCGCCACCCAGGCGTTCGGCCAGGGCCAGGGCGGCGGCCTCGGCGACGCTGGAGCAGCCGGTTTCGCGCAGCGCGACGGCGGAGGGGCTGAGCAGGCGCGGCTCGTAGTCGTGCAGGACGGCGGGAGCGAGGAAATGCACGGGGCGTTCGAGCAGCGTGGCCAGTTGCCGCAGGCCGGGTTCGTCGCGTTTGCCGTCGATGCTGGCGAGGGCGTCCAGGTCGGCCAGGCTGCGCCCGTGTTCGCCCAGCGTTCGCTCCAGCAGCGCGCGCAGATGCTCGGCGCTACAGCCTCGGCGGCAGCCGATGCCGGCGATCAGCAGGCTGGGGATGGGCAGGGGCATGCGCGGACCGGAGGAGATGGAAGGAGAGGCACTATGGACCCGCGACCGGCAAGGGTCGCGGGTGGCAGGCGGTCAGGCGTCGACGCCGCCCCGGTTGCGCCGGAACAGCCAGGCAGCGGCCAGGCCGAGGGCGGCCCAGAACAGCGCATTGCTGACCAGCGAGGCGACCACGAAACGCTGGGCCAGGGCTTCCGGCGCCAGGCTGGCATGGACCTCGGGCTGCGGCGCGCCGAACAGGTGCGGCAGCGCCAGCAGGACGGCGCCGACCAGCTTCAGCGGCCAGTTGCCGCCGAACACCAGCAGGGCCAGGCCCACCGCGGTGGCGGCGGCGGTGGCGATCCACCAGTACTGGCGTTGCACCAGGTCGGCCGCGGCGGTACCCGGCAGCTCCGGCGGCAGGCCCAGCGACGGCGCAAGGCAGAACACCGCGTAGCCGGCCAGGCCCCAGAGCAGGCCCTGCCAGGTCTGGCCCGGCGCGCGCAGGGTGAAGAGGCCGGCGAGCATCAGGGCGAAGCCGACCGCCACCACCAGGTTGCCGCCGGTGGTGGAGAGGGTACGCTGCCAGCCGTCCTCCGGCTCCCAGGCCTCCTCGTCGTGGACATGGGCGGCGACGCCGGGGGCGTGTTCGTGGGGCTGGGTCGCGACCGGCTCGCTCTTCTCGTAGGTCTCCGCCTCGAGGATCAGCGGGGTGACCCAGAGAATCTGCAGCAGGGTCAGCAGCAGGGCGGCGAGCAGGCCGGCGAAGCCGGCGGTCTGGGCGATGCGCTTGATCATTCTGGTTCTCTCGCGACTCAGTGGCAGGGGAAGCCGGAGCTGTGCCGGGTATCGTGGGCGGCGTTGTGTACCGCGTCGATGTGCGAGAAACCGGCGAAATAGACCAGCAGCGCGCCGAGCAGGCCGGCGCCGATGGCCAGGCTCAGTCGCTTCGACAGGGAGGTGGTGGAGCTGGCGTGCGCCAGGGTGCTGCTGGACATGGTGCGTTCCCTCTGGATTGGCATGGGCGTGGCAGAGGAGTACGCACGAGGAACAGGCCCGGACGGCCCGCTTCACGCTTGCGCCCGCCCACCGCGGGTGAATCAAACGAAAGGTTCCAGGCCGGTCTCCGGGCTCGCGCGCGATGCGCTTACCGTTGCGGGGGCAGCGCCGGACTGGCTCGGAGAGCGTCACCGGCTTCCCGTTTCACCTCGTGCGCGCCGGCACGAGACACCTGGGACAACCCGCCTAGGACAGCATGAAGGACCGCCGGGCGTCAACCGGCCCGATTGACCCTGGCCCGCGCACTGCGTAGCCTTGCCGGTTCGAGGTTCCTCGCCGGCGACGGCGGGGCTAAGAGGGAACGCGGTCGATGCCGCGGCTGCCCCCGCAACTGTGAACGGCGATCGTTCCCCAATGCCACTGCGTGACGCGGGAAGGCGGGGAACCGGCGGAGACGCCAGACCGTGAGCCAGGAGACCTGCCTCGTCGATCCCGTGGCGCGATGCCCGGGGACAAGACTTCCATACAACCGGGCGGGGTGATCCGGTGGCGAATCCGTTGCGCGGCCCCTGCGTCCGCGCCACTCGTCCGCATGCCCGCCGAGCTGAACAAGGGCTGCCCATGAAAACCCTGGCGAAACTCCCCGTCACCATCGTCACCGGCTTCCTCGGCGCCGGCAAGACCACCTTGCTCCGGCACATGCTGGACAACGCCGAAGGCCGGCGCATCGCGGTGATCGTCAACGAGTTCGGCGAACTCGGCATCGACGGCGAGATCCTCAAGCAATGTTCCATCGGTTGCAGCGAAGAAGAGGCGCAGGGCCGCGTTTTCGAGCTGGCCAACGGTTGCCTGTGCTGCACCGTGCAGGAAGAGTTCTTCCCGGTGATGCGCGAGCTGGTGGCGCGCCGCGGCGACCTTGACCAGATCCTCATCGAGACCAGCGGCCTGGCCCTGCCCAAGCCGCTGGTGCAGGCTTTCCAGTGGCCGGAAATCCGCAACGCCTGCACGGTCGACGCGGTGATCACCGTGGTCGACAGCCCGGCGGTGGCGGCCGGCACCTTCGCCGCCCATCCCGAGCAGGTGGACCAGCAACGCCGCCAGGACCCCAACCTCGACCATGAATCGCCGCTGCACGAACTGTTCGAGGACCAGTTGGCCAGCGCCGACCTGGTGATCCTGAACAAGGCCGACCAGCTCGATGCCGAGGCCCTGGCGCGGGTCCGCGCGGAGATCGCCGGGGAGCTGCCGGCGGCGGTGAAGATCGTCGAGGCGAGCCGGGGCGAGCTGCCGCTCCCGGTCTTGCTGGGCCTCAACGCCGAGGCCGAGCTGCACATCGACGGCCGGCCGACCCACCACGACCACGAAGGCCACGAGGACCACGACCACGACGAGTTCGACTCCTTCCACGTCGATCTCCCCGAGGTGGAGGAATCTGCGCTGCTCGAGGCCCTCGGCGAACTGGTGGAGCGTCACGACATACTTCGCATCAAGGGGTTCGCCGCCATTCCGGGCAAGCCCATGCGCCTGTTGGTGCAGGGCGTCGGCAAGCGCTTCGACAGGCATTTCGACCGCAAGTGGCTGGCCGACGAAGCCCGCAGTACCCGGCTGGTGGTGATCGGCCAGGAGCTGGACCAGGCCGCCATCGCCAACCAGCTGCGCACAGCGCTTGCCTGATCCGTGATCCCCGGCCGGGGCCGGCGATGGCGATTCGCCGGCCCCAGCTTCTTGCGTCCTACCGGTAGAACGTCCATGCACCTGTTGCGCACCCAACCTGGCGGCTTCGTTCCCGACGACGGCATCGCCCACCTGGCCCAGACTCCCGCCGAGCTGGTGATCCTCTGCAGCGGCGATTCGCACCTGGCATTGCTGGCCGAGGCCGCCCGTGCGCTGCCGGACGACTACCCGAGCCTGCGCCTGGCCAACCCCATGCAGTTGCAGAACCACGCCTCGGTGGACCTCTACGTCGACGAAGTGCTGCGGCACGCGCGGGTGATCCTGCTTTCGCTGCACGGCGGCATCGGCTACTGGCGCTACGGCGTGGAGCAACTGGTGGCGCTGGCCGAGCGCGGCGCGCTGCTGATCCCGGTGCCCGGCGACGACCGCCCCGACCCGGAGCTGAGCGCCCTCGGCAACCTGCCGGCGGAGCAGGCCGAGCGCTTCTGGCAATACTTGCGCCAGGGCGGCCTTGAGAACGCCGGGCAGTTCTACCGCTGCCTGGCCAGCCAGTGCCTCGGCCGCGACTACGCCTGGCGCGAACCGCAGGCGCTGCCGCGGGTGGCGCTGTTCCATCCACGGCATGCCGAGGCGACCCTGGAACACTGGCGTGCCGACTGGCAGGCCGGGTGTCCGGTGGTCGCGTTGCTGTTCTATCGCACCCACCTGCAGGCAGCCAACACCGCCTTCATCGCACGCTTTTGCGAACGCCTCGCGGCGCAGGGGCTCAACCCGTTGCCGATCGCGCTGGCCAGCCTCAAGGAAAGCGCCTGCCTGGCGCAGGTGGAAGACTGGCTGGAGCGCAGCGACGCCGCGCTGATCGTCAATACCACCGGTTTCGCCCAGTCCAATCCGGAGGCGCCCGAGTTGCGTCCGTTCCGTCGCGACGTGCCGGTGTTGCAGGCGATCTGCTCGCTGGACAACCGCCCGCTCTGGCTGGACAACCCGCAAGGCCTGGGGCCGCGCGACCTGGCCATGCACGTGGCGCTGCCGGAGCTGGACGGACGTATCGTCACCCGGCCGATCAGTTTCAAGGGCCTGGCCTGGCGCAGCGAACGCAGCGAGAGCGACGTGGTCTGCTACCTCGCCGACGACGAGCGCATGGATTTCGTCGCCGAACTGGCGCGGCGCTGGGCCGAGCTGGCGCGCAAGCCAAACGCGGAAAAACGGGTGGCGCTGGTGCTGGCCAACTACCCGACCCGCGATGGCCGGATCGGCAACGGCGTCGGCCTGGACACCCCGGCGGCGGCGCTGAACATCCTTCGTGCCCTGCGCCAGCAGGGCTACCCGGTCGACGGACTGCCCGCCAGCGGAACCGAGCTGATCCGCCAGTTGCTCGGCGGCGTCAGCAACGACCTGGAGCATCTCGACCTGCGGCCCTGCGCCCAGAGCCTGGCGCTGGACGACTACCTGGCCTGCTTCGCACGCCTGCCGGAGCGCAATCGCCAGGCGGTGCTGGCGCGCTGGGGCGAACCGCAACAGGACCCGATGTTCCGCGACGGGCGGATGATGGTCGCCGGCCTGCGCTATGGCCTGACCTTCGTCGGCATCCAGCCGGCGCGCGGCTATCAGCTCGATCCGGCAGCGATCTACCACGATCCCGACCTGGTGCCGCCGCACGGCTACCTGGCGTTCTACTTCTGGCTGCGCCACGCCTACCGCGCCGATGCCCTGCTGCACGTCGGCAAGCACGGCAACCTGGAATGGCTGCCGGGCAAGGGAGTCGGCCTGTCCGCCGAATGCTGGCCGGACGCGTTGCTCGGTCCGCTGCCGAACATCTATCCGTTCATCGTCAACGACCCGGGGGAGGGCGCCCAGGCCAAGCGCCGCACCCAGGCGGTGATCATCGACCACCTGATGCCGCCGCTGACCCGCGCCGAGAGCTACGGCCCGTTGCGCGACCTGGAGCGCCTGGCCGACGAGTTCTACGATGCCTCGCTGCTCGACCCGCGCCGCGCCGAACAGTTGCGCGGCGAGATTCTCGTCCTCCTGCGCGACAACCGTCTCGACCGCGAGATCGGCTTGCAGCTCAGCGACGATCCGGACAGTTGGCTGCCGCAGCTGGACGCCTATCTCTGCGACCTGAAGGAGTCGCAGATCCGCGACGGCCTGCATGTGTTCGGCGAATCGCCGAGCGGGCGATTGCGCCTGGATACCCTGCTGGCGCTGCTGCGGGTTCCGCGCGGCGATGGCAAGGGCGCCAACGCCGGGTTGCTGAAGAGCCTGGCGGACGACCTTGGCCTGGGCTTCGATCCGCTGGCCTGCGACATGGGCGAGGCCTGGCAGGGCGCGCGGCCGGCCTGCCTGGAAGAGCGGGGCGGGGAGCCCTGGCGTACCCTCGGGGATACCCGCGAACGCCTGGAATTGCTGGCGTTGCACTGGATAGAACGCTGCCTGGGCGGCGAATCGCCGCCTGCCGCCTGGCGTGCCAGCGGCGAGGTGTTGCGCGGCTTGTGCGAACAGGTGGCACCGACCCTGGACGCCTGTGGCGCGGCCGAGATCGACGGACTGCTGGCAGCCCTCGAAGGGCGCTTCGTACCGGCCGGTCCGAGCGGCGCGCCGAGTCGCGGGCGACTCGATGTGCTGCCCACCGGACGCAACTTCTTCTCGGTGGACGTGCGCAACCTGCCGACCCCGACCGCCTGGCGCATCGGCTTCCAGTCGGCCAATCTGCTGCTCGAGCGTCACCTGCAGGAACATGGCGATCACCTGCGCCAGCTCGGCCTCTCGGTGTGGGGCACGGCGACCATGCGCACCGGCGGCGACGACATCGCCCAGGCCCTGGCCCTGCTCGGCGTGCGACCGGTCTGGCAGGCCGGCAGCCAGCGCGTCGCCGATTTCGAGATCCTCCCGGTCTCCCTGCTGGACCGCCCGCGGGTCGACGTGACGCTGCGGGTCTCCGGGTTCTTCCGCGACGCCTTCGCCAACCTGATCCGCCTGTTCGATGCGGCGGTGCAGGCGGTCGCCGAGCTGGACGAGGCGGAGGAGCTGAACCCGCTGGCCGCTCGCGTACGCCTGGAACGCCAGCGCCTCGAGGCGCAGGGTACGGCGCCGGCGGAGGCGCGCCGGCAGGCCGGCTGGCGGATCTTCGGCGCCAAGCCGGGTGCCTACGGCGCCGGCGTGCAGGGCGCAATCGAAGAGCGGCTGTGGGAGACCCGCGCCGACCTTGCCGAGGTCTACCTGAACTGGGGCGGCTACGCCTACGGTGCCGCCGACGACGGCACGCCGGCGCGGGAACGCTTCGCCCAGCGCCTGGAACGCCTGCAGGCGGTGCTGCACAACCAGGACAACCGCGAGCACGACCTGCTCGATTCCAACGACTACTACCAGTTCCAGGGCGGCATGCTGGCGGCGGTGGAAACCCTGCGCGGCGCGCCGGTGGCCAGTTACCACGGCGACCACAGCCAGCCGGACAACCCGCGCATCCGCACGCTCAAGGAAGAACTCAACCGGGTGGTGCGGGCGCGGGCGGTGAATCCGAAGTGGATCGCCGGGATGAAGCGCCACGGCTACAAGGGTGCCTTCGAACTGGCGGCGACGGTGGACTACCTGTGCGCCTTCGATGCCACCAGCGAGCTGATCGACGACCACCAGTACGCGCTGCTGGCCGACGCCTACCTGCTCGACGCGGAGACCCGCGAGTTCGTCCGCCAGCACAATCCGCAAGCCTTGCGCGACATGGCCGAGCGCCTGGTGGAGGCGCAGCGGCGCGGGCTCTGGCAGGAGCCGGGGGCCTATCGCGAGACCCTGGAGAACCTGCTGCTGGACGTCGAAGAGGAATAGCGGAGCGGCATGGCCGCTCGCGCCGCTTTCAGCGCCCCTCGGCGAGCCGCCGGGCGGCGTCGCGGAGAATCCGCTCGGTGCCTTCCCAGCCGAGGCAGCCGTCGGTGATCGAGACGCCGTAGCGCAGTTCGCCGCCGAGCGCCTGGCAACCGTCGAACAGGTGGCTTTCCAGCATTACCCCGACCAGGTCGCTGGCGCCGACCAGGCGCTGGTCCAGCACGCTGGCGAGGACGCCGGGCTGGTTCAGCGGGTTCTTGCCGCTGTTGGCGTGACTGCAATCGACCATCATCCGCGTGGCGATGCCCTGGCTTTCCAGGGCCTGGCGTACGGCCTGCACCTGCTCGGGACCGTAGTTCGAACCGTGGCGGCCGCCGCGCAGCACCACATGGGTGTCCGGATTGCCGCGGGTCTCGATCAGCGCCGGGTGACCGTGCGGGTCGAGGCCGAAATGGCGGTGGCCGTGGGCCGCCGAACGGATCGCGTCGCAGGCGATGCCGACGCCGCCGTCGGTGCCGTTCTTGAAGCCCACCGGCAGGCCGAGGCCGCTGACCAGCTCGCGGTGGATCTGCGATTCGCTGGTGCGCGCGCCGATCGCCGCCCAGCTCAGCAGGTCGTCGAAGTAGCCGGCGGCCAGCGGTTGCAGGAGTTCGGTGGCCAGCGGCAGGCCGAGGCGCAGCATGTCCAGCATCAGTTGCCGGGATAGCGCCAGGCCGGCGGCCATGTCGTCGCTGCCATCCAGGTGCGGGTCGTAGGCGAGGCCCTTCCAGCCCACCGTGGTGCGTGGCTTTTCCACGTAGGCGCGCATCACCAGGAGCAACTGGCCGTCGAGTTCGTCGCTCAGCGCGGCGAGGCGTTCGGCGTATTCGAGGGCGGAGCGGGGATCGTGGATCGAACAGGGACCGACTACCACCAGCAGGCGTGGGTCGTCGCCGTCGAGGATGGCGCGGATGGCGTCGCGGCTGGCGGCGACCTGGCTGGCCAGCTCCAGCGGCAACGGCTGGCGAGCCTTGAGTTCGAGCGGGCTGGGCAGGCGTTCCAGGGCGGTACGGGCGGTGGCGCTGGGCAGGGCGACGGCCTGGGCGTTCGGCGAAAGGGCGGTCAGTGCGGATACGGATGAGTTCATGGTCTGGCTTCCTGGGCTGGCGGCGGGCATCCCGCGCGCGTCGTGCCCTATCGAGGTGTTCGGCAATGTCGTGGGTTGGCGAGCGGCTGGCGGCCGTCGCTAAATCGCCAGGTGTTGAGCGGGTAGCCAGTGCGGTAGCGGTATGCGGTCATGATCGATGTCCTGTGCGTTGGTCTGTGGTTGTGGCCTTGTGGGCCGGAAAATCGGGCTGGAAAGACAAAACCCCCGGTCGGGGAGCCGACCGGGGGTTTGCGTGTGCAGGGTAGGCGTCCCGTATACCGTGGGCGCCGTTGGGGTATCAGGCGCCGGAGTGGCTAAACCAATACCCGAAGAAATACGCGGCACGGGGTGCCTGCGGCGCACGCGCGCGCAACGACAGGCCAGGGCGCGAGGCGCTGGAGTGCAGGTGCGGATGGCGGGTGTGCGGCATGGGTTTCTCCCGTGAACGAGTCCCGAGCTTACTGCAAGCGAGGCGGCCGGTTCAACGACTGTTTCACGGTTCGATACCGGCGCCGCCGGCCTGATAGACTTGGCGGTCCGTATTTCCGTCCGTCCGCCGCAGGAATCCCCATGAGCGCTACCGTGCATTACCCCCTGTCCGCCGTGGTCGCCGCCGACGAACTGAAGCTGGCGCTGTGCCTGGCCGCGGTCGATCCGGCGATCGGCGGGGTACTGATCGAGGGGCCGCGCGGAATGGCCAAGTCGACCCTGGCGCGGGGCGTCGCCGAACTGCTGCCGGCGGGCGAGTTCGTTACCCTGCCGCTGGGCGCCAGCGAGGAGCGCATCGTCGGCAGCCTCGACCTGGACGCCGCCCTCGGCGAAGGTCGCGCGCGGTTTTCCCCGGGCGTGCTGGCCAAGGCCGACGGCGGCGTGCTCTACGTCGACGAAGTGAACCTGCTGCCGGACCACCTGGTGGATTTGTTGCTCGACGTCGCCGCCAGCGGCGTCAACCTGGTCGAGCGCGATGGCATTTCCCACCGGCATCCGGCGCGTTTCGTGCTGATCGGCACGATGAACCCGGAAGAGGGCGAACTGCGCCCGCAACTGCTCGACCGTTTCGGCCTCAACGTGCGCCTCGACACCCAGCCGCCGCCGGCCGAGCGGGCAGAGATCATCCGTCGCCGGCTGGCCTTCGATGCCGACCCGCAGGCCTTCGTCGAACGTTGGGAAGGCCAGCAGGACACCCTGCGCCGCCGTTGCGCCGAGGCACGCCGGCAACTGGCGCGGATTCCCCTGGACGATGCGGCGCTGGATAGCATCGCCCGACGCTGCTTCGAGGCGGCTGTCGATGGCCTGCGCGCCGACCTGGTCTGGCTGCGCGCGGCGCGCGCCCATGCGGCCTGGCGCGGCGGCGAGCGGATCGAGGCGGAGGACATCGATGCGGTGGAACATTTCGCCCTGCTGCATCGCCGTCGCCAGTCGAGCCCGCCGCCATCGGCGGCCAATCCACCGCCACCGCCCGCGGCCCCTGCCGCGCTCCCGGAGCGCGCCGGCGACGGCGAAGGGCAGTGGGGCGAATTGCCGGCTCGGCCGGTGGCCATGGGGACCGCCCGCGAGCTGCCGCGCTGGCCAAAAAAGCCCTGAGCATCCGCCCGCGCTCGGTCATGGGTGCGGATGCCAGGAGCAGACCCGGAGCCCTGCGCGGCGGTCTTGGCGGCGCCCTGAGCCAGGGTGCGGAGGGCGCCATCCAATGGTTGCCGACCCTGCTGCGCGGACGTCCCCGACAGCGCCGCGACCTGCTTCGCCAGCCGCGCAGCCGGCGCCCGGGCGAACTCTGGCTGGTGATCGTCGATGCCTCCGCCAGCACCCGCCGGTACGGCGCCCTGGCCCAGGCCAAGGGGTTGTTGGCGACGCTGTTCGAGGAGGCCTATCGGCAGCGCGTCCGCCTGGCCGTGCTGCACGCCACCGGGCAGCAGGCGCAATGGCTCTGGCAGGGGCAGAAGGCTTCGCGGGAGTTGCAGGACTGGCTACGCCAGCTGGGCGCCGGCGGCGGTACGCCGCTGCTCGACGCCCTGCACCAGGCCGCTGGCTGGCTGGCGCGCCGACAGCGGCAGAAACCCGCCGAGCATCAGCGTCTGCTGGTGCTTACCGACGGCCGCCTGCGCGACTGGCCGGCGCTGCCGGAGGCTGCCTGCCCGAGTCTGCTGATCGACCTCGAAAGCGGCCCGCTGCGCCTGGGCAAGGCCGAGCGCCTGGCCCGGGAGCTGGGGGCCGAGTATCGGCATATCAGCGAATTGAACGAAGTCTGAGGGCGTTTCGGCGAGCCCTGCGGCTTTTTCGGTCAAATTGTATTTCGACTGTCATTCAATAAATATTATGCGCGTAATATCTTCCTGCGATCCAGCCAATCCATCTCACGGAGATATCCTCATGTCGCCGATTTCAGTCGTTATCGCCGGTTACGCCCGTTCGCCGTTCCACTTCGCCAGGAAAGGCGCGCTGGTCGATATCCGCCCGGATGACCTGGCCGCCGCGGTGCTCAAGGGCCTGGTGGAGAAACTCGATCTCGACCCTGTTCTGCTGGAGGACGTGGTCATGGGCTGCGCCTATCCGGAGGCGGAACAGGGCATGAACATCGCGCGCATCGCCAGTTTCCGCGCCGGCTTCCCGCAGAGCCTCGGCGGCGCGACCCTCAACCGTTTCTGCGGTTCGTCCATGAGCGCTGTCCACTACGCCGCCGGGCAAGTCCTGCTGGGCGCCGGGGAGGCCTTCATCGCCGCCGGGGTGGAGTCGATGACCCGGGTGCCGATGGGCGGCTTCAACCTGTCGCCCAATCCCGCGTTGCTGCAGGACTATCCGGCGGTATACATGAGCATGGGGCAGACCGCCGAGAATGTCGCCGAGCGCTACGCCGTCAGCCGCGTCGAGCAGGAAGAGATGGCCGTACGCTCCCACGCCAAGGCAGTCGCCGCGCGCGAGGCCGGCTTGCTGCGCGAGGAGATCGTCGCCATCGACACCCCCGCCGGCCGGGTCGCCGAGGATGGCTGCATCCGCCCGGGTACCAACCTGGAGAGCCTGGCCCAACTGAAGCCGGCGTTCGGCGGCAGCGTCACCGCCGCCACCTCGTCGCCGCTCACCGATGGCAGCGCCGCGCTGCTGGTCTGTAGCGAGGAATTCGCGCGCCGCCACGGGCTGGCGATCCTGGCGCGGATCAAGGCGGTGGCGGTGGCCGGTTGTGCGCCGGAGATCATGGGCATGGGTCCGGTGCAGGCGACGCGCAAGGTCCTGCAACGGGCCGGGCTGGGCATCGCCGACATCGACCTGGTGGAGATCAACGAGGCCTTCGCCAGCCAATCCATCGCCTGCATCCGCGAACTGGGGCTGGACATGGACAGGATCAACCTGGATGGCGGCGCCCTGGCCATCGGTCATCCGCTGGGCGCCACCGGCGCGCGGATCACCGGCAAGGCCGCCGCGTTGCTGCGGCGCACCGGCGGGCGCTATGCTATCGCCACCCAGTGCATCGCCGGCGGCCAGGGCGTGGCGACCCTGCTGGAAGCGGTGGAGTGATCGCGCGCCAATGAAAAAAGGCCCGGTGGATGAGCCGGGCCTGGATGGGGAACCTGCGCCGGCGGCCCGGCGCAGGGTAGTCGCGGTTACTTGATGAAGTCGTGACCCCAGCGTTCGATCTGGCTGGCGCTCTTCTGCATCTGCAGCGACCGCGATTGTGCTTTCTGCCCGGCGGCGGCGATCTCGTCGTCGACCACCTTGGTCGACAGCGACAGCCAGCTGGTCACGAAGGCCATGGCGTCGCTGTGGATCTCCAGGGCGTCCTGGTTGATGTTGGCGATGCCGTCGCACTTGCTGTGGTAGCACTCGTCGTAGGCCTTGCCGGCGGTGCCGCCGTACTTCTGCGCCTGCTCTTCGGTCTTCAGGCCCTCGGCGCCGGTGAACAGGCCGCCGAAAGCGATGCCGCTGTTGAAGAACTCGGCGTAGTCGGAGCGGAAGTCGATCTCGGTGCCTTCCGATTGCTGGCCGCGCAGGCGGAAGTAGGCTTCGAACAGGCGCTCGATGGCGGCCGAGCCGGGCGGACCCTGGAGGCCGAAGTCGGAACCGTCGCCGTCATAGATGAAGTTGCCGAAGTTCGGCGAGCCGATCATGTCGAAGTTCAGGTAGGCCTTGATCTTCTTCTTCTCTTCCGGGGCGAGGTTCTGCACGTAGTGGGTCGAGCCCACCAGGCCGGCTTCCTCGGCGCCCCACCAGGCGAAGCGCACCTTGTTGACCGGCAGCGCCTTGGCCAGCAGCACGGCCATCTCCAGTTGGGCGGCGCTGCCCGAACCGTTGTCGTTGATGCCGGGACCTTCGAACACCGAGTCGAGGTGCGCGCCGACCATCACCACGTTGTTCGGGTTGCCGCGACGGGTCTCGGCGACCACGTTGTAGGTCTCGGTCTTCTTGCGTACCACGTCGACCACCAGGTGCAGCTGCAGGTCCGGGGTCTGCGACCAGGCCACGCCGTTGTCGTAGGTGGCGAAGATCACCGGGATGCCGCCCTCGTACGACTCGCCCACGGTGACGTTCTCCAGGCCCTTGCGGTCGTCGGTGTTGCCCTGGTTGAAGATGATCACCCCGGCGGCGCCGGCGGCCGCGGCGTTCTCGGCCTTCTGCTCGAAGTTGCAGGTGCCGCGCTGGATCAGCGCGATCGAGCCGGCCGGGAAGTTGGCGAAGTCTTCCGCTTCGCAACCGCTGGTGGAGGTGTTGCCGGCGCCGAGGGACAGGTCCACCGGGACCACCTTGGCGGTGACGTCGCCTGCCTCGGTCTGCGACAGGTAGGTGAAATCCTTCTCCCATTCGTAGGTGACCGGCTGCGGCACGGTGGCGCTCAGGCTACCCGGGCCTTTCGGGTAGTAGGCGGTGAACGGGAAGGGCTGCACGCTGACCTTGTAGCCGGCTTTCTGCAGGGTCTGCTTCACGTAGTCGACGGAGGCCTGGTAGCCCGGCGTGGCGGCGGCGCGGTTGCCGTCGTTGAGGCTGGCGATGTCTTCCAGCTTCTGCAGGCGCTTGACCACGTTGCTGGCTTGCAGGCAGCGCGGCAGGCCAAGCGGGGTGCTGACCAGCAACGGCGATTTGCAGATCGACGGGTTGGGTTTGCCGGGGGTCCAGAACTCGGTGAACTGTTGCGCTTCCGAAGGCGCCGCCAGGGATGCGGCGGAAACCGAGAGGGCGAGGGCGCCGAGTGCGTATCTGAGATTGTTCTTGTTGCTCATGAGACTCCGTTCCTTGTGAGGCGATGATCGATAAGCCGTTGATGGCATGGCGCTATTGCCCGAAATGTCGCCTCGGGCACGGCCTGACTGCCAGACTAGGAGCGCTTTCCGGGCTGTCCTGGCGTAATTCCTGAAATGTGAATTTCATCAACTTTTCGCGGAAGAATTGCTGATAGCTCGCTGGCGGGATGGAGGGCGGCTTTCTATCGTTAATGCCCTTCGGCGCGGGCCCATGGCCGTTGGTCGGGGCTGGGAGGATGGTGCAGCAGGAAGGAAACCGTCTGGCGCGCGGGAAGCGCGCGAGCGGAGGTGACCGGCGGCAGCGCTGTCACAGATTTGTTGGAATTTTTGTATACATTCTTCTGGATATTTTCGGATCGAATTGTCTACAGTGTGCGCACAACAATAAAAGCGAGAACAGCGCACCATGAAAACGACGTCCTCCGGAACTCCATCCGTTCCACGGCCTGAAGACGAGAACCTCGGTGTCGGCGCCAACATGGCCTACGGCCTGCAACATGTGCTGACCATGTATGGCGGTATCGTCGCGGTCCCCCTGATCCTCGGCCAGGCCGCCGGCCTCGCGCCCGGCGACATCGGCCTGCTGATCGCCGCTTCGCTGTTCGCCGGCGGCCTGGCGACCCTGCTGCAAACCCTCGGCGTGCCGTTCTTCGGCTGTCAGTTGCCGCTGGTCCAGGGGGTGTCCTTCGCTGGCGTGGCGACCATGGTGGCGATCATCGGCAGCGGTGGCAGCGGCGGCATTCCCGCAGTGCTCGGCGCGGTGATGGCGGCCTCGCTGATCGGGTTGCTGATCACGCCGATCTTTTCGCGCATCACCAAATTCTTCCCGCCGCTGGTGACCGGCATCGTCATCACCACCATCGGCCTGACCCTGATGCCGGTCGCCGCGCGCTGGGCGATGGGCGGCAACAGCCACGCGCCGGACTTCGGCAGCATGGCCAACATCGGCCTGGCGGCAATCACCCTGGTCATCGTGCTGCTGCTGAGCAAGCTCGGCAGCGCCTCGATCTCGCGCCTGTCGATCCTCCTGGCGATGGTCATCGGCACCGTCATCGCGGTGTTCCTCGGCATGGCCGACTTCTCCAAGGTCACCGAAGGCCCGCTGGTGGCGTTTCCCACGCCGTTCCACTTCGGCATGCCGACCTTCCAGGTCGCCGCGATCATCTCGATGTGCATCGTGATCATGGTGACCCTGGTGGAAACCTCGGCGGACATCCTCGCGGTAGGCGAGATCATCGACACCAAGGTCGACTCACGGCGCCTGGGCAACGGCCTGCGCGCGGACATGTTCTCCAGCATGCTGGCGCCGATCTTCGGCTCCTTCACCCAGAGCGCCTTCGCCCAGAACGTCGGCCTGGTGGCGGTGACCGGGATCAAGAGCCGCTACGTGGTCGCCACCGGCGGGTTGTTCCTGGTGATCCTCGGCCTGCTGCCGGTGATGGGCCGGGTGATCGCCGCGGTGCCCACCGCCGTGCTCGGCGGCGCCGGCATCGTGTTGTTCGGCACGGTCGCCGCCAGCGGCATCCGCACCCTGTCGAAGGTGGACTACCGCAACAACATGAACCTGATCATCGTCGCCACTTCGATCGGCTTCGGTATGATCCCGATCGCCGCGCCGACCTTCTACGATCACTTCCCCAGTTGGTTCGCCACCATCTTCCATTCCGGCATCAGTTCCTCGGCGATCATGGCGATCCTGCTCAACCTGGCGTTCAACCACTTCACTGCCGGCAACTCCGACCAGCAGTCGGTGTTCGTCGCCGCCAGCGAGCGGACCCTGCGCTACCAGGACATCGCCGCCCTGCACGAAGGCGACTATTTCCTCGACGGCAAGCTGTACGACGCCCAGGGCAACGAAGTGCCGCTGGCCGGCGACGACAGCCATGGCGCGCCGCCGCGACGGCGCAGCGAAACCGCTGAAGCCGGCAGCGCCTGAGCCGCGCCGCGATGAACGACGGCCCTCCTTGCGAGGGCCGTTTTCGTTGTGCGCTTCAGAACAGCGCCTTGCCGCGGTCCAGGCGCTGGTCCACCAGCCATTTGCCGTGGGCGATGGAGGCGCGCTGGGCGTTTTCCAGGTCGGCGAGGAAGGCGAAGCGCACGGGCAGGGCGATGCGCTTGCTGGTGTGGCCTTCGGGATCGGTGATGTGGCAGCCGCCGGCCCAGGGCGTGGGAATGCCCGGATGCTCGACGACGTCGGCGGTGATGGTGTAGCTGCGGTGCTGGCAGTGCAGGCTGGCCATGGCATGCTCCTCTCTGTCGGAGGCCGACCCGGCTACCTGCGCGACGCCTGTGGTTGCCACGGAGGAGCCTCGGGGCGGCGAGGTTTTCCCTGCGTGTCCCTACCTCTATAGCAGATCGTCGCCGAGCCGCCGCGAGAGCCGACAAAGGGCCCCGCTCAGCGGCGCTGGCGACGGCCGAGCATGCGCTCCAGGGTGCCGTCGCGGCGGACCCACTGGTGGTAGCCGGCGGCGAGCGCATGGAGCAGCACCACCGAGGTGCTCAGCCACAGGCCGACCACGCGGTGAACGGCGTCGAAGGGCTTCTCGAACGCCTCCCAGCTCAGGTTCCAGGTTTGCGAAATCCAGGCGAACAGCGCGGTGTCCTTGAAGCTGGGTACCACGAACAGGCCGAAGTCGGTGGGCAGGCGGGTGCCGACGTAGCCGGTGAGCGGCATCACCAGCATCAAGGCATACAGCGACAGGTGCGCGTAGTGCGCCAGGCGGTGCTCCAGCGGCGTCCCGGGGACCGCTGGCAGGCGCGGCCCGCGCAGCCGCGAGACGATCCGTGGGATCAGCAGCAGGCCGACCAGCAGGCCCAGCACCCAGTGCAGGTTGAGTACCGGCAGGCGCTGCGGGTGGTCGTGGCCGAGCACCCAGATGACGAAATAGGCCAGCACGATCGCGCCGATGAAACAGAACGCCATGCTCCAGTGCAGCAGGCGGGTGGACAGGCTGTAGACGGTCGCTGGATGCGTCACGGGAATGCCTCGCAGAGAGTGAAGGCGTGCAATCTATGAAACGTCCGGAGAGCGATCAAGCGTATTTATGGATAATCGATAACGGAAAACTTAATCGAAACTTTCACATGTGACGTTATTGCACCGAAACAGTGCTGCGAGTCGCTTTTTCCCGAAACGGAGCCCACTTGGCGGAATAATTCCGGGTCGGGATCATTGTAAGTTGGTTTTTCCTTCGCCTCAGTGCTCGCGCCACGCCGGCAGAGCCTGGGGCGGGGCGCGGCTGACCCCCAAGCATTATCGGGAAATATATTCCGTTGTCTTTCCGCTGACGTTTTGCCGACAGCAAGCTGACACAGATGTAATTGAACTCGATCGCTTCGTTTCTATAGTCTTCGAACACTTCGCCGTGCACTTTCAAGGACGGCAAGTGCATATCCTGCGTCTTTTCCGCCATGACGATTCTCGAGGTGAGAGCATGAGTAGTGAGCACGATGGCAAGGACCAGGACGACCTGTTCTCCCCGTTGCCTTACCTGCTGGTTTCCGGCGCTGTCGTGCTCATGACCCTGCTGCTGCGCTGCCTGTTCTGCCCGGGCGAGCAGTTCTGATCGCCCGGACCGGGACGACTCAGCGACCGCGGCTGAGGAAGTCGATCACCAGGCGATTCATCGGCGCTGCGCACTCTTCCGGCAGCCAGTGGCCGCAGCCGGGCAGGACATGGCCTTCGACGTCCTCCGCATAGGCTTTCATCTGCTCCAGCTGGAACGTGCCCATGCCGCCGTGGCCGCCGCCGGCGAGGGTCATGGTCGGCATCTGCAGGCGGGTCTTCGCCAGTTCGGCGTTCTGCCGCACGCTCTCGTTCAACGCGCGGTAGTACTCGAACGAGGCGTTCAGGCTGTGCGGCTTGGCGTACGACCTGGCGTACAGGTCCAGCAGGCGCTCGCTGAACACCTCGGTGTTGCTGGCATGGGACTTGATGAAGTGCTCGAGGAAGAAGCGTTCCTTGCCGGCGATCAGGGTTTCCGCCAGGCGGTCGTCGGCGGCGAAGAAACTGAAGTGCCAGACCAGCGACTCGCCCTGGGCGGTGAAGGCCGGGAAGCGGTAGATCCGCGCGTCCGGGATCGGCGCTTCCATGTACACCAGGCGGGCGATGTCGGCCTGGTTCTTCACCACCATCGGGTAGGTGTTCCAGATACCGATGTCATGGGCCACCAGGTCGAACGGGCGATCCGGGCTGAATTGCCGGGCCAGCTTGTGCAGGTAGACGGCGACCTGTTCGCCGCTATAGCCGGTCTTCGGCGGCTCGGACTGGCCGAGGCCGGGCAGGTCCGGCGCGATCACGGTGAAGCGCTTGGCCAGTTCCGGCATCAATTGGTGCCATTCGTACCAGGTCTGGCCGAAGCCGTGCACCAGCATCACCAGCGGCCCCTGGCCGCCTTTCACGTAGTGCAGCTTCACGCCGTCGACTTCCCGGTAGGCGCTTTCGAAGCCATTCGGGACGGGGAATTCCTCGGCGGCGAAGCCGCCGAGGGAGAAGGTCAGGGCGATGCCGGCCAGGAGGCCGCGGCAGAGTCTATCGAGGATCATGGTTGTGCTTCCTTGGTGGGGTCAGTGAGGGATGTGGCCGCCGAGGGACGGCTCGGTGGCAGCTTGGCGTGGCGCCAGCATCAGCAGCAGGGCCACGGCCATCGCCGCCAGGCAGACCAGCGCGCCGACCTCGCCGAGCGGCGCCAGGCCGCTGCCGTCGATCACCCGGCTGCCGGCGAGGGCGCCGATGCCGATCCCGGCGTTGCAGGCGGAGATGTTCAGCGAGGCGGCGAACGCCGGGGCCCGCGGCGCGGACTTCATCACCCGCACCTGGCCGACGATGAACAGTGCTGCCTGGGCCACGCCCCAGGTCGCCAGGGTGGCGGCGAGCAGCCAGGCGTTGCCGAGGGTCGGCACCAGGGCGAGCATGCCCAGCGCCATCAGCAGGACGAACAGCAGGGTTGCGCCCAGTGGGCTGCGATCCACCAGGCGCCCGCCGAGCCAGTTGCCGAGCAGGCCTACCGCGCCGAAGCCCATCAGCGTCCAGCCGACCAGCGAGCCGCTGAAGCCGGCCAGGCGCTGGAGGATGTCGGCCAGGTAGGTGTAGGGGGTGAACATGCCGGTGAAGACCAGCAGCGACAGCAACAGGTGGCCGAGCACCAGCGGTTGGCGCAACACGCTCGCCTGGCTGCGCAGCGAGACGCCCGGCCGTCCGGGAATGCGCGGCAGCCAGGCGGCCAGCAGCAGCGCCTTGGCCAGGGCCAGCGCGGCGAGTGCGGCGAATGCCAGGCGCCAACCCCAGGCGTCGGCGATCAGCGTGCCGATGGGAATGCCGAGCACGGTGGCGGCGACGATGCCGAAGAACACCAGCGCCACGGCGCGCCCTTCGCGCGAGGGGCCGGCCAGGTGCGCGGCGGTTTCGCTGGCCATGGCCCAGAACACCGGGAGCGCCAGGGCCGGGACGAAGCGCGCCACGGCCATCGTCCAGATATCGCCGGCCACGGCGGCCAGAGCATTGGCCGCGGCGAACAGCAGCAGGCAGGCGACGAACAGCCGCTTGCGTTCGACGCCCGCCAGCGCGGCGGTGAGGAACGGACCGAAGGCGGCGACGCTGAAGGCGAACAGGCTGACCAGCAGGCCGGCCTGGGCGACGCTGACCTGGAGGTCTGCGGCAAGCGCCGGGAGCAGGCCGACGATGACGAACTCGGTGGTCAGGATGGTGAAGCCGGCGGCGGCCAGCAGGAGGATGGGCAATAGCACGGCAAGACTCCTCCGCGAGCGCAGCCGTGGCCGCGCCCGGGAACGATGCATGGGAGGGAAGGGAATCAGGCCGTAGCGGACTGGCCGAGGGTCGGGTAATCGGTGTAGCCGGCGGCGTCGCCACCGTAGAACCGCGCCTGGTTGGCCTCGGCCAGCGGCGCGCCGAGACGAATCCGCTCGACCAGGTCGGGGTTGGCGATGAACGGCCGGCCGATCGCCACCGCGTCGGCCAGTCCGGCCTGGAGTATCGCTTCGGCGCGCTCGGCGTCGTAATTGCCGCAGACGATCAGCGGCGCGCGGAAGCGTTCGCGCAGGCGCTCGCGGAAGCCTTGCGGGTAGGCCGGGCCGCCGCTCCATTCCCACTCGGCCAGGTGCAGGTAGGCGATGCCGCGTCGCTGCAGGGCTTCGGCGAGGTAAAGGGTCATCGCTTCCGGCTCGTCGTCGTGCATGTCGTTGATCGTGCCCCAGGGCGACAGGCGCAGGCCGACGCGCTCGGCATCGACCGCGGCGACCAGCGCGTCGACGATCTCCAGCAGGAACCGCGCGCGGTTCTCCAGGCTACCGCCGTAGGCATCGCTGCGCCGGTTGCTGGCGCTGGCGAGGAACTGGTCGATCAGGTAGCCATTGGCGCCATGCAGCTCGACCAGGTCGAAGCCGGCGTCGAGCGCGTTGCGTGCGGCGCGGACGAATTCGTCGCGGACCCGGCGGATGTCTTCCAGGGTCATTTCCCGCGGCGCGTCGGCCGGCGCCATGGATCCACCGCCCTGGCCATCGGCGATGAACACCTGGGCCTTGGCCTGGATCGGCGAGGGCGCGATCGGCGCCTCGCCGCCGGCCTGCAGCGAGCGATGCGACATGCGCCCGACATGCCAGAGCTGCGCGGCGATCAGTCCGCCGGCGGCGTGCACCGCCTCGGTGACCTGGCGCCAGCCGGCCAGTTGCGTCTCGCTGTAGATACCGGGGGTGTAGGCGTAGCCCTGGCCGAGGCGGGAAATCTGCGTGCCCTCGCTGACGATCAGCCCGGCGCCGGCGCGCTGCGCATAGTAGAGAGCGTTCAGGGCGGTCGGCACGTCGCCCGGCTGTTGCGCCCGGGAGCGGGTCATCGGCGCCATGACGATGCGGTTGCGCAAGGTCAGGTTGCCTACGGCGAGCGGGGAGAGGAGCAGGTTGGACATGGTCTTTTCCTTTCGAAGGCGGCAGGGAGATGGCTTGAATATCTGTATCGGTCGCTAAATAATATGGCGACGGCAACGCTCGTCAAGTAAATTTATAGTGATCGATACAAATAATGGAGGTCAGGATGGCAGCGCGAGGCAGGCCACGGGCATTCGACAGGGACACCGCCCTGCAGCGAGCCATGGACGTGTTCTGGGTGCGTGGCTACGAAGGCGCTTCGCTGGCGGCCCTGACCGAGGCGATGGAAATCAGGCCGCCCAGCCTGTACGCCGCCTTCGGCAGCAAGGAAGGGCTGTTCCGCGAAGCCCTGGCCCACTATCTCGGCCAGCACGGCCGCTATCGCCGGGATGTCCTCGATGGCGCGCCGAGCGCCCGCGAGGGCGTGGCCGAGCTGCTCCGCGAGACCGTCGCGCGCTTCTGTTCCGACGAGTTCCCGCGCGGTTGCCTGGTGGTGCTCGCGGCGCTGACCGGAACCCCGGAAAGCGAGGCGGTGCGGGACGCGTTGAGCGCCGAGCGCGGCGAGTCGATCCGCCTGTTCCGTGAGCGCATGCGGCGCGGCATCGCTGACGGCGACCTGGCGGCGGACACCGACGTGGAGGAGTTGGCGACCTTCTATGCCACCGTGCTGTTCGGCCTCAGCGTGCAGGCCAAGGACCGGGTGCCTTGCGAGCGCCTGCTGGCGGTGGTCGAACGGGCGCTGCGCGCCTGGCCCTGAGCGGGCCGCATCAGGCCGCCGCGCTGCGGCGCAGCCATTCCAGCAGCAGGGTGGCGGGCTCTCCGGCCTGCAACGGTCGCGGGGTCAGCAGGTGATAGCTGCTGCCGTCGGCGAGGAATCCCAGCGGCGCCGCCAGCAGGCCGGCGGACAGATCGTCGCGCACCAGTTGCCAGGGGCCGATGGCTACGCCGAGTCCGGCGCCGGCCGCCTGCAGGCTCAGGTAGAAGTGCTCGAAGCGCTGCCCTTCGGTCGTCGCCGGCGCCTGTCCGGCGAGACGGGTCCAGGTGTTCCAGGCTTGCGGGCGGGTCGCCGTGTGCAGGCGCGGTGCGACGGCGCGAAGCCCGGGCGGGCCTGCATCGAGGTGGAAATGCCGTTCGACGTCGCTCGCCCGGCAGACCGGCCCGACCTGCTCGTCGAACAGCCAGTGGGCATGGCTGCCGGGCGGCCAGGGGAAGTCGTTGCGGCGGATCGCCAGGTCGATGCCGCGGCCGAAGGCGAACGGCCCGCCGCCGGCGACCAGCTGGATCGACAGTCGTGGCTGTTCCTGCATGAATCCGGCGATCCGCGGGATCAGCCAGCGCATCAGCAAGGTCGGTTCGCAGGACAGCACCAGCGCGGTGGGTCCGGCCTCCGCGCGCAGGGCCTCGCCGGTGCGCTCGATCAGGTCGAGAGCCGGGCCGGTGCCGGCGAGCAGGCGCCTGCCGGCCTCGCTGAGGAAAACCCGCTGGCCGCGGCGTTCGAAGAGCGCACAACCGAGTTCCTCCTCCAGGGTCCGCACGGCGCGGCTGATGGCGCCGTGGGTCAGGCACAGGGCCTCGGCGGCACGGGAAAAGTTCTCCAGGCGGGCGGCGGCCTCGAAGCAGCGCAGGGCGTTCAGCGAGGGCAGGCGGCGGCGCCTGAATGGTGAGTTTTCCTCACCATGATTGTCAGTATTCATCGTTCTCGCTCGGCGCTGGAGACCGGTAGATTGTGCCATCCATTCTACCTTGGAGCCTTCCAGGCATGACAGAGTTGCTAGCTTTCCTGACCATCACCGTGCTTGCGGTGATCAGCCCCGGCGCCGATTTCGCCATGGTCTCGCGCAACAGCCTGCTGTATTCCCGCCGCGCCGGCCTGCTCACCGCGCTGGGCATCGGCGCGGGGGTGACGGTACATGTCGGCTACAGCATCCTCGGCGTCGGCGTGCTGGTGCGCGAGTCGCTGGCGCTGTTCACCGCGCTGAAGCTGGCGGGCGCCGCCTACCTGGTGTTCCTCGGCCTGCGCATGCTGCTGGCGCGAGAGGACACGGTGGCGGAGGAGGCGGCGGGCGGCGCCGGGGTTTCGTCCTGGGCGATGTTGCGCAGCGGCTTCCTGACCAATGCGCTCAATCCGAAGACCTGCCTGTTCGTGGTCAGCCTGTTCATGCAGGTGATCGATCCGCATACCGCGTTGCCGGCGCAACTGGGCTACGGGGCCTTCATCGCGCTCGCCCACGTGGCCTGGTTCGGCCTGGTCGCCTGCTTTCTCTCGAGCCCGGCGGTGCGCGGCCGACTCCTGCGTTTCCGCCGGCGCATCGACCAGTTTTTCGGCGCCCTGCTGGTCGGTTTCGGCGTCCTGCTGGGGGCGAAAAGCCCATGAGCATGGACCACTGATGGCCGCTTGCCGCCTTTGAAGCGAGGCCGGCGGCTCCCTAGAATGCGCCGTTCATGCCGTCGCCAGTTGAGGGACGGTCCCAGGATCGCGGGACGCATGGGAGTTGCATGAAGAAGGGAGCGACGCTTTTCGCCGTCCTCTGGGCGGTACTCGGCCTGGGCCTGCTGGTCGGTTTGCCGGTGGCCATCCATTTCATTCTCGGCCAGTACGACGAGGCCGGGTTCAGCGGACCGCAACTGGTCTTCGAGGAACAGGGCCATTCCTACCTGGCGTTCACCCTCGACGACTATCGCGCCAACGAAGTGGACAACGGCGTGGTGCACGGCAGCAGCCGCAGCTATGCCCAGGTGGTCGATCTCGAGGACGGCAGCCTGCGCTGGAGCGCGCGCCTGGATGCCGACAACGAGCGCGGCGACGACTGGGGCTCCGGCGAACTGCTGGGCCAGTCGTCGCGCTACCTGTTCTTCCTGCGCAACGAACTCTACGTACTCGACCGGCGCGACGCTGCCCCTGCGCTGGCGTTCGACGAGCTGGAGCGGCGCACTGGCGGCCTGCCGTTGAAGTCGGCGCCCTGGGGGAAGGACGCCTATCGCTACGACGAAGGCCGGGGCGGATTGCTGATGCTCGCCCTGGACGGCCGCGTCTGGTTCCTCGACGGCGACAGCCTGGCTCTGCGCGAAGCTCCGGAAGTCGATGCCGCGCGGTATTTCCAGGGCGACCCGCCGCCGCCGGCGAGTGCCGGGATCGCTTGGCAGGCGCCGGGCCTGACGCGCCTGCCCGACGGACGCCTGCTGATCCTCGCCAGCGATCACGAGGCCCGCGCGCTGGAGCGTGGCGAGGCGCTGCCGGCAGCGAACCAACGGGCGCGACGCCAGCGCCTGTCACTGGGCACCCTGGATTGGCGGTCGCCGGCAGAGAACCGACTGCGTCCGCTGCTCGACGCGGCCTTCCTGCAGGCTGGCCTGCTGCCCGATCCAGCCGCTGCCGAAGAGCCGCAGCGGCTGCTCGATCGACCGTCCGAGCGGCAGCGCCAGCATCCGTCGCTGCCGTCCGAGCCGCAGCCGCCGGAAGAGTTCGACGAGCGCGTGGAGCGTTTTCCCAGTACCCGTGCGTTCCTTGCGACGCGTGACGCCTACCGCCAGGAACGACGACGCTGGATTGCCGCGCACGATGCCTGGCGGGAACGGGTCGCCGACCTGGAGGCGGCGGCGGATGCCGAGTACCGTCGCCGGCGCGACGAGCAGACGCGCGAGGAGGCGTTGTACCGTCGCTATGCCTCGGCGCTGCCGGGCGGCGATTCCAGGTTGGCGCGCCGTCCCTGGCGAGTCGACGGCAACTGGCTGGTGCTGCACCGGCGCAGCCTGGCCGAGCGTAGCGAGCTGCTGCTCAGCTCGGTTTCCACCGATGGCAGCTTGCTCTGGACCCTGGAGCTGCCCATCGAGCGTCCCGAACGGCTGTTCCGCCTGGATGCCCGCAACCTGCTTCTCAGCGGCCGTGGAGAGGAAGGCGGGCGGTTGGTGCGGGTCGATCTGCGCCGGGGCAGCGGCATCGTCCATCGCCTCGGGCGCGGCGGCGCGCCATTGCAGCGGGTCGAGTGGCCCGAAGGCCAACCGTGATCGCCTGCGCCCGGCCTGGGTGGCTGCCCAGCGGGGGGCCGGGCGCCGATTCAGGGGTTCCTGAAGACGAATACGCCGCTGTCCACCAGGCGCGTCAGGCGGATGCGCAGCAGCAGGGTGCGGTGGGCGGCGAGGAAGCGCGGCACCTGCGCCAGCGGAATCGCCAGGCCTTCGCTGTCGCCGGGGCCCACCGCGGTATAGCCGACCGGCTGGCGCGGCGGATCGAACGGCGGCTGGGCCGACACGCTGAGCGACAGGGTGTCCACGGCGAAGCCGGCGAGCAGGTCGTCGAGGGACTCGATCGACAGGTACAGCGAGCGGTAGGCGGGGTTGTCCTCGTAGGGATGGACGTCGGCGATGACCTGCTCGTAGAAGCGCTGCTCGAAACGCCGGTCGCTGTTCAGCTTGCGGAAGAACTGGATGAAGTAGTCGCGCACCTCCTGGTCGAGGTCGTCGCAGACGTGGCTGACCAGGTTCAGGTAGCGCGGCGAGCGGCGCTCGATGCCGGGGTCGAGCTGATCGATGCGGCGCTGCCAGGGGAAGCTTGCGCCGCTGCTCCGGTAATCGGCGTCCTCGACCTCCAGTGCGGCGCGGATCAGCTCCAGGGTACGCGGGTTCTTCGGCCCGCGGTCCTTCAGCGCCACGCTGGCGTGGTTCTCGCCGTCGACGATGGCGAAGGCGATCTCGCCGCGCGATTCTTCCAGGCGCCAGCCGGGCCTGGCGCGCTGGCGGACATCCAGTTCGAGGCTCAGGCGGCAGGCGTTGAGGTTCGCCGTGGCGATCCGCACCGTGCCGTCGCCGCCGGCTTCGTTGGCGATGGCTTCGACGCCGCTGTAGCCGACATTGCCCACCAGTACCGTGGCGAGCAGGCGGCCGGCGCCGTACCAGGCCTCGGCGCCGAACAGGTCGCGCTCGGCGAGTTGCCAGGAGTACGGCGAGCCCAGCTCCAGTCCCTTCAGCACCTGGGTGCCGGTCTGCCCGACGAAGCGGTTCCAGCCTTTCAGCACGCGACCGATGAAGGAGCGTCCCTTGTGCGCCAGCGGCGAGCCGAAGTTGGCCGGGGCGAGCATCAGGAAGCGCTTGACCGGCGCGCTGGCGGGGTCGAAGTGGCGGGTCAGCCAGTCGCGCAGCACCAGGGCGCCGGTGCTGTGCACCACCACGTCCACCGTGCGCGGCGCCCGCGACAGTCCCTGGGCGGTCCAGGCGCGATCCAGGGCGGCGGCGAGGTCGGCGTAGGTGACGTCGTCCTGCAGGGAGATCCAGTCGGCGAGGCGGATCTGCGTCGGCGCGCTGCCGAACCAGGCTTCCAGCTGCTCGGCGAGGCGGCGGAACGACTTCGAATCGTCGCTCCAGCCGTGGACGATGACGATCGAACGGGGCATGTCCGGCATCCTCTGGGGCTGATCCGGGCGACTATAGATCATGCGCCGCGGCGATGTGCCCTGACCTGTGAAAACGTCTAGGATGCGGCGGTCGCTCCCGACTACCGCCGGCGCGGCATCGCCAGCGCCTTGCTGCGGCAGGCGCGGGACGACTGTCGCGGCGACCGCCTGTTCACTTCCCGCAACCGCTCCAACCTGCCGATGCGGCGCCTGCTGGAGCGCGAGGGATTCCAGCCGAGCGGGGTGATCGACAACCTCGACGAAGGTGATCCGGAGCTGGTCTTCGTGCGTTTCCTCGCGCCGTCGCGCTGAGCCCCGGGCTCATTTCAGGTTGCCGGCGAGGAACTGGCGCAGGCGCTCGCTGCGCGGCGCGCCGAACACCTGGTCCGGCGTCCCTTGCTCTTCGATCACGCCCTGGTGGAGGAAGATCACATGGCTGGAAACCTGGCGGGCGAAGGCCATCTCGTGGGTGACCAGGACCATGGTGCGACCTTCCTCGGCCAACTGCTGCATGACTTTCAGCACTTCGCCGACCAGTTCCGGATCGAGCGCCGAGGTCGGTTCGTCGAACAGCATCACCTGCGGCTCCATGGCCAGGGCGCGGGCGATCGCCACGCGCTGTTGCTGGCCGCCGGAGAGTTCGCAGGGATACTGCCGTTCGACCTTCTCCGCCAGGCCGACCTTGGCCAGGTAGTGGCGCGCGCGGGCCACGGCGTCGTCGCGGTTCATTCTCAGGACGTTGACCGGGCACTCGACCACGTTCTCCAGCACCGTCAGGTGGCTCCACAGGTTGAAATGCTGGAAGACCATCGCCAGCCGGCTGCGGATCCTCTGCAACTGCCGGGGATCGGCGGCGCGCAGCTCGCCCAGGGCGCCGGGACGGGTGCGCAGTTCCTCGTCGCCGACGCGGATGCGCCCGGCACAGGGCTTTTCCAGGAAGTTGACGCAGCGCAGGAAGGTGCTCTTGCCCGAGCCGGAGGAGCCGATGATGCTGATCACGTCTCCCTTGCCGGCCCTGAGCGAAACGCCCCTGAGCACCTCATGGCTGCCGTAGCGCTTGTGGATGTCTTCGACCTGCAGGCTGTACATGCGCGTGTCTCCGGGAGAGGTCAGTGGGTTTGCGGTCTGAGGTAGGCCAGCCAGCGCAGCTCGCCGCGGCGGAACAGCCAGATCAGCAGGAAGGCGGTGCCGGCGTAGAGCGCGCCGGCGATGCCGAAGGACAGGAACGGCGCATAGGTGGCGGAATTGACGTCGCGGGCCACCTTGAGCAGGTCCGGCACGGTGGCGGTGAACGCCACCGAGGTGGAATGCAGCATCAGGATCACTTCGTTGCTGAAGTACGGCAGTGCCCGGCGCAGCGCCGAGGGCAGGACGATGCGCCGGTAGAGGGTGAAGCCGCCCATGCCGTAGGCGCGCGCCGCTTCCACTTCGCCGTGGGGCGTGTTCCTGATCGCGCCGGCGAAGATTTCCGTCATGTAGGCGCAGGTGTTGAGGACGAAGGCCAGCACCGTGCAGTTGAAGCCGTCGCGGAAGAACGCGTTGAGGAAGTCCTGGGCGCGTATGGCATTCAGGCTGTAGACGCCGGTGTAGAAGAACAGCAACTGGATGTACAGCGGGGTGCCGCGGAACACGTAGGTGTAGAGCCAGACCGGGTAGCGCAGCAGCGGGTTGCCGCAGGTTCGCGCCACCGCCAGCGGGATGGCCAGCAGGAAGCCAAGCGCCACGGCGAGGATCAGCAGCCACAGGGTCATCGCCAGTCCGGTCAGTTGCAGGCCGTCGGTCCACAGGTAGGCCTGCCAGTATTCGTCGAGTACCGCGTTCATGGCAGTGGCCTCCTGACGCCCAGCGAGCTGCGCCGCTCCAGCCACAGCAGCGCGGCGTTGGAGATTGCGGTGATGGCCAGGTAGATCAGCCCGCAGACCAGGGTGAAGTGGAAGAACTGCAGGGTGCCCTTGCCGGCGTCCTGGGTGGCCTTGACCAGGTCGCCGAGGCCGATGATCGAGACCAGCGCGGTGGACTTGACCAGCACCTGCCAGTTGTTGCCGATGCCCGGCAGGGCGTAGCGCAGCATCTGCGGCAGGAGTACCCGGCGGAACACTCGCCAGCGCCCCATGCCGTAGGCTTGCGCGGCTTCGACCTGGCCGGCCGGGACCGCCTGGAAGGCGCCGCGGAAGGTTTCCGTGAAGTAGGCGCCATAGATGAACGCCAGGGTGACGCAGCCGGCGGCGAACGGGTCGATGTCGACCTGGGCGATGCCGAGGGCGTCGGTGACGCGGTTGAGGAGGATCTGCAGGCTGAAGAACAGCAACAGCATGATGACCAGGTCAGGGACGCTGCGGATCAGCGTCGTATAGCCGCTGGCCAGGGCGCGCAGCGGGCGGTTGGCGGCGAGCTTGGCGCTGGCGCCGAGGAGGCCGATGAGCACGGCGCCGAGCAGGGAGCCCAGCGCCAGCTTCAGGGTCACCAGGGTGCCGGCGAGTATCTGCGGGCCGAAGCCGTCGAGGAACATTTCACTCTCCATTGCTTGTTGTTGTCGGTCGAGGTGAAAAGCGGCCGGACGCCGTTCAGGGCGCGCCGTAGAGGTCGAAATCGAAGTAGCGGGCATTGATTCGCGCGTAGGTCCCGTTGGCGCGGATCGTCGCCAGCGCCTTGTTCAGGTCCTCGCGCAGCGCCACGTCCTCCTTGCGCAGGCCGATGCCGTCGCCGACCCCGAAGTAGCGAGGGTCGTCCAGCACCGCTCCGGCCAGTTCGAAATCCTTGCCGACCGGCTTGCCGAGGAAGCCGTAGCTGGCCTGCACCGCGCCTTGCAGCGAGGCGTCGAGGCGGCCCATGACGAGGTCGGCGTAGACCTGGTCCTGGTTCTGGTAGGAGACGACCCGCACCCCCTTGGCGGCCCATTCGGCCTTGGCGTAGGCCTCCTGGTTGGAGCCCTGGCCGACCCCCACGCGCTTGCCGCGCAGGCTCTCGGCGTCGGGCAGGAGCGCCGAGCCACGGCGTACCACCAGGCGGCTCGGCGCGTTGGAGACGCGGTCGGTGAAGGCGATGTGCTGTGCGCGTTTCGGCGTGATGGTCATCGACGAGACGATGGCGTCGATCTTGCGCGACAGCAGCGCCGGGATGATGCCGTCCCAGTTGCTTTCGACCCATTCGCAGCGGGCTCGCAGCTCCGCGCAGAGGGCTTCGCCGATCTCGATGCCGAAGCCTGCCAGGCGGCCGTCCGGCTGCTTGTATTCGAGCGGTGGGTAGGTCGGGTCGACGCCCAGGCGCAGGACCTTGCCGGTCCAGTCGGCGGCGCCGGCCGGTGCGGCGAGGAGGAGGGAGAGGGCGATGCTGCCGAGGGTTCTTGTCATTGTGGTTGTCCTCTGTCGATCCGCGCGCGCCAGGCCGCGCGCCCGTTGAAAACCCTGGCTCAGGCCAGGAAGCGCTCGGCCAGCCGCACCCAGTAGCTGGCGCCGACGGCCAGGCAGTCGTCGTTGAAGTCGTAGCCGGGGTTGTGCAACTGGCAGCCGCTCTCGCCCTGGCCGTTGCCGATCACCAGGTAGCTGCCGGGGCAGCGTTCGAGGATGAAGGCGAAATCCTCGCTGGCGGTGAACGGCCGCAGTCCGTCGATCAGGCATTCCTCGCCCAGCCAGTCGCGGGCCACCTCGCGGGCGAACGCGGTCTGCCCGGGATGGTTGACCAGCACCGGATGGCAATGCCGGTAGTCGACCTCCGCCCGCGCGCCGAAGCTGGCGGCCTGGCCGCGGGCCAGTTCGCCGATGCGGCGCTCCAGCAGGGCACGGGTTTCCGCGGTCAGGGCGCGGACGCTGAGGATCATTTCGGCGCTGGCCGGGATCACGTTGGAGACCGTCCCGGCATGGATTGCGCCGACGCTGACGATCGCGGTGTCCTGCGGATCGACGTTGCGCGAGACGATGCTCTGCAAGGCCAGCACGATGGCGGAGCAGACCACCACCGGGTCGACGGTGCGCTGCGGCACCGCGCCGTGGCCGCCGCTGCCGATCACGCGGATGACCACGGTGTCGGCCGAGGCCATGAAGGGGCCGGGATGGAAGCCCAGGTGGCCGACGGGGTATCCCGGGACGTTGTGCATGGCGAAGATGGCGTCGCAGGGGAAGCGCTCCAGCAGCCCGTCGTCGAGCATCGCGCGGGCACCGCCGAGGCCCTCTTCGGCAGGCTGGAAGATCAGTTGCAGGGTGCCGCGCCAGTGCGGCGACTCGACCAGGTGCCTGGCCGCGGCGAGGAGCATCGCGGTGTGGCCGTCGTGGCCGCAGGCGTGCATCACGCCGTCCACCTGGCTGGCGTAGGGCAGGCCGGTGGCTTCCTGGATCGGCAGCGCGTCCATGTCGGCGCGCAGGCCCAGCGCGGGGCCCTCGCCGCGGCACAGGGTGCCGACCACGCCGGTGCGACCCACCCCACGGCTGACCTGGTAGCCCCAGGCCTCCAGGCATTCGGCGACCAGCGCGGCGGTTCGCCGTTCCTCGAAACCCAGCTCCGGGTGGGCATGGATGTGGCGGCGCAAGGTAACCATCTCTTCCCGCAGCGCCGCGATGGCGGGCAGGACGGCAGGCTCGGTCATTCTTCTTGTTCTCCTCAAGGGCTCCGACCGGTGGGCGGCAGGGCGTTGTCGAAGCCGATGGTAGGCAAGCGGGGGACTGGCGGGGAGGCTCGCTTTGGCTATGATGACAACCTTTCGTTGTCACCTCGGTAAGCCCGTGAAACTCCACCAGTTGCAAGCCCTGGTCGCCAGTGCCGACGCCGGCGGCATCCGCGCCGCCGCCCGCGCCCTGGGGATTTCCCAGGCGGCCGTGACCCGCGCGCTGCGCGAACTGGAAACCGAACAGCATCTGCCGCTGTTCGTCCGCACGCCCAGCGGCCTGACCTTCACCGAATACGGCAAGGCGCTGCTGATCCACGCCCGGCTGGTGCTCAAGCAATTGGAGCACGCGCAGGTCGAACTCGACCACCTGCGTGGCCAGGCCAGCGGCCGGCTGTGCATCGGGGTGACGCCTTGGGTGGCGCTGACCTTCCTCTCGGAGGCGGTACAGGCGTTTCGCGAGCGCATGCCGGAGGTGCGCCTGGAGCTTTTCGAAAGCCTGATGGCGGTGGCCCAGCCATTGCTTCGCGACGGCAGCATGGATTTCGCCATCGGCCCGCTGCACGGTGCCCAGGCGGCCCAGGAATTCGCCTGCGAGAAGCTGCTCGACTACGACACCGCGGTGCTGGTCCGCCAGGGGCATCCGCTGGCGGGTTGCGGCTCGATCCACGAACTGCTGGAACAGGACTGGGCGTTGAACTACACCGGCGACGGCCACGACACCCTGATGCGCGAGCTGTTCTGGCGCCACGGCGCCTTGATCGACGAGCGGCGCATCGTTCGCGCGCACTCCGTGGCGATCCTGCAGACCCTGGTGGAGCAGGCCGACATGTGTACCTGGGTGCCGGCGATCATCGGCGCCGCCCCGCCGTTGCTCGGCCGGGTGGTGCCGCTGGCGCTGCGGGAAACCTTCGAGCCACGGCGGCTGGGCATCATCACCCGGCGCGGCGGCGCCCTCAGCAATCCGGCGCAATGCTTCGTCGAGTGCCTGCTGCAGGTGATCCGCCGCCACGCCCGCTCGGCGAAGAAGGATGACCGGCGCCTGTTCGAAACCCTGCGCCTGCTAGTCTGATTCCTACTGGCACGGACGTACGGTCGCTCAAGATCGGTCGTGCTGCGACCGATAGCCTGGAAAGCCACGAGCGAGGATGCCGGCATGCTGCAATGGTTCGCTAACCTATCGTTCCGCAGGAAAATCGCCCTGCCGATCCTCCTGCTCGCGGTGCTTCTGCTGCTGGTGGGCGCGCTCGGCGTGCATGGCATCGCCCAGCAGAACGAATCCAACCAGCGCCTGGGCAAGCGTTTTCTCCCCGGCATCGCCCTGCTGCTCAACGCCGACCGCGATCTCTACCAGGCCTTCGTCGCCGAGCGCAGCCTGCTCGATAGCCTCCTGAACGCCGAGCAGATCGCCGGCCTGAGGAACGATCACGCGGAAAACCTGCAGCAGGCCCTGGATCGGGTGCGCCAGTACGCGGCGATGCAGCCGGGCGAGGCGGAACTGGCCAAGGTCGCCGAGTTCGAGCGCGGCTATGCCCTCTGGAGCGCGACCTCGGCGCGGGTGCTGAGCCTGGCGGCCAGCGATCCGAGCGCCGCGGCGCAGCTCAGCTACGGTGACAGCGATCGCCAGTTCGGGGCGATGCGCGAGGTGATCAACCAGCTCGACGAGATGGAAGAGGCGGCCGCGGCCGCCGACGGCGAGGCGTCCTCCGCGCTGGGCGAGCGCCACCGCTGGCAGCAGGTGGCGCTGGTGGCGTTCGGCCTGCTGGTGTGCCTGTCGCTGGTACTGGTGTTCCCCGGCCTGGTGACCCGTCCGTTGCAGCGCCTGCTGCAACGCCTGGAAGAGATCGCCAACGGCGATGGCGACTTGCGCGTGCGCCTGGAAGTCACTTCGCGTGACGAGCCCGGCCGCCTCGGCAGCGCCTTCAACGCCTTCCTCGACAAGTTGCAGCCGCTGATCCGCGAGGTCGGCCGGGTCACCGGCGAGGTCGCCGATTCAGCCGGTTCGCTGGCCGGCATGACCGCTGCCAACGATCGTCTGATCAACAGCGAGCACGCGTCGGTGGACCAGGTCAGCACCGCCGCGACGCAGATGAGCAGTGCCGTCCACGAGGTGGCGCGCAACGCCCAGAGCGCCGCGCAGGTGGCCGATGACGCTCGCCGGCAGGCGCGCGAGGGCGCCAACGTGGTGGAGGCGACCATCGAGGTGATCCGCCAGTTGGCGCGGGAAGTGGAGAGCAGTTCCGAGAGCATCCAGCAACTGGCCCAGGAAACCGCCAGCATCGACGCGGTGCTGACGGTGATCAAGGGCATCGCCGAACAGACCAACCTGCTCGCCCTCAACGCCGCCATCGAAGCCGCGCGGGCCGGCGAGCAGGGTCGAGGTTTCGCCGTGGTGGCCGACGAGGTGCGGGCGCTGGCGGCGCGCACCCAGGAGTCGACCAAGGACATCCAGGCGCGCATCGAGCGTCTCCAGGCCGGGGTGCAGAACGCCGTGCGGGCCATGCAGTCGGGCAGTCTCAAGGCGCGCGACAGCGTCGAGCGCGCCGCCGGGGTCGACGGCGTGCTGGCCGCCACCGGCGACGCGGTGGGGCGGATCAACGACCTCGCCGCGCAGATCGCCTCGGCCTGCGAGGAGCAGAGCCGGGTGATCGACGAAATCGCCCGCAACATCAGCGAGGTGCGCGAGCTTTCCGCCCAGGCGGCGGAACATTCGGAGCAGGGCACCGGGGCCAGCCGCCGGCTGTCCGAGCTGTCCTCGGAACTGGCGCGGCTGGTCGGGCGTTTCCGCGTCTGAAGCGCCGCCGCCTAGCGCGGCGCCAGCCAGATCGCTACGCCGGCCAGGGCCGCCGGGACCAGGAAGACCAGCAGCAGGATCGGCAGTTCTTCGCGCAAGCCGTAGCCGGCGTGCTGGACGCCGACCCACAGGTTGACCAGCGCGACGGCCAGCCAGGTCGGCAGGAACAGGCCGGCAGCGGGCGCCGGCCCGGCCTCCCAGAGTTCGCCGAAGAGCAGGAACAGGCCGAGCAGGATGATCCCGCCGGCGATTACCAGGGTCACGTGCATGGGGTCTTTCCCGGACAGGTGCCGGTCGCCGTGGCGGCGACCGGGACGCTGGGTCACTTGGTGGTGTAGCCGCCGTTGATGAGGATGGTCTGGCCGGTGATCCACCAGCCTTCGCTGACCAGGTGGCGGATGAACGGCACCACGTCCTCGATGTCGGTCAGGCCGGTCCTGGAGAAGGGCGACAGCGCCGCTGCGGTCTTGTGGTAGGCCACCGCGTCGGCGCCCTCGGCGGGATAGAAGAAGGGCGTGTCCATCGGACCCGGGCCGACCGCGGTGACCGAGATGCCGCGCGCGCCGAATTCCTTGGAGGCGGCGCGGGTGAAGTGCTCCACCGGCGCCTTGGTGCCGGCATAGGCGGCGTAGTACGGGGTATAGGCGCCAAGCAGGGAGGTCACCAGGGTGCAGATCTTGCCGTTGTCGTTGACGTGCTTGCCGGCTTCGCGCAGGAAGAAGAACGCAGACTTGGCATTGACCGCGCTCATCTCGTCGTATTCGGCCTCGCTGATCTCGGTGAAAGGCTTCTTCAACACCTTGCCGACGGTGTTGATGGCGATGTCCGGCTTGCCCACCGCGGCGATGGCGTCGGCGAACAGCTTTTCCATGGCCGCGGCGCTGGTGAGATCGCCCTGCAGCGCTACCGCCTTGGCCCCGGCTGCCTGCAGCGCGGCGACGGTGGCGTCGGCGTCGGCCTTGCTCGCGGCGCTGTTGTAGTGGATGGCGATGGCCTTCGCGCCGTGGGCGGCGAGATCGCGGGCGATCAGCCCACCCAGGTTCTTGGCGCCGCCGGTGATGAGGACGGTCTTGCCTTTGATGGAGTGGTCGACCATGGGGTGTTTCTCCTGCGGTGAGTGGAGAACCCAGTCTAGGGAGGGCGGCCTTGCGGAGTAATCGCGGCGGCCTGGATAGATTGTCCAGAAACGCCGATCAATTCCCGCCTCCGGAGGAGCGCAGCCGCCTGCACGAATCTTCTAGAACCCCGGGACGGGCGCGTTATAGTCGCGGCGACGAAACCAACGAGTGGGAAGACCTGACGCACGATGGGCAGCCGAGACTGGATCGACCTGGCCCGCGACTCCGAGACCGGGATCGAGACCCTGCGCGCCCATTTCGAGGGCCACGCCTACGATCCGCACTGGCACGACAGCTACCTGATCGGCTACACCGAGATCGGCGTGCAGCAATTCAACTGCCGCCGACGCCGACACGACAGCACCGCCGGCCAGGTATTCCTGGTCGAACCGGGGGAGATCCACGACGGTCGCGCGCCGATCGCCGGCGGCTTTACCTACTCGATGCTGTACCTGCAGCCGGACTGGCTGCGGCGCGAACTGCGGGCGACCTTCGACGATGCGCCCAGCGACCGCGACCCCGGCTTCCACGCCAACCTCACCGAAGACCCGCGCCTGACCCTGGCCATCGCCCAGGCCTTCCGCGTCCTGCATGGCCGCGAGCTGCGACTGCTGCGGCAGACCGCCCTGGAGCTGGTGCTGGAGCGGCTGCGCGTGCACCTCGGCTGGCGCGAGGCGAAGCCATTCGATCCACGCCTGCCGCTGGTGGCGCAGAAAGCCCGCGACTACCTGCATGCGCACTTCTACCAGGACATCGGCCTGGACGAGCTGGCCAGCGCCTGCGGCACCGACCGCTTCCGCCTGAACCGTGCATTCAAGGCCGCCTACGGCTTGCCACCCTACGCCTACCTGGTCCAGTTGCGGCTGGCCAAGGCGCGGCAGATGCTCGCTGTCGGCGGGCAACCGGCGGACCTCGCCAGCGCCCTCGGCTTCGCCGACCAGAGCCATCTCGGCCGCTGGTTCCGGCGCGCCTACGGGATGACTCCGGCGGCCTACCGCAGGCAGTGCACCCAGCTTCCAGACTGAGGCCCGGTGCGCCGCCAGGATGAAGGCTCCCCCGCCACAGGAGCCCGTCCATGCAATCCCTCGTGCCCTTCCTGCTGTTCGCCGTCGTCGCCTCGATCACCCCCGGACCGACCAACATCCTGGTCCTGAGCAACAGCCAGCGCCACGGCCTGGCCGCCGCCTGGCCGATCGTGCTCGGCGCCTGCGCGGCGGTGGCGGCGCTGATCCTGCTGCTCGGGCTCGGCCTGGGCGAGCTGCTGCGGCGCCACCCGTTGCTCCAGCAGGGGCTCGCCTGGCTTGGCGTCGGCTGGCTCAGCTACCTGGCCTGGAGCCTGTTCCGCAGCGCGGGCGGCATCGACGGCGCGGAGCCGCCGCGGCGCCTCGGCGTGCTCGGCGGCGCGGCGTTGCAACTGGTCAATCCCAAGGCCTGGATGATGGCCCTCGCCGCGCTGGCGCTGTTCGCCGGGGAAGGCGCCGGACAGGCCGGGCGGATCGGCCTGCTGGCGTTGCTGTTCTTCCTGGTTTCGCTGCCGTGCCTGGCCAGCTGGGCCTTGCTCGGCGTCGGCAGCGCGCGGCTGCTGCGCTCGCCGTCGCTGATGAAGCGCTTCAACCAGGGCATGGCGCTGTTGCTGCTGGCCTCGGCCTGGGCCGCCCTGCTGCTTTGAGGCGGTCCGGTAGCTTCCTGACAAACCTGTGGGTTGGTACGCCGGGCCCGGGTTGGCTATGGTGGGACGATCCGTAGCCATGGTGCGGTCGCCGTCAGCACGCCGCGCAAGGAACCTCCATGTTGAAACCCGACATCACTGCCTTCTTCGACCCGGCCACCTCCACCTACAGCTATGTGGTGCGCGACCCGTCCAGCCGCGCCTGCGCCATCGTCGACCCGGTGCTCGACTACGACCCGGCCGCCGGGCGCACCAGCCATGCCAGCGCCGAACGCCTGATCGCCCACGTTCGCCAGCACGACCTGCAGGTGGAATGGCTGCTGGAGACCCACGTGCACGCCGACCACCTGTCGGCGGCCATCTTCCTGCAGCGCGAACTGGGCGGGTGCCTGGCCATCGGCGCACGAATCACCCAGGTGCAGGCGAAATTCTCCGGCCTGTTCAACCTGGGCGAGGCGTTCCCGGTGGACGGCCGCCAGTTCGAGCACCTGTTCGAGGACGGCGAGTCGTTCCGCATCGGCGCCCTGGAATGCCGCGCGCTGCATACCCCGGGGCATACCCCGGCGTGCATGACCTACCTGGTCGGCGACAGCGCCTTCGTCGGCGATACCCTGTTCATGCCCGACTACGGCACCGCCCGCTGCGATTTCCCCGGCGGCGACGCGCGCCAGCTGTATCGCTCGATCCAGCGCCTGTTCGCGCTACCCGACGCGACCCGCCTGTTCATGTGCCACGACTACACGGCTCCCGGCCGCGACGAGCACCGCTGCGAAACCAGCGTCGGCGAGCAGCGCCGGCACAACGTGCACGTCCGCGAAGGCGTCGACGAGGAGGCGTTCGTCGCCATGCGCCAGCAGCGCGATGCCACCCTCGGCATGCCGACCCTGATGCTGCCGGCGATCCAGGTCAACATGCGCGGCGGCAACCTGCCGCCGGTGGAAGGCAACGGGGTGCGTTACCTGAAGATCCCGCTGGATCTGTTCTGATCAGCTGCGGCGACGCAGCAGGAGAATGAAGAACAGCCCGCCGATGGCCGCGGTGGCGATGCCGATGGGCAGGTCCTGGGGGGCGATCAGGGTGCGCGCGGCGACATCCATCCAGACCAGGAACAGCGCGCCGAGCAGGGCGCACACCGGCAGCAGCCGGCGGTGCTCGGCGCCCACCAGCAGGCGCGCGGCGTGCGGCAGCATGAGTCCGACGAAGCCGATGGCGCCGCTCACCGAGACCAGCACGCCGGTCAGCAGCGAGCAGCAGATGAAGACCCACAGGCGTACGCGGCGGGCGTCCAGGCCGAGGGTCACGGCGGTCTGTTCGCCGGCCATCAGCGCGTTCAGCGCACGGCCCAGCCCGAGCAGTACCAGCAGGCAGCCGGCCACGCACAGCGCCGGCAGCCAGATCAGCGACCAGCGCGCCAGGCCGAGGCCGCCGAGCATCCAGAACAGCACCGAGGAGGCGGCGCGGTGGTCGCCGAGGAACAGCAGCAGGTTGGCCAGCGCCAGGAGCACGAAGGACACCGCGACCCCCGCCAGCAACAGCCGGTCGCTGCCCAGGCGGCCGCCGCGGCTGGCCACGCCGAGCACCAGCAGCATGCTGCCGAGGGCGCCGAGGAAGGCCGCCAGCGGCAGGGTCAGCAGGCCGATCACCTCGCCGATGTAGAGCACCACCAGCACCGCGCCGAGGGTCGCGCCGGAGGTGGCGCCGAGCAGGTGCGGATCGGCCAGCGGATTGCGCGTGACCGCCTGCAGCGCCGCTCCCACCAGCGCCAGGCCGGCGCCGACGCAAGCGCCGAGCAGTACCCGCGGGGCGCGGATCAGCCAGACGATGTGCTCCTGGCCAGCGCTCCAGGCGCCGGGCTCCGCCGCCACGCCGAACAGGCGCTGGAGGACGATGCGGCCGACCAGGCCGCTGTCCAGTCGCGCCGGACCGAAGCCGAGGGCGAGAACGCAGGACAGGCCGAGCAACAGGACCAGGCTGCCCAGCAACAGGCAATAGGCGCGAGGGCTGCGGAACAGGGTCATGGACGTGGCGCCCGAGGGTGGAGGCCGGCGACCAGGGTTTCTATCGCCGCGGCGTTGCCGATGCCTGGCGTGGCCTGGTTATAGGGCAGGACGATGAAGCGTCGCTCGCGGATCGCGGTCAGGCTGCGCAGCGCCGGGTTCTCTTCGAGGAAGCGTTGCTTCTGCGCGGCGCTGGTCTCGCCGTAGTCGACGATGACGATGACCTGCGGATCGCGGGCGACCACGCTTTCCCAGTTGACCTGGGTCCAACTGGCCGCCACGTCGTCGGTCACGCTGCGACCGCCGGCGGCCTCGATCAGCGCCTGCGGCATGCCCAGGCGGCCAGAGGTGAAGGGGCGGTCCTCGCCGCTGTCGTAGAGGAACACCCGCGGCGCCTCGGCGTTCGCCGGGATGCCGGCGCGGGCGCGCTCGATGCGTGCCTGGAGGCTGGCGACCAGGCGCTCGGCGCGCGGTTCGACGTCGAAGATCCGTCCCAGGTTGCGCAGGTCGCGGTACAGCTCGTCGAGGCTGGCGCGGCGCGGCTCGCCGATCTGCGCGCAGGATTCGCTCAGCTCGTAGACCTTCACCCCCAGCGGCTCCAGGCTGGCCGGAGTGAGGTCGCCGCCGACGCGCATGCCGTAGCCCCAACCGGCGAAGAAGAAGTCGGCGTCGACATCGAGCAGGGTTTCCGCCGTGGGGTAGCGCGCCACCAGCTCGGGCAGCGGCTTGAGCGCGGCGATCAATCCGGGATCGGCATTCTTCCACCAGCCGCTGATGCCGGTATAGCCGACCATGCGCGTCTGCAGACCGAGGGCGACCATCATCTCGGTGAGGTTGATGTCGTGGCTGACCGCGCGCGACGGCGCGCGCTCGAACGTCACTTCGCGCTCGCAACTGCGCACGCTGAGCGGGTAGCGCTCGGCCAGCGCGGCATCGGCGCAGGCGAGCAGGGCGCCGAGCAGCAGGTGGTGCAGGATCGGGTGCTTCATGCTTGGGTAATCCAGGTCAGGCGCGGGTGGTCGGCGAGGGGGTGGCGGTCGACCAGGGCGCGGACGCCGAACACCCGCCACAGCAGGTCGGCGTCGAGCACCTCGGTCGGCGTGCCCTGGGCGACGATGCGCCCGCCGTCGAGCACGTAGAGGCGGTCGCAGAAGGCCGCCGCCAGGTTGAGGTCGTGGAAGCTCGCCAGGGTGCTCAGGCCGAGGCCGCGCAGCAGGCGCAGAAGCTCCAGCTGGTAGCGCGGGTCGAGGTGGTTGGTCGGTTCGTCGAGGATCAGCAGGCGCGGTTCCTGGACCAGCGCGCGAGCCAGCAGGGCGCGCTGCTTCTCGCCACCGGAGAGGCTGGCGAAGGGGCTCGCGGCACGCCCTTCGAGACCGACCTGGAGCAGCGCCTGGCGGACCCGCTGGCGGTCGTCCGCGCCGTGGCCGTCGAACAGGCCCTTGTGCGGCGTGCGGCCCATGGCGACCACGTCCTCGACGGCGAGGCCGAAGTCCTCGGGGAATTCCTGCAACACCACCGCGATACGCCGGGCGGCCCAGCGCGGCGGCTGGCGCCAGAGGTCGTCGCCGTCGAGCACCACCCGGCCGCGCTGCGGTCGCGCATAGCGGAAGGCGCAGCGCAGCAGGCTGGTCTTGCCGCTGCCGTTGGGGCCGATCAGGCCGACGAAGCTGCCGGCCGGGACTTCCAGGTGCACGCCGCGCAGCAACTCGGTGGAGGCGTCGGGCGACCAGTGCAGGGCATCGAGGTGAAGGGACGACATGGCTACTCGCAGGTCCGGTGGTTCAGCAGAGACGATTGCCGCGGTGCCGGCTTCAGAAACTGAAGTCGGCGGTGACGTTGAACGAGCGCGGCTGGCCCATGATCCATTGCTGGCCGTTGTTGTTGTCAGCCAGGGCGTACTGGCGGTCGAACAGGTTGTACAGCTCAAGGCCGAGGGTCAGGTCCGGCCGTACCCGCCAGCCCAGGTTGGCGTCGACCACCGTGTAGCCGGGCAGGCTGGCCTGGTTGGCGGCGTCGGCGTAGCGCCGGTCGACGTAGCGCAGCCCGGCGCCGACGCGCAGGGTCTCGGCGAAGGACTTGTCCAGCCAGAGGTTGGCGGTGCGCCGTGGCACGTTCCTGGGGCGGTTGCCGTTGCGCGAGTAGGTCTGCTTGTCGATCGTTTCGTCGAAGTCGTCGTATTCGGCACGCACCAGCGCGGCGTTCGCTGACAGCCGCCAGTCCTGGGCCAGGTTCAGTTCCAGGCTGGCCTCCAGGCCGTCCGAACTCTGCTGGCCGACCTGCTGCGCGTCGTGCGGCGGCAGCGGGTTGGCGCTGAGCAGCTTCTTCTTGACGATATGGTAGGCGGCCAGGGTCCATTCGCCGCGACCGTCCGGGAACAGTTGCTTGAGGCCGACCTCGGTCTGCTTCGAGTGGGTCAGGTCCATTTGCTGCTGGGCCGCGTTGAGGGTGATCAGGTTGCTCACACCGTCTTCGCTGGTGGAGTACTGGCCGTACAGCGACAGTTCCGGGGTCAGCGCGAAGACCAGCCCGGCGCGCCAGTTGCCGCCCTGCAGGCTGCGGTCGCTGCGGGTGCCGGCGCGCAGGTCGTCGCGGTCGATATGGTTCTGGTCGCGGCGCACGCCGGTCACCAGCGACAGGCGCTCGTTGAGTTGCAGGCGGTTCTCGGCGAACAGGGCGAAGGTGCGGGTCTGGCTGCGCGAGTGCGGCCGGTAGGGCGAGCGGCTTTCGAAGTAGCCGGGCGCGGGGTGCCAGGGGTCGATGTAGTCGCCGCCGACATCGGTATAGGGCGAGTTGTTGGTCAGGCGGAAGCGGATGCGGTTGTACTCGGCGCCGACCAGGGTGCGGCTGTCTAGGCCGAACAGGGCGTGCTGGAAGGCGAAGGTCTGGCGGTCGCCGATCTGCTCCTGCTCGTGGCTGATGCGCAGGTAGTCCCTGCGCAACAGCTCTTCGCGCGGGACGTCCCATTCGTAGGTTTCGGCGTTGCGCCAGTGACGGCGGGCCTTGATGTAGTACAGCTGGTTGCTCGCGGTGACGCTGTCGGAAAGGCTCCAGTCGCTGGTCAGGCGGGTCCACTGGTCGTTGTAGCGCTGCACGTCGTTGCGCACGTTGTAGTTCTTCTCGCGCAGGCGCTTGTGGTACTTGCCGCCGACCAGCGGGGTGCCGAAGTCGTTCATCGGCTCCTGGTCGCCATAGTCGTGGGCGAGGGTGAAGGCCAGATCGTCGCTGGCCTGCCAGCGCAGCGCCGCGCTGATGCCCAGGTTGCGCGAGTCGCCACGGTCGATCCAGCCGTGGCTCTGCTGCTGGTTCAGGTTGAGCCGGTAGCTGAGGCTGTCGGTCAGCGAGCCGCCGCTGTCCAGGGCCAACTGGCGGTTGTCGTAGGAGCCGTAGCCGAGGCGCAGGTGGTTGCGGATCTCGCCGGCGAAAGGCTTCTTCGGCACCACGTTGATCACCGCGCCGGTGGCGCCTTCGCCGTACAGCACCGAGGCCGGGCCGCGGATCACGTCGATGCGCTCGACCATCCACGGATCGCTGGGGAAGTTCACCGTGCCCATGCCGGTGTACAGGCGCGTGCCGTCGAACAGTTGCATCACCGATGCGTGGCCGCTGAAGCCGCGCGCCGAGAGGCCGGTACCGCCATCTCCTGGGGTGCCGATGAAGCTGATGCCGGGGCTGCGGGTGACGGCGGCCTGGACGCTGGGGTTGTTGCGCCGGCGAACTTCCTCGCCGCTGATGCTGCTGGTGCTCGCCGGGGTGTCCAGGGCGCTGAGGCCCAGGCGCGAACCGGCACTGACCGGCGTGGCGAGGTCGATGTGGTCGAGTTCGGCGGGGTCCTGGCGAACGCTGACCAACTGGCTGGGCAGGGCGAGGGCGGCTTCCTCGGTTTCGGCGAGGGCGGGCGGTACCAGCAGCAGGCTGGTGGATAGGCCGAGGGCGAAAGGCTCGGTGCGCAAACGGCTGAAGCGGGGCATGGGCGTTCCATCTCATGACCGGGCAGGACGGAACGCGCAGGAAATCGCAGGCGCGACAGCGCCTCGAACAACCGGCTCGCTCCCGCCCACCGCGGGTGTGCCAACAGGGCGTTGCAGGCCGGTCTCCGGGCTTGCGAGGGTCGTGAAATCCTCGCCTTCCCATGCCGGAGCACAGTGGCCTGAAGAGGATTTCGCTCGCTTACCGTTGCGGGGGCAGCGCCGGACTGATCACCGAAGTGACGCACCGGCTTCCCGTTTCACCTCCTGCGCGGCGGCAGGAGGCACCTGGAACGGGCCGGATGGGAACATCCGCACCGTTTCCAGTCAAGCCTTGAACGATCTGGATTGAATAAAATGTTATACTATAACAATTCGCTTGTGCAGTCTTTCTTCGCCGGACCCCACGCCCTGGCGCAGCTTCCCGGGTCATCACATTTTCTTCACGCCGGCCTGCTATGCTGCCGGCCTTCCTTGGGGAGTAGCCTGCCGTCACCCGTTGACGGCGCGCTGGTCAACATTCTTGGCAACCCGCCATGGCCAGCGCATCCATCCGGATTGGTGAGACCAACGACATTCCTGCGCCGAAGCCGGGCCGCGGGGTCATGTCGTTGACTCATGCCCGGCTGGAGTATCCGCGTGAATCCCGTTTCCCTGATCTTCCTCGCCTTCGCCATGTCCACCGATGCCTTCGCCGCGGCCATCGGCAAGGGCTCCAGCCTGGATCGGCCGCGCCTGTCGGAGGCGCTGCGCACCGGGATAATCTTCGGCGTGATCGAGGCCATCACCCCTCTGGTCGGCTGGCTGCTTGGCCAGGCCGCCAGCCAGTTCGTCGCCGACTGGGACCACTGGATCGCCTTCGTCCTGCTGGTGCTGCTCGGCCTGCACATGATCCACAACGGCCTGCGCGCGGATCATGCGACGGAACAGGAAAAGCCCGGCCAGCATTCGTTCTGGATTCTCGCGGTGACGGCGCTGGCCACCAGCATCGACGCGCTGGCGGTGGGCGTCGGCCTGGCCTTCGTCGACGTCAACATCTTCCTCGCCGCTGGCGCCATCGGCCTGGCCACCATGACCATGGTCACCCTCGGCACCATGCTCGGCCGGGCGCTCGGCGCAGTGACCGGCAAGCGCGCGGAGATGGTCGGCGGGGTGGTGCTGATCCTGGTCGGCGCGACCATTCTCTACGAGCATCTCAGCGCGGCGTGAGCGGCGCCGGAGACGGGGCGGGACAGGTCGCGGCGAGTGGGTGGGCGTTCGCTTCAGGCGCTTTCCCAATCGCGGATTGCCGCCAGCAGCGCCTCGCCGTCGGCGAACTCGCGGTCCGCCGGCGGCAGCGCCGGACGTGCCAGGACCAGCACCGGCAGGCCCATTTCCCGCGCCACCTGGAGCTTCGGCTCGGTGGCCTGGCTACCGCTGTTCTTGCTCACCAGCACGTCGCAGGCGAGGCGCTCGAACAACGCCCGTTCGCCATCCAGGCTGAACGGCCCGCGCGCGCCGATCACCTCGGCGCGCGGCGCGGCCGGCTGGCCTTGCAGGCAGCGCACGGTCCAGTGCTGGTGCGGCGGGACCTGGCCGAGATGCTCCAGCGGTTCGCGGCCGAGGGTGAACAGCGGACGGCGGAAGGGTGCGAGGGCGGCGATCAGCTCGCGCCAGTCGGCTACCTCGCGCCAGTCGTCTCCGGGCCCGGCCTGCCAGCCGGGCCGGCGCAGCGCCCAGCAGGGCACTCCGGCCAGTCGCGCGGCGCGCACGGCGTTCCGGCTGATCCGTGCGGCGTAGGGGTGGGTGGCGTCCACCAGCAGGTCGAAGCCCTGCTCGTCGATGAACGCCGCCAGCCCTTCGGCGCCGCCGTAGCCGCCGACCCGGACCTGGCAGGCCAGGTCGCCGGGCACCTTGCCCAGCCCAGCGAGGCTGTAGAGATGCGCCGGGCCGAGCCGGCGGGCGAGGGCCAGGGCCTCGCCGATCCCGCCGAGCAGCAACAGGCGTTTCATCGGCGCTCCTCGCAGGCCTGGCCGACCAGGTTGCCCTGGCGGTCGATGGCGAAGACTTCCAGCGCCACCTCGGTGGGCACGATGCCGCGGGCGAAGCGCAGGGCGTGGGCGCAGACCGCATCGCCCAGGGCCACGCCTTCGGCGTGTGCCTGGGCCAGCGCCTGCTGGCTGGTGTTGGCGGCGCGCATGCAGTCCTGTAGCGCGGCGCTGGCGCCGAGCGCGGCAGCCCAGCCGGCCAGTTGCGGCAGGTCGATGCTGGAGTGGCGGCTGTGCAGGTCGAGGTGGCCGCCGGCGAGCTTGCTGATCTTGCCGAAGCCGCCGCACAGGCTGAGCTTTTCCACCGGTGCCTTGCGCAGGTGCTTGAGCACCGCGCCGGCGAAGTCGCCCATCTCGATCAGGGCGATCTCCGGCAGCCCATAGCGCCGGCGCATGGCGTCCTCGCTGGCGTTGCCGGTACAGGCGGCGATGTGGCGGACGCCGTTGGCGCGAGCGACATCGATGCCCTGATGGATCGAGGCGATATAGGCCGAGCAGGAGAACGGCCGGACGATGCCGCTGGTGCCGAGGATCGACAGCCCGCCGAGGATGCCCAGGCGCGGGTTCATGGTCTTCAGCGCCAGCTCGGCGCCGCCCTCCACGCCGATGGCGACCTCGAAGCCGCCGGCGTAGCCCCGTTCGGCGGCGAGCTGGGCGAGGTGGCGTTCGATCATCTGTCGCGGCACCGGATTGATCGCCGGCTCGCCGACCGCCAGGGTCAGCCCCGGGCGGGTCACCGTACCGACCCCGGGGCCGGCATGGAAGCGCACGCCAGGCTCGGCGCCCAGGCGCACCCGGGCGAACACCAGGGCGCCGTGGGTGACGTCGGGATCGTCGCCGGCATCCTTGAGGGTGCCGGCTTCCGCGCCGTTTTCCCAGGCGCGGCAGAATTCCAGGCGCATCAGCACCTGCTGGCCTTTGGGCAGGACGATCTGCACCGCGTCGCTGGTCGTGCCGCCCAGCAGCAGGCGCGCCGCCGCCAGGCTGGTGGCGGTGGCGCAACTGCCGGTGGTGTAGCCGCTGCGCAACGGCGCGGGCTGCTCGGGGGTTTCCTCACGCATCGCGGGGAGGCTTCCTGGCGGCGGGTTTGCGCAATTCCAGCAGGGTGATCGGCAAGGCCTGGCGCCAGGTATCGAAACCGCCCAGCGGTCGCGCGTGGGCGACGCCGAGGCGGGTGAGGTCGCCCCCCAGGCGTTGCTGCCAGTCGAGCAGCACCCGTTCGCTCTGCAGGGTGACCGCGTTGGCGAGCAGGCGGCCGCCGGGCCGCAGGCGCTCCCAGCAGGTTTCCAGCACGCCCTCGGCGGTGACCCCGCCGCCGATGAAGATGGCGTCCGGCTCGGGCAGTTCCAGCAGCGCCTCCGGGGCGCTGCCGGCGACCAGGTGCAGGGACGGTACGCCGAGGGCGTCGCGGTTGTGGCGGATATGTTCCTGGCGCTCGTCGTTGGCTTCGATGGCGATCGCCCGGCAACTGGGGTGCGCGCGCATCCATTCGATGCCGATGGAGCCGCAACCGGCGCCGACGTCCCAGAGCAGCTCGCCGGGGCAGGGCGCCAGGCGCGCCAGGGTCACGGCACGGACGTCGCGCTTGGTCAGCTGGCCGTCGTGGCGATAGGCCTCGTCGGCCAGGCCCGGGGTCAGCGGCAGGCGCACGGCGCCGGCGCCGGCGCGGCATTCCACCGCCACCAGGTTGAGATCGGCGGCGCGCGGCAGCGACCAGTCGCCGGCGAGGCCGTCGAGACGGCGCTCGAGCGGCCCGCCGAGGTGTTCCAGCACGCTCAGGCGACTGGCGCCGAAGCCACGGGCGTTCAACAGGCGGGCGATGGCGGCCGGGCTGTCGCCGTCATTGCTGAGGACCAGCAGGCGCCGGCCGTCGTGGACCTGTGCCTGCAGCGCCGCCAGCGGACGCGCCACCAGCGACAGGCAGGCGACTTCCTGCAGGGCCCAGCCGAGGCGGGCGGCGGCCAGCGAGAGGGAGGAGGGCGCCGGCAGGACTCGCAGTTCGGTCGCCGGCAGTTGCCGGGCGAGACTGGCGCCGACGCCGAACAGCATCGGGTCGCCGCTGGCCAGCACGCAGGTCGGCTGGCCGCGCCGGGCCAGCAATGGTTCCAGGGAGAACGGCGTCGGCCAGGTTTCGCGGGCGGCGCCGATGCACGGCGGCAGCAGTTCCAGCTGGCGCGCCGCGCCGACGATCCGGCTGGCTTGCAGCAGGGCACGCCGGGCCTGCTTGCCGAGGCCGGGATAACCGTCCTCGCCGATGCCCACCAGGGTCAGCCAGGGCGGCGTCGAGTCTGCCGATGACACGGTTCCGATACTCCTGAAATGCGTCTGTGAAGGGCCCGCGACGGCTTCCGGACGGAATGGGTTTTCCCGGCCCCGGGCTGGGCGGCATAATAGCGCGTTCGTCGGTGCCCGGCCCTTTCGCGTTAGCGCGGGGCCAACGAGGGCCGAAGAGGGAACACGGAGCTGCGGTCTTTTCGAAGCCCGGGCCTAGCCGTGGCTGCCCCCGCAACTGTATGCAGTCTGTATTCGCGCCATTCGCCACTGGATTACCGGGAAGGCGGCGTGAAGCGGAGGTTCCTCCCCCGGGTGGAACGCCGGGCTGCGAGCCAGGAGACCTGCCGCCGAAACCAGTCGCGAGTGCCAACATCGGGCGGGGTGTACCGATGCCGTGGTCTGTCCCTGGGGGACAGCGGTGCGGTCGCCGCGACGCCGATTCGAGTAGCGTTTTTGAACGACGACCAGACCCCGGCGCCCCTGCCCGTACCACGTCCGTCGCCCTGTCCCGGCCTGCTGCGTATCGTCCAGGCGCTGGACGGCGGCATCTGCCGCATCAAGCTCGATGCCGGTCGCCTGGACGCCGCCCAGGCACGCGCCGTGGCGGCCGCGGCGCGGGATTGCGCCAGCGGCGTGATCGAGGCGACCAACCGTTCCAACCTGCAATTGCGTGGCGTCCGCCGCGGCGAGGAAGAGCGGCTCGTCCGCCGCCTGCTGGACGCCGGCCTCGGTCCCCGGCATGGGGCCCTGGCCGGCGCCGACGACGTGCGCAACCTGATGCTCAGCCCGGCCGCCGGGCTCGATCCGCACCTGTCGCTGGACGTGCGCCCGCTGGCCGCGCGGTTGCTGCTGCGGCTCCAGGCGGACAGCCGCTACCACGCGCTGTCGGCCAAGTTCGCCATCCAGCTGGACGGCGGCGAAGACCTGGCGATGCTCGAACATCCCCATGACATCTGGCTCTCGCCGATGCCCGCGGCGCCGACCGCGACGCTGGTCTTCGGACTCGCCGGCTGCCCGGCCCGCGACCGCCCCCTGGCGGCGTTGCCGGCGGAGCGGGGCGAGTCCCTGGTGCTGGCGCTGCTCGACCTGTTCCTCGAACGCGCCCAGCCGCAACAGACGCGGATGCGCCACCTGTTGCAGGAGCTGGCCGGAGAACCCTTGCTGGAGGCCTTGCAGGCGCGCCTGGATTTCCCTCTGCGGCGTGACGAGCGGGTGGCGGCCTGGCAGCGTCCGCCGGGGCGTGCGTGGAGTCATCTCGGCGTCCAGCCGCAACGCCAGCCGGGCCTGGTGATGGTCGGCGCGGCGGCGCCGCTCGGCCGGCTCGACAGCGCTTGCCTGGAAGGCCTGGCCGAGCTGGTCGAACGCCATGGCGACGGCAGCCTGCGCCTGACCCCCTGGCAAGGCGTGCTCCTGCCGAACCTGGCGCAGGCCGAGGCCCACCAGGCGCTGCTCGGCCTGCGCGGACTCGGCCTGCTGACCGAGCCCGACGCGCCGTTGGCGCGGCTGATCGCCTGCAGCGGTTCCAGCGCCTGCGCCAGGGGCTTGGCCGACACCAAGGGCGACGCCTTGCGCCTGGCCGAACGCCTCGGCCCGCGCAGCGACCTGCCGCAACTGCACCTGTGCGGCTGCGAACGGTCCTGCGCCGCTGCCCACCGCGCGCCGCTCACCCTGCTGGCGCGCAGCGGCGGGTTCTACGACCTGTACCGGCGCGACCCATGCCACCCCGGATTCGGCCAGTTGCTGGCCAGCCGCCTGACTTTCGCCACGGCCGCCGATTACCTGGCGGCCCTGCCTTCCCAGCCCACTTCCGGAAAACCCGCATGATTGACTACATCCGCGATGGCCAGGCGATCTATCGCCAGTCGTTCGCCACCATCCGCGCCGAAGCGAACCTCGCCGGCATCCCGGCCGACCTGGAAAAGCTCGCGGTCAGGGTGATCCACGCCTGCGGCATGGTCGACGTGGTTGACGACCTGCGCTTCTCGCCCGGCGCCGGCGCCGCCGGCCGCGCCGCGCTGGCCGCCGGCGCGGCGATCCTCTGCGACGCGCGGATGGTCGCCGAAGGCGTGACCCGCTCGCGGCTGCCCGCCGCCAACCGGGTGATCTGCACCCTCAACGAAGCGGACGTGCCGGCGCTCGCCACGGAACTCGGCAATACCCGCTCGGCGGTGGCCCTGGAGCACTGGCGCGAGCACCTGGAGGGCAGCGTGGTGGTGATCGGCAACGCGCCGACCGCGCTGTTCTACCTGCTGGAAATGCTCGACGCCGGCGCGCCGAAACCGGCGCTGATCCTGGGCTTCCCGGTCGGCTTCGTCGGCGCCGCGGAATCCAAGGAGATGCTCGCCGCCGATAGCCGCGGGGTGCCCTACGTGATCGTCCGCGGTCGCCGTGGCGGCAGCGCCATGGCCGCCGCGGCGGTGAACGCCCTGGCCACGGAGCGCGAATGATGAGTGTCGTGAAGGGCCGCCTGCTGGGCCTGGGCGTCGGGCCCGGCGATCCCGAACTGATCACCCTCAAGGCCCTGCGCCTGCTGCGCGCGGCGCCGGTAGTCGGCTATTTCGTGGCCAAGGGCAAGAAGGGCAACGCCTTCGGCATCATCGAGGCGCACCTGGACCAGGCCCAAGTGCGCCTGCCGCTGGTCTATCCGGTGACCACCGAGAAGCTGGAACCGCCGCTGTGCTACGAGACCATCATCAGCGATTTCTACGACACCGCCGCCGAACAGCTGGCCGCGCACCTGGACGCCGGCCGCGACGTGGCGGTGATCTGCGAGGGCGACCCATTCTTCTACGGTTCCTACATGTACCTGCACGACCGCCTGGCGACGCGCTACGAAAGCGAAGTGGTGCCTGGCGTCTGCTCGATGCTCGGCGGCGCGGCGGTGCTCGGTGCGCCGCTGGTGTACCGCAACCAGAGCCTCTCGGTGCTCTCCGGAGTGCTGCCCGAGGAGGAGTTGCGCCGGCGCCTGGCGGATGCCGACGCGGCGGTGGTGATGAAACTCGGTCGCAATTTCGACAAGGTCCGCCGCGTGCTGGTCGAGCTTGGCCTCGAGCGCCGCGCGCTGTACGTCGAGCGGGCGACCATGGCCAACCAGCGGATCGTGCCGTTGGAACGGGTGGAGCCGATGGCCTCGCCGTACTTCTCGCTGATCGTCGTTCCCGGCGACAAGTGGCAGGGAGGGGCCGGCGGTGAGTGACGCCCAGCAGGTTCCGGCCATCGTCATCCTCGGCCAGGGCGCGCTGGATACCGCGCGGCGGGTCCAGGCGCGCTATCCCGGAGCGCTGGTCCATGGGCTCGCCGGGCGGGTCGAGGCCGACCGTTCCTATACGGATTTCGGCGACACCCTGCGCGAACTGTATTGCGCCGACCGCCCGATCGTCGCCCTGTGCGCCGCCGGTATCGTCATTCGCAGCCTGGCGCCGTTGTTGCAACGCAAGGGAGCGGAGCCGCCGGTGCTGGCCCTGGCCGAGGACGGCAGCGCGGTGGTGCCGCTGCTCGGCGGGCTGGCCGGGGTCAACCGGCTGGCGCGGGAAATCGGCGAGGTGCTGGCCGTGGCGCCGGCGATCACCACCAGCGGCGAGCTGCGCTTCGGCACCTGCGTGCTCAACCCGCCCGCCGGTTATGTCCTGGCCGACCTGGAGCAGGGCAAGCGCTTCGTTGCCGATTTGCTCGGTGGCCAGCCGGTGCGCGTCGAGGGTGCCGCCGGCTGGCTCGACGCGGCCCGTTTGCCGCGCGACCCGGCGGCGGCGCTGGCGATTCACGTGACGCCCTCGGCGCGTGCGCCGCGGGCCGAGGAACTGCTGATCCATCCGCGCTGCGTGCTGGCGGCGCTCGAACCTGCCGACGCGGCGGCGGACGCGGTGCGCCAGGCGCTGGTCGATGCCGGCCTGGCCGCGGCGGCGCTCGGCGGCTTGCTGGCCGACAGCGCGCGGATGGCCGATCCGCGCCTGCAGGCCGCCGCCGATGCGCTCGGCGTACCGCTGCGCTTTCTGCCGCAGACCGATCCCGCTGCGCGCCTGCGCCAGGCCTTGCCCGCCGCCGAGCAGGTCGGCGACCGGCTGGCGGTGGCCGCCGCGCCCTTGGCGATGGACCGCATCGGCCAGCGTCGCGGCCGACTCACGGTGATCGGCCTGGGGCCCGGCTGCGCCGAGCTGATGGTGCCTGCGGCGCGGCGGGCACTGGACGAGGCCGAGGACATCCTCGGCTACCAGACCTACGTCGACATGGCCGGACCCTTCCGCGCCGGACAGGTGCTGCATGGCAGCGACAACCGCGAGGAATTGCAGCGCGCCCGGCATGCCTTCGAACTGGCAGCGACGGGCAGGGCGGTGGTGCTGGTATCGTCCGGCGACCCCGGCGTGTTCGCCATGGCCGCCGCGGTGCTGGAAGCCCTGCATGGCGCTGGCGAGCCGGCCTGGGACGTGGTCGAGCTGCGGATCTTCCCTGGCGTCTCGGCGGCCCTGGCCACCGCGGCCAGGGCGGGGGCGCCTCTGGGCCACGATTTCTGCCTGCTGTCGCTGTCCGACAACCTCAAGCCCTGGGAGGTGATCGAGCGGCGCCTCGACCTGGCCGGCGCCGCCGACCTGGCGATGGCTTTCTACAATCCGATCTCGCGGGCGCGGCCCTGGCAACTGGGACGGGCGCTGGAGATCGTCGCCCGCCATCGTTCGCCGCAGACCCTGGTGGTGCTCGGTCGCGACATCGGGCGGCCCGGCGAGCGCCTGCTGCGCACCACCCTGGGCGAGCTGCGTGCGGAGCAGGTGGACATGCGCACCCTGGTGATCATCGGCTCGTCCACCACCTGCAGCTTCCCGCGTGCCGACGGCGAAGCCTGGGTCTACACGCCGCGCTGGTACCCATCGGAATAGCGGGGCGGGAGCGCGCGCGGAAATGTGGCAGACTGCTGCGCGCATCCCTGTACCGCGGAGCCTGAATCCATGTCCTTTCGCTGTTCCCCGTGCCGCCTGGCCGGCATCCTGCTGGCGGCGCTGTTCGTTCCGGGGCTGGCCGCGGCGGCCGGCTCCTGCGAGCGCCTGGTGGCCACCGGCAACCCGGAGTACCCACCCTACCTGTGGCGCGACCCGCAGGATCCGAAGCGCCTGATCGGAGCCAATGCCGACCTGTTGCAGCGCCTGGGCAAGGAGCTCGGCGTGCGCATCGACGTGCTCTACAGCGGCTCCTGGGAGAAGGCCCAGGAAGAGGTGACCAGCGGTCGCGCCGACCTGCTCGCCGGGGCCTACCTGACCCTGGCACGGCTCGGCAGCATGGACTATGTGCATCCGCCGTTCCTGATGACCAGCGGGGTGGTCTGGGTGAACAAGGACGCCGCGTTCCCGTTCATCGGCCGCGACGACCTGATCGGGCACAAGGGCAGCGTGCTGGCCGGCAGCAGCCTGGGCGAGGAGTTCGACCGCTTCGCCAAGGCCAGTCTCGACCTGAAGCCGGTGCCGAGCCTGACCCAGGGCTTGCAGGACCTGATGCTCAAGCGCAGCGAGTTCCTCCTCTACCAGGCGTTGCCCGGGCAGGCCCAGGTCGAGGCGCTGGGCATGGCCGACGACCTGGAGGCGCTGGAACCGGTGCTGAGCAGCGAGGGGCTGTACCTGACGCTGTCGCACAACTCCGCCTGCAACGATCCGTGGCTGCGCGGACAACTGGCGAAAAAGATGACAGAATTGTCGGCTGCCGGCGTTCCCGTAACGCTCTTGCAGGACAATCTCGAACGCTGGAAAGCCCAGCAATTGCCGGCTTCCGGCGCCAGTTCGACTACGCAGGAAAGTGACTTGTGAGCATTCGATGGATGATGGCCGCAGGCCTCGCCGCGCTGACCCTGAGCGGTTGTGCGAGCAACGACCCGGCTCCGCTGGAGCAGATGCGCCTGACCGAACAGGCGCTGGAGCAGGCCAAGGCGGTGGGTGCCACCGACGACGTGGCCGAGCTGAAACTGGCCCAGGACAAGTACGCCGCGGCGCAGATCGCGATGACCGCGGAGTCCTACAAGAAGGCGCGCCTGTTGGCCGAGCAGGCCGAGCTGGACGCACGCCTCGCCGAGTCCAAGGTGCTGACGCAGAAGAGCAAGGACCAGCTCGGCGAGCTGGACAAGAGCCTGAAACGTCTGCGCAAGCAACTGGGGGAGACCGACTGATGCCGGGCAAAGCGACTCTCTTCGCCACCCTGCTGGCCTGCGCCGCGCTGGCTGGCTGCGCCGACCACAAGCTCAGCGAACAGTCGCTGGCCAAGGCGCAGAGCGAGTTCGACCAGGTCAAGGAAGATTCCGACGTGCTCCGCGCGGCGCCCAAGGATGTGATCCGCGCCGGCGAATCGCTGGCCCGCGCCGAACGCCTGTCCAGCTACTGGGGCAGCAGCAGCGACGTGATCCAGTATGCCTACCTGAGCCAGCGCTACAGCGAGATCGCTCGCCAGCACGCCTTGCTCAACCTCAACCAGGAGCGCCTGACCCGCCTGCAACTGGAGCGCGAGCGCCTGCAACTGGCCCTGCGCGAAGCCAAGCTGCTCAGTGTGCAGGAGCAGGGCCAGCGCCTGAGCGAGGAGATCGCCAGTCTCAGCACCGAGGAAACCGAGCGTGGCCTGGTGCTCACCCTTGGCGACGTGCTGTTCGACTTCAACCGCGCCGAACTCAAGCCGGCGGCCAACCGCACCGCGCTGAAGCTGGTGCAGTTCCTCCAGCTCAATCCGCGGCGGGTGATCCGCATCGAAGGCTATACCGACAGCGTCGGCGACAGGCAGGCCAACCTCGACCTGTCGCGCGAGCGCGCCCAGGCGGTGGCCGACGTGCTCGCCGATCTCGGCGTGGATCCCGCGCGCATGCAGGTGGTCGGCTACGGCGAAGCCTTCCCGGTCACCGACAACGCCTCCAACCGGGGACGGGCGCAGAACCGCCGGGTGGAGATCGTCTTCTCCAACGACAAGGGCCAGCTCAGCGCGCCGCGCTGAGAACCGCGCCGCCGCAGGAAGCCCCGGTACCCCAAAGGGTCCGGGGCTTTTTTCGTCTGGCGAACCGGGTGGCGCTGGATTCCTCTGTCAGAACTTGCGCAAGAGCGGGCTATCATCGGGATCGAACTAGTTCGAGCGGCAATCCGTGCAGCATAAGCACCTTGTATTTCGTTATAACGAGTAGAGAGGCGCCATGAGTTCGAACGAAACCCTGCCGGGGTTGGTGATCGCCGATTCCTTCCCGGTCATGCAGTGGGCGCTGCAGCGCTACCTCAGCGAGGAGTGCGGACGCCAGGTGCTGGCGGTGGTCGGCGATAGCGACAGCCTGGTGGAGCGCCTGGCCGACCTGCCGCCGGAAAGCATCCTGATCACCGAGCTGGGCTTGCCTGGCCAGCGCAGCCGCGACGGTATCCACCTGGTGGAATGGCTGACCCGGCACTGCCCGCAAATGAAGGTGATGGTCTACTCGGTGTTCAGCGCGCCGTTGCTGGCCAAGGCGGTCCTGCGCAGCGGCGCCTCGGCCTACATCAGCAAGCGCAGCCCGCTGGAGACGCTGAAGGCGGCGCTGGAGTGCATGGCGCTCGGACAGACCTTCCTCGACCCCGGCCTGCACCCGCAGCGGCATACCGGCAAGCCGCTGAGCCCCACCGAGGTGGACATCCTCCGACGCCTGGCGCGTGGCGACACGGTCAGCGAGATCGCCCAGCGGACCATGCGCAGCGTGTCGACCATCAGCACCCACAAGAAGAACGCGATGGTCAAGATAGGCCTCAACAGTGACGCCGAACTGATCGCCCTGGGCGTGATGAACTGGCTCCACGAACTCGCCTGACCGGGGTTCGAAACATCTCGACCGCCAGTTGCGGAACAATCCTCGCCAGCCCCCGGGAGCCATCCCGCCGCAGCCGAGGAATCCGCATGATCCGCCAGCCCCGCTTTGCCCGTTTCGTCCTGCCGTTGTTGCTGAGCCTGTGCCAGCCGTCCTTCGCCGCCGAACTCCGCGCGGTTACCGAAGCACGCCGCCAGGAACTCCTGCTGGAGGACTCGCCGGTGGCGTGCGGCGAGGCGGGCTGCACGGCGCGGGAAAGCCTCAGCCTGGTGGCGTTGCAGGTGCAGGCCCGGGTTCTGGTCACCCGCCTCGGCCGCGATGACTTTTCCCCGGCCGCCCGCCAGCCCGCCGCCGTCCCGGACTACCGCCTGTTCGGCGATCTCGGCCTGGCGCCAAGCCCCTTCGCCTGGCAAGCGTCGACCGGCGAGAGCGCGGCGGCGGACGCGTTGCGTTTCTGACTTTCCCTATGGCCGCTCCCCAGGCGGCTCTTGGCGGACTATTTCCCGCCCGCACCCGGCCGGTGGCGACCGACCGGGTTTTCTTTTCCTCGCAAACGCGCCGTCTCTGCGACCGACCCGTACAGTTTTGCGACTGTATGCCTGGTTGTCGGCCGAACTGTTCTGGAGCAGTTTCACGAATTGAGCTACTGTTTCGGTTCAATCGCCGAGGAAAACCCGCCATGACCAATCTGCTGCTTTACCAACGCATCGCCCAGCAGTTGGCCGAGGACATTCGCCGTGGCGTCTACCAGCCGGGCGAGCGGGTACCGTCGGTGCGCAAGCTCAGCACCCAGTTGAACGTCAGCCACGCCACCGTGCTGCAGGCCTACGCCACCCTCGAGGACCAGGGACTGATCCGTGCCCGTCCGCAATCCGGCTTCTACGTCCACCGCACCCCGGCACTGACCGCGCCGACCCCGGATATCGCGCGGGTCGAGCGTCCCGGCCTGGTCACCCGCAGCAGCATCATCAACCAGGTGCTCGCCGAGTCCCGCCGCGAAGGGGTATTCCCGCTCGGCGCGGCGGTGCCGCACGTGGACTACCTGCCGGTGCGCGCCTTGCACCAGCAACTGGCCAAGGTCACCCGCTTCCAGAGCCCACGGGCGTTCAGCTACATGTTCAGCCCCGGTTTCGAGCCGCTGCGGCGGCAGGTGGCGATCCGCATGCGCGACGCCGGCGTGGTGGTCGACCCGTCGCAGGTGACCATCACCCACGGCTGCGTGGATGCGATCCACATGGCCCTGCGGGTGCTGACCCGTCCCGGCGACCTGATCGCCACCGAGTCGCCGAGCTACTACGGCCTGCTGCAACTGGCTGACGTGCTGGGCCTGAAGGTCATCGAGATCCCCAGCGACCCGCGCACCGGGATCAGCCTGGAAGCGCTGCAACTGGCGGCCAACCAGTGGTCGATCAAGGCCTTGGTGCTGACCGCGCGGCTGAGCAATCCCTTCGGCGGGACGATTCCCGAGGATCGCCAGAAGCAACTGCTGAAACTGACCGCCGAACACAACATCGGGGTGGTCGAGGACGACATCTACGGCGAACTGATGTTCGACCAGGGCCAGGCGCGCTCGCTCAAGTCCCACGACCGCGACGGCCGGGTGATCTACTGCTCGAGTTTCTCCAAGACCATCTCGCCCGGCGTACGCATCGGCTGGATCATCGCCGAGCGCTACCAGGAGGAGATCCGTCGCCTGCAGACCTTCACCACCCATTCGGCCTGCACCGTGACCCAGATGGGCGTCGCCGCCTACTTGGAGAACGGCGGCTACGACCGCCACCTGCGCTACATCCGCCAGGAGTACCGGAAGAACATGACCGCCTACCAGTTGGCGGTGCAGCAGTACTTCCCGGAGGGGACGCAGATGACCCGGCCCAAGGGCGGCTTCATCCTCTGGGTCAGCCTGCCGGCCAAGGTCAACACCAAGGAACTCCACGTGCGGGCCCTGGAGCAGGGCATCAGCATCGCCCCGGGGCTGATCTTCAGCAACACCGAGCAGTTCAACAACTGCCTGCGGCTGACCTGCGGGATTCCCTGGAACCGCGAGGCGGAGCGGGCGATCATGACCCTCGGCATGCTTGCCGGGCAGCTTTGCCAGGAAGGCCTGATCGCCGCCTGAGCGCGAGGCGCTCCCCTGGCTGAGGGGCGCCCCGCGACAGTCCGCGAAGAATTTTCCCGGGGATTAACCCGAATCCACCGACAGCTTCGTCTCAGCGGGTATCTCTCCGCTGCACGACGAGGTCGTCTCGATGTTTTTCCCGGCTTCCATCCGGACCGGCACTTTCGCCGAACTGTCCGACGCTGGAAAATGTCTACCGATAGCCGCTCCGGCCGCGCTTCTGGCGACGGCCCGGGCGTTTCGTGGCGACGCCGATGCGTGCCGCGAAGGATGTGGCCGATGAGCCTGCTCTCGGTCGCCTTTGACACAGGACAGGAGTCGACCAGCGGCATGCATGCCTCCACCAGCACCACGACGGCCGCCGGCAGCGACGAAACGCTGCTGGCGCGTTACCGCAAGGGCGACAGCGCGGCCTTCGAGGTGCTCTACCAGCGCCACCGGCAAGGTCTCTACCGTTTTCTCTGCGGCCTGGCCGGACAGACCGAACTGGCCGACGAGATCTACCAGGAAACCTGGCTCAGCCTGATCCGCAGCGAGAGCCAGCCGCAGGGCCGGGCGAGCTTCCGCACCTGGCTCTACCAGATCGCCCGCAACCGCCTCATCGATCATTGGCGCAAGCATGGCCAGCGCCAGCCGTTGCAGGACAGCTACGACGAACAGTTGCACGCGCAACCCGACCAGGGCGCCGGCCCCGAGCAGCAGCTCAGCCTGAGCCGCGACGGCGAGCGCTTGCAGAGCGCGCTGGAGACCCTGCCCGAGGAACAGCGCGAGGTATTCCTGATGCGCGCCCACGGCGAACTGGAACTGGCCGAGATCGCCACGCTCACCCAGTCGCCGCTGGAGACGGTGAAGAGCCGTTTCCGCTACGCGGTGCAGAAGCTGCGCCGGCTGCTGGCCGAGGAGGTGGCGGTATGAACCCACAGAAGCATTCCGCGAGCGTCGCCGAAGAGCAGATGCTGGCGCATTTCCGCGCCCACGCGCCGCAGCAGCCGGCGCCGGCGCTGGACCAGGCGATCCTCGCCGCCGCGCGACGCCAGGCGGCGCATGTCGAACCTGCCCGGCCCTGGTGGCGGCGCTGGCTGGAAGCCTCCCGCAGGCCGCGTTGGCAGGCGGCCTTCGCCAGCCTGCTGGGCGTGGCGCTGGTGCTGGGGCTGGTCAGCCACAACGTGCTGGACGACGCCGAGCGCCAGGCCCGGCCCGAAGTGGCGTTCAGCGATGTGCCCCTGCGCGACGGAGTCGCCGGGGCCGCTGCGGCGAAGCGGGCCATGCGCGCGCCGGCGGCGCCGGCTCCGCTGTCCGGCGAGATGTCGGAGTCCCCGGCCTTGCTGGCCAGCTACGCATCGTCCGGGGAGGCGCCGCAACTGATGGCCGAGGCCGCGCCGCCGGCTCCGGCTGCCCTGGCCGACCGACCGCCGGCCCAGGCCGCGCAGCAGGCGAAGGTCCAGGCGGAGCTGGCTGGCGACTTCGTCGCCCAGGCCAGGGGCAAGGCGGTTGCGGTGAAGCCGGAGGTGCTCGACGAGGCGCTCGGGGCGGTCCTTGCCCTGCGTGAGCAGGGCAAGACGGAGCAGGCCGCGACCCAGTTGGCCGAGCTGCAGAAACGTTTCCCCGGAGAGAACCTGGTGGAACGACTGGAACGCCTCGCGACGATAGCCGCGAGCGCCAAGAAACGGCCGTGACGACCATGGCCCGCGACGCCGTGATGGCGTCGCGGGCTGACATCAAGCGGTTATCCGTGCATGACAGGTTAGACATGGGGCGAACAACCGAGAGAGTGCCAGGATGACGATAGTGACCCCTTGCCTTGGTTGCAGTCTGCCGTCAGCATTGCCGCAATTGGCCATACCTGCGTGACTATGAAACGTCTTTGCCGAATTTGCGTCGTTGTTCTTTTCGGTTGCTTCCTGGCGGCCTGTGATGACGGCTCCAAGGCACCGGAAAAGAAAGCCCCGGAAGCACCGCCGCAGGAGCAGCGCGCCCCTGCCAGGCCAGTGAAGCCTGCACGCGCGGAGCCAGCGCCTGCCGTGCCTGCCGCGCCGAAAACAGCTTCGAAGAAGGTCGCGCCAGCCGCGGAGCAGGTTGCCGAACCCAAGCCGCCGGCCAAGCCGAAGCCTGCGGCTGCGCCGCCGAAGCCGGCCAGCAGGCCGGTCGCCAAGGACAAGCCGGCGCCGGCGAAGCGCGCTTCCACCGCTCGTCTCGACCCCGAGGTGCGCAAGCCGCTGCCGAGCGCCAAGCTGGACCTGCGCCTGCCGAAGGAACTGGTGCAGAAGATGGCGCCGCCCGGCACGGAAGAGACCCATAAGCCCAAGCCGCTGTTGCCGCCGATGTTCGAGGAAAAGGACGACAGCGACTTCCGCCTCAACGGCCAGTTGCTCTATCGCGACCGCGAACTGGGCGTGTCGCGGCCCCTGGAAGGGGCCGAGTTGCAGTTCGAATTCCGCCAGTAGGCCGCCCCGGCGCTCAGAAGCGGTAGCGCTGCTCCTGCAACGCCTGGTACAGCTCCGCGTCCAACGGCTGGTAGCCGGCGCTGCCGGGCAACCTGACGAAGAGTTTGTCGCTCACCCGCGCGGGATCGTAGGCGTCGCGCTTGAGGTCGGTCTTCTTGTACTTGAAGGTGCCGGTGGTCTCGACTTCGCGCAGCAGGCGCAGGAACACCGGCGTGGCATAGGCCGGCAACTCGCGGTCGAGGTGCGCGGCGAGGGCGTCGCGGTCCAGTTCGACGCCATCGGCCAGGCGCAGTGCGGCCATCCCGCAGCGGCCGTTGGTGCCGGGAATCTCCACGCCGTAGACCACCGCATCTTCGACCCCGTCGAAGGCGCCGAGAGCGTTTTCCACCTCGGTGGTGGAAACGTTCTCGCCCTTCCAGCGGAAGGTGTCGCCGAGACGGTCGACGAACTGGGTGTGCTTGAAACCGATGTCGCGCATCAGGTCACCGGTGTTGAACCAGGCGTCGCCCTTCTTGAACACGTCGCGGAGGATCACCGCTTCGCTCTTGGCCGGATCGGTGTAGCCGTCGAACGGCCACTTCGCGCTGATCTCGCTGATCAGCAGGCCGACCTCGCCCTTGCCGACCTTCTCCATGAAGCCCTTGGCGTCGCGCACCGGGCGGTCGTTCTCCAGGTCGTAGCGGACGATGGCGTAGGTGGCTGGGGAGAAGCCCACCGTATTGTCGAAATTGAATACGTTGGTGAAGCCGATGTTGCCTTCGCTGGAAGCGTAGAACTCGGTGATCCGCTGGATCTCGAAGCGTTGCTTGAACTCGGCCCAGATCGACGGGCGCAGGCCGTTGCCGATCATGCAGGTCAGGCTATTGCCGCGTTCCTCGGCGCACGGTGGCTGGTTCAGCAGGTAGCGGCAGAGCTCGCCGATGTAGCCGAAGCAGGTCGCCCGGTAGTGCTGCACGTCCTTCCAGAAACCGCTGGCGGAGAACTTGCGGCGCAGGGCCATGGCCGCGCCGCCGGCGAGCGCCGCGCTCCAGCAGACGGTCACGGCGTTGTTGTGGTAGCAGGGCAGGGTCAGGTAGAGCACGTCGTCGCGGCCCAGGCCCAGGCCGGAATGGCCGAAGCCGCCGTAGGCCTTGATCCACTTGCCGTGGCTCATGATCGAGGCTTTCGGCAGGCCGGTGGTGCCGGAGGTGTAGATGTAGAAGCAGGAGTCCTTGAGCCGCACCCTGCCGGTGTCCTCGAGGTTCTCCGAGGTCTGCCCCTGGGCCAGGCGCATCAGGTTGCGCCAGCCCATCGGCGGCGAGCCGGGATCGCCGAGGGTGTCGCCGTCGTCGACCCAGTAGCAATGGCCGGTGTTGCCGAGCACCTCCTGGCGGACTTCCTCGAACACCTCGCGCAACTCTTCGCCGACCACGAAGTGGCCGGGCTTCACCAGGTTCAGGCTGTGCACCAGGACCTTGCCGCGCTGGGTGGTGTTGACCAGTGCGCCGATGGCGCCGAGCTTGGCCAGGGCGGCGAGGATCGCCAGCAGCTCGACGCGGTTCTCCAGCATCACCGCGACCACGCTGCCGTGGCCTACGCCCTCGGCCTTGAAGGCGCGCGCCAGGCGATTGGCCCAGCCGTTGAACAGGGCGTAGCTGATCCGCCGCTGGCCGTCGAGCACCGCCGGGTTGTCCGGGTACAGGCGTGCCGCGCGCTCCAGCGCCCAGCCCAGGGACAGGCTCTTCTCGCGGTTACGGATCGCGGTGTAGTACAGGCCGCGCAGCATGCGCGGCACGCGGCCGAAGGTGGCAGGCAGGCGGGCAACGAAACGGTTGAAAGTGATCAGGTCGGCGTGGGTCATGGCTCTCGCGCTTTGTCGTTGTTGTGCGGGGCGTAGGACGCTCCCGCGACTCTAGACCGCAGCCGCCGCCTCGGCTATGACCGTTGCGCGGTCGCCCCGGGGCACTTCGGCAAATAGCCCGGAAGCCCGCCGCAGAGCGCCGCGCGCCTTTCGTCGGAGACCTCAGTCGAGGAACAGGTCGGGCACCAGCGCGCCACCCTCCGGGTCGTAGCGGTACTGCTCGAAATCGCTCTGGCCGCGCTCGCGCAGCAATTCCTCGTCGACCAGCAGGCGCCCGCTGAGGCTGCGCCCCTCGCTGGTGAGAATGGCGTGCGCGGCGTCGGCCATGATCGCCGGGGTGCGCGCGCGGCGGAAGGCGTCACGGCTGCCCAGCTCGAACTCGATGGCGGCGGTGGCGATCATGGTCTTCGGCCACAGCGCGTTGACGCTGATGGCGTATTTCCCGAACTCCTCGTGCATCCCCAGGGTAAGCATGCTCATGCCGTACTTGGTGACCGTGTAGGGGCCGTGCTGGGCGAACCACCTGCCGGCCAGGTTGATCGGCGGCGACAGGCTGAGGATGTGGCCGTTGGCGCTCCTGCGCAGGTAGGGCAGGGCGGCCTGGCTGCAGACCAGCACCGCGCGGGTGTTGATCTGGTACATCAGGTCGAAGCGCTTGGGCTCCAGCTTTTCCACCCCGACCAGGCGGATCGCCCCGGCGTTGTTGACCAGCGCGTCGATCCCGCCGAAGCGTTCGGCGGCGCGGGCCATGGCCGCCGCCACGGCCTGCTCGTCGCGCACGTCGAGTTGCAGCGGCAGGGCCTGGCCGCCGGCGGCCTCGACCTCGGCGGCGACGCTGAAGATGGTGCCTTCCAGCTTCGGATGCGGCTCGGCGCTCTTCGCCGCGATCACCAGGTTGGCGCCATCGCGCGCGGCGCGCAGGGCTATCTCCCGGCCGATGCCGCGGCTGGCGCCGGTGATGAACAGGGTCTTGCCGTGCAGTGACATGGGCGTCTCCGTTTTCTTGTCGTTGTCGTTGCGGATGAGCGGCGGGTTGTCTCAGGCGTCGGCTTCCACCTCGACCAGCACCTGCCGGTTGCGCACCTGCTCGCCACGGCCGACCTGGACGCGGCGGACCACGCCGTCGACTCCGGCCTTCAGCGAGTGTTCCATCTTCATTGCCTCCAGTACCAGAAGCAGTTGGCCCTTGCCGACCCGTTCGCCCTCGCCGACCAGCACCTCGACGATGGCGCCGTCCATCGGCGCCTTGAGCGTGCCGGAACTGGCGCCGACCTGGGCGCTGGCGCCGGCGTGGGTGACGTCGAGCAGTTCGAGGTTGCCGCCGTGGCCGTATAGCCAGAGGCGCCCGCCGTCCAGGTGGTAGGCGTGGCGGCGGCGAATGCCGTCGAGTTCGGCGCTGGCCCAGCGTCCGTCGCAGTCGAGCAGGCGCACGGCGATCTCGCGTCGCTCCAGGCGCGCCAGCAGTCGCGGCCGGCGACCGCTTTCGAGGACCTCCAGGCCGATCTCCAGGCGCTGTTCGGCGTGCTTCAGGACGATCTTCCACGGTGCCCCGGCGGCGCTGCGCCAGCCGGCCAGGCCGGGCTGGTGCGCACTGGCCTCGGCGCCGGCCTGGTAGAGCAGGGCGGCGGCCAGGGCCAGTTCCTCGGTGCCCGGTTGGCGCGGTTGCAGGCTGGGGTCTTCGGCGAAGCGTTCGCCGATGAAGGCGGTGGTCGCCTCGCCGGCGGCGAAGTCCGGATGCGCCAGGAGGTTGGCGAGGAACCGCTGGTTGCCGTCGACCCCCAGCAGCACGCAGCGCTCCAGCGCGCGGATCAGCTTGCGCCGGGCTTCGTCGCGGGTCGCCCCGTAGGCGATCAGCTTGGCCAGCATCGGGTCGTAGAAGGGCGTCACCGCCTGCCCCTCGACCAGGCCATGGTCGATGCGTACGCCGGGCAGCAGTTCCGGGTCCCAGCGCAGCACCGTGCCGGTCTGCGGCAGGAAGCCGCGACCGGCGTCCTCGGCGTAGAGGCGGACCTCGATGGCATGCCCGCGCAGTTCCACCTGCTCCTGCCGCAGCGGCAGCGGATGGCCCTCGGCGATGCGGATCTGCCAGGCCACCAGGTCCTGGCCGGTGACCAGTTCGGTGACCGGGTGTTCGACCTGCAGGCGGGTATTCATCTCCAGGAAGTAGAAGCGACCATCCTCGCCGAGAAGAAACTCGACGGTGCCGGCGCCCACGTAGTTGACCGAGGCCGCGGCCTTCACCGCCGCCTCGCCCATGGCGCGACGCAGGTCGGCATCGAGCACCGGGCAGGGGGCTTCCTCGATGACCTTCTGGTGGCGGCGCTGCACCGAGCAGTCGCGTTCGCCGAGGTAGAGCAGGTTGCCGTGGCGGTCGCCGAACACCTGGATCTCCACATGGCGCGGGCACAGCACGGCCCTCTCCAGGATCAGCTCGGCGCTGCCGAAGGCGCCCAGCGCTTCCGAGCGCGCAGTGCGCAACTGTTCCAGCAGTTGGCCGGGTTCCTCCACCAGGCGCATGCCGCGGCCGCCGCCGCCGGCGCTGGCCTTGATCATCAGCGGGTAGCCGATGCGTTCGGCCTCGCGCCGCAGGGTCGCGTCGTCCTGTTCGGCGCCTTCGTAGCCGGGGATGCACGGCACCCCGGCGGCGAGCATGGCGATCTTCGACAGGCGCTTGCTGCCCATCAGGTGGATGGCTTCCGCATCCGGGCCGATGAAGACGATCCCGGCGGCTTCGCAGGCACGGGCGAACTCGGCGTTCTCGGAGAGGAAGCCGTAGCCGGGGTGGATCGCCTCGGCGCCGCTGCGACGGGCGGCGTCGAGGATCGCCTCGAGGTTCAGGTAGGACTGCGCCACCGCTGCCGGGCCGATGCACACGGCCTCGTCGGCCAGTTGCACATGGCGGGCGTCGGCGTCCGCCTCGCTGTACACGGCGACGCTGCGGTAGCCCAGTTCATGGGCGGTGCGCAGCACCCGGCAGGCGATTTCACCGCGGTTGGCGACGAGGATCTTGTTGAAGCTGGGCATGTCGTTCGGCTCCTGGAGGCTGTTGCCCTGTTTCGCGGTCGTGGCTCACTGGGCCCAGACCGGCTTGCGTTTCTGTACGAAGGCCAGGGTGCCTTCGCTGCCTTCGGCGCCGCCCACCGCTTCGGCGAACTGGCGCGCCGCATCGTCCAGCAGGGCGCCGAGTTCGCCGCTTTCGCTGGCCAGCAGCAGGGCCTTGGTGGCGGCGTTGGCGTTCGGCGCGCAGCGGCGCAGTTGCTCGAGGGTTTCCTCCAGGCGCTGTTCGAGGGCATCGGCGTCGGCCTCGCAGAAATGCACCAGGCCCAGGCGCAGTGCCTCGCGGCCGTCGAAGCGGGCGGCGGTGAGGGCCAGGCGGCGGGCCTGGGTCAGGCCGATGCGGCGGACCACGAAAGGCGCGATCTGCGCCGGGAGAATGCCGAGGCTGGTTTCCGGCAGGCCGAACTGCGCATCGGCGGCGGCGATCGCTACGTCCGACACGCAGGCCAGGCCGAAACCGCCGCCGAGCACCGCGCCTTCCACCAGCGCCACCAGCAGTTGCGGGGCGGCCTGGGCTTCCTCCAGCAGGCTGCCGAAGGCGCGGTTCAGCGTGCGGTAGGCTTCCGCCCCGGCGGCGCGGGCACCGGCCATGTCCTTGATGTCGCCGCCGGCGCAGAAGTGCCCGTCGGCGCCGCGCAGCACCAGCGCCCGCACGCTACGGTCGTCGCGCACGGCGGCGAGCACCGCGCGCAGTTCGCCGACCATCGCCAGGCTCATGGCGTTGCGGCTTTGCGGGCGGTTCAGGGTGATCCGCAGGACGCCCTCGACGGGTTCCAGCAGCAGGGTCTCGCAATGCGGCAGGCTCATGCCGGTTTCCTCCTGGAACGTCAGCCTTTCTTCTTGCCCGGCAGGATGCCCATCAGCTTGCAGATGATGCCGAGCATGATCTCGTCGGCACCGCCGCCGATGGATACCAGGCGGGTGTCGCGGTAGGCGCGGGAGACCGGGTTGTCCCACATGAAGCCCATGCCGCCCCAGTACTGCAGGCAGGCGTCGCTGACCTCGCGGCCGAGGCGGCCGGCCTTGAGCTTGGCCATGGAAGCCAGGCGCGTCACGTCCCTGCCTTTCACGTACAGCTCGGTGGCCTGGTAGACCAGGGCGCGCAGCGCCTCGACCTCGGTCATCATCTCGGCCATGCGGAAGTGGATGACCTGGTTGTCGATCAGCGGCTGGCCGAAGGTCCTGCGCTCCTTGCAATACTCGATGGTGACGTCGATGCAGTGCTCCAGGCCCTTGATCATGTTGGCCGCGCCGAACAGCCGTTCTTCCTGGAACTGCAGCATCTGCATCATGAAGCCGGCGCCTTCCGCGCCGATGCGGTTGCGCTGCGGTACGCGGACGTTATCGAAGAACACCTGGGCGGTCTCCGAACTGCGCATGCCGAGCTTGTCCAGGTGCGGGCTGAGGGTAATGCCCGGGGTCTTCATCGGGACCACGATCAACGACTTGTTGACGTGCGGCTTGTCGTCGGAGGTATTGGCGAGCAGGCACATGAAGTCAGCCGACGGCGAGTTGGTGATCCACATCTTGCTGCCGTTGATCACATAGTCGTCGCCGTCCTTGCGCGCGGTGGTCTTCAGGCCGGCGACGTCGGAGCCGGCGCCGACCTCGGAGACGCCGATGCAGCCGACCATCTCGCCGGCGATGGCCGGGCGGAGGAACTCCTCGCGCAACTCGTCGGAACCGAAGCGGGCCAGGGCCGGGGTGCACATGTCGGTCTGCACGCCGATGGCCATCGGGATGCCGCCGCAGGTGATGCTGCCGAATTCCTCGGCGGCGACGATCGAGTAGCTGTAGTCCAGGCCCATGCCGCCGAACTTCTCCGGCTTGGAGATGCCCAGCAGGCCGAGTTCGCCGGCCTTGCGGAAGATCTCGTGGATCGGGAAGCGGCCGTCCTTTTCCCACTGGTCGACGTTGGGGTTGATTTCCCGCTCGACGAAGCTGCGAACGGTGCGGCGGAGTTCCTCGTGTTCCTGGGTGAAGATCATGGGTTGTCTTTCCTCCTGGGCATCATTGTTTTCCGGCAGGATCCGCTTGCTCTCTCCCAACCCTCTTCCTTCAGGGAGAGCGGGGAGAGGGGCTGTCGCCGGCTCGCCTGTTGCAGTCAGAACCTCGCGACCCCGAAGCTGTTGCCCTTCAGCGGCCGCGCCTCGGCTTCCGCGCAGATATCCAGCAGGTAGCCGAGCAGCCTGCGGCTGTCGCGCGGGTCGACCAGGCCGTCGTCCCACAGGCTGGCGGTGCCGTAGAGCGCGGTGGACTGGCTGTCGAGCTTCTGCGCGGTGACGGTTTCCAGCATCTCGAGCATCTTCGGATCGGCTTCCTTGCCTTCCTTGGCGTGTTTCTCCTCGGTGACGATGCGCAGCACCTTGCCGGCCTGGGCACCGCCCATCACCGCGGTGCGACTGTTCGGCCAGGCGAAGATGAAGCGCGGGTCGAGGCCGCGTCCGCACATCGCGTAGTTGCCGGCGCCGTAGGAGCCGCCGACCACCAGGGTCAGCTTGGGCACGCGGGCGTTGGCCACCGCCTGGATCATCTTCGAGCCGTGCTTGATCACGCCCTGGCGCTCCGACTCGGTGCCGACCATGAAGCCGGTGGTGTTGTGCAGGAACAGCAGCGGCGTGTTGCTCTGTTCGCAGAGTTGGATGAACTGCGCCGCCTTGGCCGCGCCCTGCGGGGTGATCGGTCCGTTGTTGCCGATCAGGCCGCAGGCGTGGCCCTCGATGCGCAGGTGGCCGCAGACGGTCTGGCCGTCGAACTCGTTCTTGAAGTCGAGGAACTCGGAGCCGTCGGCGATGCGCGCGACGATCTCGCGGACGTCGTAGGGCTTCTTCGGGTCGGCCGGAACCACCCCGAGCAGCTCCTCCACCGGGTACAGCGGTTCGCGCCAGGAACGCGCCGGGCGCGCCGGCAGTTGTGCGTTCCACGGCAACATGCCGACGATCTCGCGGGCCAGGCGCACGCCGTCGGCGTCGTTTTCCGCCAGGTATTCCGCGGTGCCGGCGACCTGCGCGTGCAGTTCGGCTCCGCCGAGCTCCTCGTCGCTGGCGATCTCGCCGGTGGCGGCCTTGAGCAACGGCGGCCCGGCGAGGAACATCTTGGCCTTGCCGCGCACCACCACCACGTAGTCCGACAGCCCCGGCTGGTAGGCACCGCCGGCGGTGCTGGAACCATGCACCACGGTGACCTGGGGAATGCCCATGGCGGAGATCCGCGCCTGGTTGGCGAAGCCGCGCGCACCTTCGACGAAGATCTCCGCCGCATAGTTGAGGTTGGCGCCGCCGCTTTCGGTGAGGGTCACCACCGGCAGCTTGTTCTCCATGGCGATCTGCTGCAGGCGCAGGGTCTTCTTCAGCCCGGTCGGGGAGATGGTGCCGCCCTTGATCGCGCTGTTGCTGGCACTGACCAGGCAGCGCACCCCGGCGATGTAGCCGATCCCGGCGATGATCCCGCCGCCGGCCTGGGTGCCGTCCTTGTCGTCGTGCAGCTTGTAGCCGGCCAGCGAGGACAGTTCGAGGAACGGCGCGCCCGGATCGAGCAGCAACGCCAGGCGTTCGCGCGGCAGCAGTTGTCCGCGTTTCTCGAACTTCGGCCTGGCCTCGGCGGCCTTGTCCAGGACCTTCTGCTCCAATTCGCGGAAGCCGGCCACGGCGGCGAGCATGGCCTCGCGGTTGCGGGCGAAGTCCTCGCCGTTGACGTCGAGTTCCGACTGGATCGCGGGCATGTCAGTCCTCCTGGTCCTTCAGTACGTCGGGCAGGTAGGCGCGGTGGAAGCCGTTGTACGCGCGGCTCTGTCCCGGCTTGCCCTTGAGCAGCGGGAAGGCGCGGCTGCCCTGGCTGGCGGCGCCGTCGATGCGGATCGTGTTGCCGCTGACGAAGGCGGCGCCGGGGGAGAGCAGGAAGACGATGGCGGCGGCGACTTCCGACTCGCTGCCGATGCGCTTGAGCGGCACGTGCTCGCGCAGGGTCGGGATCACCGCCTTGAACGCGCCTTCGTAGGTATCCATGCCGCTGGACGCGATCCAGCCCGGCGCCACCGCGTTGACCCTCACGCCGGCATGGCCCCACTCGACGGCGGCGGTCCTGGTGAAATTCTCCATGCCGGAGCGTGCGGCGCCGGAGTGACCCATGCCGGGCATGCCGCCCCACATGTCGGCGAGCATGTTGACGATGCTGCCGCCGGTCTTGCTCATCGACTGGTTGAACACTTCGCGGGCGACCAGGAAGCCGCCGACCAGGTTGGTGCGGAGCACGGTCTCGAAGCCCTTCTGGCTGATCGAGGCGAGGGGCGAGGGATACTGGCCGCCGGCGTTGTTGACCAGGTGATGGATGGTCCCGCGTTCGGCCAGGATATTCGCCACCAGCGTCTTCACCGCTTCCTCCTCGCGGATGTCGCAGGCGTGCCAGCTGGCGCTGCCGCCGTCTTCGACGATCTCGCCGGCGGTCTTCTCCAGCTTTTCCGCCTTGCGTCCGACCAGCACCACGTGGGCGCCGAGGGCCGCCAGCTCATGGGCGGTGCAGCGGCCGATGCCACTGCCGCCGCCGGTGACGATGATGGTCTGGCCGTCGAACAGGCCAGGTCGGAAGATCGAGTCGTAGCTCATTGTTCTGGTGACTCCGATGAATCCCGTGGGGTGGTTGCAGCGGAACGCCGCATTCGTCGTTCCTGGTCGTGGTTATCTGCCCTGCGTTTCCAGCGCGTCGGCGAGCGCCTGCGGCACCGCCACCGGGAACTCCAGCAACTGCTGGGCGAAGGCCTTGCCCTGCGGGTCGATGCGCAGGCTGGCGACGCCGCCGCCGCCGAGGGCGTTCTCCAGCAGGAAGTTCAGGCTGTGGCTGCCCGGCAGGTACCAGCGGCCGACCCGGCCGGTCTGCGGGTCGAGCACATGCTGCATCCAGTCCACCACCGCGCCTTCCTCCAGCGCCTCGGCGATCCACGGCAGGTACTCCGGACGCCGCGCCATGACCCCGATGTTGCTGTGGTTGCCCTTGTCGCCGGAGCGCGCCACCGCCAGCTTCACCAGCGGCACGCTGGCGCTGGCGGGCTGCTCCGGGCGTGGCGGCTGGCGCGCCTCGGCCAATCGTGCCGGGTCGAAGGCTTCGAGGACCGGCAGTTCCAGCGGATGGCGCTGGCCGTCGATCTCCACGCTCAACGCGCATTGCGCCTTGTCGATCAGGAAAGAGAACAGGCGGATCACCGGATACACCGTCGGCCGGCCGCCGACGATGCCGGTCAGGCCGGGCGCCATCCCGGTGGCGGCCTGGGCGATCTCGCGGGAGAACAGCACCAGGGCTTCCTTGCGCGGATGCCGGACGGCCAGCTTGACCACCACTTCGCGGCTGTCCTGCCGTCGCCCATGGGGACCATAGGTGGCTTCGCTGCCGAGCAGTTCGACATTGACCTCGCGGTAGGGCTCCCAGCCGCGCTCGGCGAAGATTTCCTCGGTCCTGGCGATGATCGCCTGGCTGACCCGCTCGGCCTTCTTCAGCGCATCGATGCCGGCGATCAGGCAACTGGCGGTGCAGCGGAAACCGTCCGGATAGGTGGCGCTGACCTTGTACCGGTCGGTGGGCGGCAGGCCGCGCGCGCCTTCCACCGCGACCCGGTCGGGTCCGACCTGGCGCAGACGCACCTCGGTGAAGTCGCAGACCACGTCGGGCAGCAGGTAGGCGCGTGGGTCGCCGATCTCGTAGAGCATCTGTTCGCCGACGCTCAGTTCGCTGACCAGGCCACCGGTGCCGGGCGCCTTGGTCACTACGAAGCGCCCGTCGGCCTCGACCTCGACGATGGGGAAGCCGATGTGCTCGTAGTCCGGCACCTGCTCCCAGTCGGTGAAATTGCCGCCGGTGCATTGCGCGCCGCATTCGACGATGTGCCCGGCGAGGGCGGCCTGGGCCAGTCGGTCGTAGTCGTCCCAGGCCCAGCCGAACTCGTGCACCAGGGCGGCGCTGACCACCGCGCTGTCGACCACCCGGCCGGTGATCACGATGTCCGCGCCCAGGCGCAGGGCCTCGACGATGCCCGGCGCGCCGAGGTAGGCGTTGAGCGAGACGCACATCGGCGGGAAAGGCGCGTCGCTGAACATCTCGCGGATGCCGGCCTTGGCCAGTTCGGCCTGGCGCGCTTGCAGGTTGTCGCCATGGAGCACGGCGATCTTCAGCTGCACCCCGGCCTTCTCGCAGGCCGCGGCGAGGGCGGCGGCACAGGCCTGCGGATTGATCCCGCCAGCGTTGCTGATGACGCGGATCTTCTTCTCGGCGATCTCGCCCAGCAGTGGTGCGAGGACCTCGACGAAGTCGGTGGCGTAGCCGGCGTCCGGCTGTTTCAGGCGGGCGCCGGCCATGATCGACATGGTGATCTCGGCCAGGTAGTCGAACACCAGGTAGTCCAGCGGCGCGCCGCGCACCAACTGGGCGGCCGCGGTGCAGGTGTCGCCCCAGAAGGCCGAGGCGCAGCCGATGCGTACGGTCTTTTGCATTGTTCTTGACCCGTGACGGCGGAAGTGTGGGGCGACATTACCAAGCAAGCGCTTGGTTGAGAAGAGGGCGGAAACAAATCCGTTCTCGGCTGTTACCCAAGCGCTTGCTCGGTCGTCTTCGCAGGCATACATTTCATGAATGCCGACAAGCACTTGCGGGGCAATCCCGAGGCCGGTCGGCAAATACGGAGCGGCCGGGCGCGCGGATGAGCGGCACCGAGCCGCCGACGATCCGGAAAAGGGGTACTCAGCGTTGGACGATCAGAAAGCCCGGGAAGTGATGCTGGAGCTGGTAGCTACCGGACAGCTCACTGATCCGGAAAGCGCCCGCGGCAAGCTGCTGCAGACCGCCGCCCACCTGTTCCGCAGCAAAGGCTACGAACGCACCACGGTGCGCGACCTGGCCAGCGCGGTGGGCATCCAGTCGGGCAGCATCTTCCATCACTTCAAGAGCAAGGACGAGATTCTGCGCTCGGTGATGGAAGAGACCATCCTCTACAACACCGCCCTGATGCGCGCCGCCCTGGCCGACGCCGAGGACCTGCGCGAGCGGGTGCTGGGACTGATCCGCTGCGAGCTGCAATCGATCATGGGCGGCACCGGCGAGGCGATGGCGGTGCTGGTCTACGAGTGGCGCTCGCTGTCCGCCGAAGGCCAGGCGTACATCCTCGGCCTGCGCGACATCTACGAGCAGATGTGGCTCGACGTGCTGGGGGAGGCGCGGCTGGCCGGCTACTGCCAGGGCGATCCGTTCATCCTGCGGCGCTTCCTCACCGGCGCGCTGTCCTGGACCACCACCTGGTTCCGTCCGGAAGGACCGATGAGTCTCGACCAGCTCGCCGAGGAGGCCCTGGCGCTGGTGATCAAGAACGCCTGATCACTCGGAGATCAGGCGGAACGGGTAGCTCAGCAGGAGGAAGTGCAGGGTGTTGATCGAAGCGTGCAGCAGCACCGCCAGGGACAGCCGCCCGCTGAAGTGCAGGACCATGCCGTAGCCCAGCCCGGCGATCCCGGCCAGCAGCGCGTACACCGGGTTCACCAGCAGGTGCAGCGCGGCGTAGGCGAGGGTTGCGACGATGATTCCCGGCCAGGCGCCGAACCAGCGGATCAACTGGCTTTGCAGCAGGCCGCGGAAGAACGCCTCCTCGGCCAGGGAGACCACCCCGACGTTCAGTACCAGCCACCACCAGAAGGCATCCGGCCACTTCGGCTGCCAGCTCGCGGCATTGGTCATGATCGACAGCAGCGGCACCACGAAGAAGGTCAGGCAGAAGGCCAGCGCGGTGATATCCAGCGACACCAGCGGCTGCTTCGGCCGGCGCAGCCACCAGGCGAGCAGGGTAAGGGCGACCAGGGCCTTGTCCCAGGGCAGCCAGATCATCTGGATCGGCGGGCTGGCGCTGGCCAGGTCCCAGGGGAACAGGCGCAGGGGAATGAAGCCGGGCAGGTAGTGGATGGCGATCAGGGCGCTGGCGGCGAGGCTCACCGGCCACCAGAGCAGGGTCGGCAGCCAGCGTTCGGCGTAGGTCACCCAGATGATGTAGAGCAGGACGATGACCGCCGTCAGCAGCGCGATGTGCCCGGTGAAGAAGCCCCCGAGCAGGAACAGAATGGGTAGAAGCGGTATCAGACGCCCGAGCATGCAGCCTCCCGTTTAAAGGAGGGATTCTAAAGGCATTTCGACCCGCGGATGGGAAAAGCGCAAGGAACGGACCTTCTGCCAGAGGGAAACACACGGGGAACGAACCCCAGGTTGCGCAGGAAAAACCATGCGCGGCCCGCATGACTCCGCCACGCGAGCCTTCGCCTCGCCGGTTTTTCGCCCGCCGGGGTTTTCCTACGAGACCTAGTGACCCGCCGGCAGGCCAATAGGTTCAGCGGTCCTTCGCCTCCTGCGCGTCCAGCTCGGCGTTGCGTTCATGGATGCGTTTGAGCTGTTCCTCGCTCAACGGCAGCTTCTTCGCCGAGTCGCGCAGCAGCAGGAGTCCGCCGACGATGGAGCCCAGGGCGAGGACGATGATCAACCAGGCGTACCAGGGCATGTTGTTCTCCCTCATCGATATGAATGTTCACCATACGCCGGGTTTGCCTTTCTGTCAGGCAACGTTCCGGCGCAAGGTCCTGTGGTTGAGACTTCCGGCGGCGCTCGGAAGTTGCGGGCGGAGAAAGCGCTGAGCCTGGTCGGCGTGATGCCTGTCACATGTTGGCAATCTGACATTGCTTAACTGGCGGGTATCCCTTCATTGCCCCGTCCGGGCCTGCCAGCGAGAGGTTGCCGATGTCTCCGAGCGCGTTGTCCCGTCTGTTGCGCCCGGTGGAACCCCTGACTCCGGCGATGAGCATCAGCGACGTCGCCGACCGCCTGCTGATGCCGGAGCACCGTGCCTTCCTCTCGCTGCCGGTGGTCGACGACGAGCGCCGGGTCCTCGGCCTGGTCAGCCGCTACACCCTCCAGGACATCTTCATGCAGCGTTTCGGCCGCGACCTCTGGGGCCGCCATCCGGTGCGCGACGTCATGAACCGGGCGCCCCTCAGCGTCTCCCTCGGCGCCAGCCTGGAAGAGGCGGCGCAGCAGGTCACCGGTCGCCTGCAGTATCCGATCACCGAGGACTTCGCCCTGGTCGACGAAGAGGGCCGCTACCGTGGCCTGGGCACCGTGCTCGACCTGCTGAAGGCCATGGAGGCGCGCATCGCCCAGCGCAACCGGGTGTTGCGCAAGGCGCTGGTGGACCTCAAGGAGTCCCAGGCGCAACTGGTGCAGTCGGAAAAGATGGCTTCGCTCGGGCAGATGGTGGCCGGGGTCGCACACGAGCTGAACACGCCGCTCGGCTACGTCGGCAACAACCTGGCGCTGCTGGAGGAGCTGAGCGATCCCTTGTTGCGCCTGGCCGATGCCCAGGCGGCGCTGGTCGACTGCCTGGGCGACCCGCAGTGCGACGAAGCGCGCCTGGCGCAGGCGCTGCAGGCGGCCGACGCGGTGCGCCGCGAGGCCGCCGTCGAACAGTTGCGCGAGGACCTGCGGCAGTTGTTCGTCGATACCCGCTACGGCCTCGGCCAGATCGGCGAGCTGGTTTCCGGGCTCAAGGACTTCGCCCGCCTGGACCGCGCCTTCAGCGAGGAGGTCGACCTCAACGACTGCGTGCGCAACGCCGTGCTGATCGCCCGCACCGCCATCAAGGACAAGGCCGAGATCAGCAGCCAGCTTGGCGAGCTGCCGCTTATCGCCTGCGCGCCGTCGCAGATCAACCAGGTGCTGCTGAACCTGCTGACCAACGCCGCGCAGGCCATGGAGCGTTTCGGTCGCATCCTGCTGAAGAGCTGGGCCGACGAGCGCCAGGTGTTCCTCTCCGTGCAGGACAACGGCAAGGGCATGCCCGCCGAGGTCCTCGGGCGGATCTTCGACCCGTTCTTCACCACCAAGCCGGTGGGGCAGGGCACCGGGCTCGGCCTGTCGATCAGCTACAAGATCATCCAGCAACATGGCGGGACCATCCGCGTGGCCTCCGAACCGGGCCGCGGAACCCGCTTCCTCATCAGCCTGCCGCGAGAGCAGGCCCGCGAACTGAAACGGAGCGCCTGACATGAGCCCATCTCCCGTCCGCATCCTCTTCGTCGATGACGAGGAGCGCATCCTGCGCAGCCTGGCCATGCAGTTCCGTCGCCATTACGAGGTGCTCACCGAGAGCGACCCGCGGCGCGCCCTGGAGCGCCTGAAGACGGAACGGATACAGGTGCTGGTCAGCGACCAGCGCATGCCGCAGATGAGCGGCGCCGAACTGCTGGCGCAGGCTCGCGAGCGCTATCCGGAGACCCTGCGGATTCTCCTCACCGGCTATTCCGACCTCGACGCCGCCGTCGACGCGCTCAACGACGGCGGCATCTTCCGCTACCTGACCAAGCCCTGGAATCCCCAGGAAATGGCCTTCACCCTGCGCCAGGCGGCGGAGATCGCCAGCCGCCAGGGCCTGCCGGCACCGCCCGCGGCCACGCTGGCGGCGCCGCTGAGCGTGCTGCTGCTCGACGACGACCCGGAAACCCTGGACTGCGTCGGGGCCTTCTGCCATGCCGGCGGGCATCGCCTGCTGCGCGCGCGCAACCTGGCCGAGGCGCTGGTGTGGCTGAACACCGAACCGGTGGAGGTGCTGGTCAGCGACCTGAAGCTGGCCGGGGAGCATACCGCGCCGCTGCTGAAATCCCTGGCCCAGGCCCATCCGCGCCTGCTCAGCCTGGTGGTTACGCCGTTCCGCGACACCCAGGCCCTGCTCGAGCTGATCAACCAGGCGCAGATATTCCGCTACCTGCCCAAGCCGATCCGCAGGGGATTGTTCGAGAAAGGCCTGAAGGCGGCCGCCGAGCAGGCCTTGCTGTGGCGCGGGCGAAGCCTGCCGGAGGTCGACCGGCTGGCCGAGGTGCCGCGCGACGAGCGCGAGAAGGAACGGGTCGGCAGCCTGCTCGGCATGCTCGGCCGCCTGCGCGAGCGGCTGACGGCCTGAACGCCGGCCTAGCCGGCGTCGCAACCGGCGGCCTTGGTCTGGCGGCTTTCCACCAGGCGTGCGCGGAGTACGTCGTAGCTCCAGTTGAAGGCCATGGTGTAGGGCAGGAAGAACAGGATCAGGCCCATGTCGAGGAGGAACGCCTCGACCAGTCCGATCGACAGCCACCAGGCGGCCAGCGGTACCAGCACCACGATCAGCCCCAGCTCGAAGAGCATCGCATGCAGCACCCGGACCTGCAGGGTGCGCTGGAAGCCCATGCGCCGCTGGGCGCGGTCGAAGAGGCTGTTGAAAAGCATGTTCCAGAGCATCGCCACGGTGGAGAACATCAGCGTCAGCGCACCCATGTGCGCCAGGGGCTTGTTCATCACCAGCGACAGCACCGGCGCGGTGAGGAGGACGGCCAGGCCCTCGAAGGCCAGGGCGTGGAAGACCCGCTCCTTGAGAGTCTTGTCGAGGGCGGTGTGGGTGTGGGTCATGGCGAACGCTCCCGGTTCGTCGTTGAAGTCGGGCTGTATTGTCATCGGTCTTTGGGATAGGGTTAAGTTGGATACCATCGGAAAAACCGATATGCATTTGTCGCCCGAATCCCTCGAGGCCTTCGTCCAGGCCGTTTCCCTCGGCTCCTTCAGCGCCGCCGCGCGCAAGCTGGGCAAGAGCCAGTCGACCGTCAGCGAGGCCATTGCCCGGCTGGAGATCGACCTCGGCCTGGAACTCTTCGACCGCAGTGGCCGCCAGCCGCAACTGACCGAGGCCGGGCGCACGCTGCTGGGACGGGTCGAGGAGGTCCTCGGCGCGTCCGACCGCCTGCGCCGGGTCGCCGCGCTGCTCGCCGGCGGCTCGGAGCCACGGGTGACCCTGGCGCTATCCGACACCTACCATTCGGCGCGCTACGAGGCGCGCCTGGCCGAACTGGACGAGCGTTACCCTGAGCTGGAGTTCGAATGCCTGATCGCCGAGGACCAGGACGTGATCGCCCAGGTCAGCCGCGGCCGCGCCACCCTCGGCCTGCTCGCCGCGCAGCCGCACTACCCGCCGGAGCTGGGCGTGGCGGCGGTCGCCGAGCGTGCCGAGTTCGGCCTGTTCGCCGCCGTCGACCATCCGCTGGCGGACCTGGAGCGGGTCAGCGAGCGTGACCTTTCCGAATGGCGTCTGCTGCGCCTGAACACCTATAGCGAGACCGGCGCGGCGATCAACGACGGCCTGCCGTCCAGCGGCGGGCGCTGCTGGTCGGCGCCCAACTACCTGTTGCTGCTGGAAATGGCCACCCACGGCTTCGGTTGGGCCGAGCTGCCGCGCTGGCTGGTCAGCGGCTACGCCAACGGGCGGCTGAAGGAGTTGCCGGTGTCCGGCTGGCCGCGCAGCCAGGCGGTGGATGTGGTCTGGTCGCGGCAGCGGCCGTTGGGACCGGCGGCCAACTGGTTGCTGGACCGCTTGCTGGATCGCGACCTGCCTATATAGGGAGGGCCGGCTGAGCCCCGGTTCAGCCGGCGAAGCCGCCGGCGGCGAGGAAGGCGAGTTCCTCGGCGCTGGACGGGCGACCGAGGATCGGATTGCGATGGGGAAAGCGCCCGAAGCGGCGGATGATCTCGCGATGCTCACGAGCGTGGGCGAGGAAGGGCTGGCCGAGTCCGTGGTTCAGCGCTACCGAGCGATCCTGGTCGGCAAGGTTCTCGGCATGGGCGAACGGCAGGTAGAAGAACAGCCGCAGCGCGTCCTCGACCTGGCGGTCGAGGCCTTGTCCCAGTGCCCGCTCCGCCCAGCGCCGCGCTTGGGTGTCGCTGGCGTACATGCGTGGGGTGCCGCGGAAGGCGTTGCGCGGGTACTGGTCGAGCAGCAACAGCAGGCCGAGATGGTCCTCGGCTTCACCGGCAGCCGGGCGCAGCGCGTTGGCGCAGGCAAGCTCGTAAAGATGGGCGAAGCGCTCGCGGAAGCGCCGGTCGAAATCGGCGTTCCTGGCGAACCAGAGGGTAGGGCCGGCATCGCGCCAGAAACCGACCACTTCCGGCAGCGGGGACGCGCTGGGAGAAGGCAAAAGCGCTGCATGGGGCATTTGCGGATCCAGGAAGTAGAGTAGGGACTCCAGGCTATTGGTCCGGGTTCTTTGGATAAACGTGGGTGGCATGGATAGACTGTCCAGCCATCCCGAATAGAGAGAAGGGGCCTGCCCATGGATCGTCTGGACAGCATGCGCGTGTTCCTGCGCGTTGCCGAAACCGGCAGCTTCACCAAGGCCGCGGATCTGCTGGACATGCCGCGGGCGACGGTCTCGGCGGCGGTCCAGCAGCTCGAAGCGCAACTCGGCAGCCGGCTGTTGCATCGCACCACCCGGCAGGTCCAGCTGACCCACGACGGCAGCGTGGTGCTGGAGCGTTGCCGTCACCTGCTGGAAGACATGGAAGAGCTGGAGAGCCTGTTCCACGACGGCAGCCGCGCCAGCGGCCGGCTCAAGGTCGACGTGCCGAGCCGGGTGGCGCGACTGCTGATCGCCCCGGCGCTGCCGGAATTCTTCCGCCAGCATCCGGACATCGAACTGGAACTGGGCTCCAGCGACCGTTCGGTGGACCTGGTGCAGGAGGGCGTCGACTGCGTCCTGCGGGTCGGCCAGTTGGGCAACAGCAGCCTGGTGGCGCGACGCCTCGGCGAGATGCAACTGATCAATTGCGCCAGTCCCGCCTACCTGGAAGAGCATGGCGAGCCACGGACGCCGGCCGACCTCGACCGGCACTGGGCGGTCAACTATGCCTCGCCCAGCAGCGGCCGGGTGTTGCCCTGGGAGTACCGCGAGGATGGGCGCACCCTGACCCGCGCGCTGCGCAGCCGGGTCACGGTGAACAACGCGGAAAGCTATATCGCCTGCTGCCTGTCCGGACTGGGCCTGATCCAGATCCCTGCCTACGACGTGCGCGAGCACCTCCAACGCGGCGAGCTGCGCGAGGTGCTGCCGCAGTGGCGGGCCGAAGCGATGCCGGCGTACGCCCTGTATCCGCACCGGCGGCATCTGTCGCGGCGGGTCAGGGCATTCGTCGACTGGCTGGAGCAACTGCTCCGCGCCCGCCTCTAGTCCACGACGTTCATCTCCCCGGCGCGTTCCGGGCTACGGCAAACGGCCGGATTCTGCGACAATGCGCGCCGTTTTCGATTCGCCGCGAGAGAGCCCATGTCCGCCTGCCAGTCCCCCATCATCGTCGCCCTGGATTTCCCCACCCGTGAGGCCGCCCTGGCGCTGGCCGATCAGTTGGACCCGAAACTGTGCCGGGTGAAGGTCGGCAAGGAACTCTTCACCAGTTGTGCCGCGGGTATAGTCGAGACCTTGCGCGGCAAGGGCTTCGAGGTGTTCCTCGACCTGAAATTCCACGACATCCCGAACACCACGGCGATGGCGGTGAAGGCCGCCGCCGAGATGGGCGTGTGGATGGTCAACGTGCACTGCTCCGGCGGCCTGCGCATGATGGCCGCCTGCCGCGAGACGCTGGAGGCCTTCAGCGGACCCAGGCCGTTGCTCATCGGCGTGACCGTGCTGACCAGCATGGAGCGCGAGGACCTGGCGGGCATCGGCCTCGACATTGAGCCCCAGGAGCAGGTACTGCGCCTCGCCGCCCTGGCGCAGAAGGCCGGCATGGACGGCCTGGTCTGCTCGGCCCAGGAAGCGCCGGCGCTGAAGGCTGCCCATCCGGGCTTGCAACTGGTCACGCCGGGCATCCGCCCGGCCGGCAGCGCCCAGGACGACCAGCGGCGCATCCTCACCCCGCGCCAGGCCCTGGACGCCGGCTCCGACTACCTGGTGATCGGCCGGCCGATCAGCCAGGCCGCCGACCCGGCCAAGGCGCTGGCGGCGATCGTCGCCGAACTGGGCTGAGGCGGCTTCCCCCACGCCTGCCGTCGGCGACCGTCGCGCGCCGTGTCGAGCCGGACTGGCGCAGGCATCATCCGCGCCGGCGCCCAGGGGGGGCGCCTGCGGTCGCCTGTCCCTCCCCAGCGTCTAGGCTTGTAGCGGGCACTCCGGCAAGTACCGGTGGCAACGGTTTCACAGTTTCGTGAGGAAAAATTGCAAGTGCCTTGCCGGCTGGCCCCAGGCCAGTAGGATCGCTGTTTTCCCCGGAAACGTGAGGTCGGGATGCTGAACACCCTGGAAGCCTGCCTGAAGGCGGTCGATGAGATTCTCCTGGGCAAGGACCGCCAGGTGCGCCTGGCCCTGGCCTGCCTGCTGGCCCGTGGGCACCTGTTGATCGAAGACCTGCCGGGGATGGGCAAGACTACCCTCAGCCATGCCCTGGCGCGGGTGCTCGGGCTCAGTTTCCAGCGCATCCAGTTCACCTCGGACCTGCTGCCGGGCGATATCCTCGGTACCTCGGTGTTCGACAAGGACAGCGGGCAATTCGTCTTCCATCCCGGGCCGATCTTCGCCGAGCTGGTGCTCGCCGACGAGATCAACCGCGCCACGCCGAAAAGCCAGAGCGCCTTGCTCGAGGCGATGGAAGAAGGCCAGGTGACCATCGAGGGCGCCACCCGGCCCTTGCCGGAACCGTTCTTCGTCATCGCCACGCAGAACCCGGCCAGCCAGGGCGGCACCTTCTCCCTGCCGGAATCGCAGCTGGATCGCTTCCTGATGCGCCTGTCGCTGGGTTACCCCGGGCGCGCGGCGGAACGCTCGCTGTTGCTCGGCGAAGCCCGGCGCGATCTGCTGCCGCGCCTGGAACCCTTGCTCGACCACGCGGCGCTGGCCGCTTTCCAGGCCGAAGTGCCGAAGGTCCGCGCCAGCGATGCGCTGGTGGACTACGTGCTGCGCCTGGTCGAAGCGACCCGCACGCAGCCGGCCTTCGCCCTCGGCCTGTCGCCGCGCGGTAGCCTGGCGTTGCTCGCCGCGGCGCGTGCCTGGGCGCTGCTGGCGGGACGCGACTATGTGATTCCGGAAGACGTCCAGGCGGTGTTGCCGGCGGTCGCCGGGCATCGCCTGCGCGACCAGGCGGACCCCACCGGGCACGGTGGCGGCGCGCTGGTGCAATGGCTGCTGCGCGAAGTCCCGGCGCTCTGATGCGCCTGCGCAACTGGCCGCGCTGGCAGCGCTGGCTGAACCGGCGGATACCGCCGGCGAGCAGCGTCGAGCTGAACCAGCGCCGCGTATTCATCCTGCCGACCCGCCAGGGCGGCGCTTTCGGCCTGGCGCTGCTGGTGATGCTGCTGGCGGCGATCAATTACCAGAACAGCCTGGCCTACGGTTTGACCTTCTTGCTGCTGTCCCTGGGCGTGGTGACCATCCTCCATACCTATCGCAACCTTGCCGGCCTGCGCCTCACCGCGTTGGGAGCGGACCCGGTGTTCGCCGGCGAGCGCGTCGGTTTCCGGGTGCGCCTGGAAAGCCCGCGGCGGGCGCGCCAGGCCATCGCCGTCGGCTGGCCGGAGCGGCCGCTGGAATACGCCGACCTGGCAGGCGACGCGGCTGCCGAGGTGCTGCTGTTCCACCCGACCGAGCGACGCGGCTGGCTGCGGCCGGGGCGCCTGCGGGTGGAGAGTCGCTTTCCCCTCGGCCTGCTGGTGGCCTGGAGCTGGGTCGACCTGCGCCAGCAGGCGCTGGTCTACCCTCGGCCGCTGGCCGGCGAGCCGTTCCTCGCGCCGGGCGCGGAGGATGCCGAGGACCAGGGGCGCGCGCTGGCGAGCACGGGCGTCGACGACTACCAGGGACTGCGCGCCTACCAGCCGGGCGACTCGCGGCGGCGCCTGCACTGGAAGGCGTTTTCCCGTGGCCAGGGGCTGCTGGTGAAGGACTTCGCCGCGCTCGGCGGGGAAGACCTGTGGCTGGAATTCGAGCGCCTCGGCGGGGATCTCGAAAGTCGCCTGGGCCGCTTGTGCCATGCAGTCCTGGAACTCTCCGCGCGGCAGCAGCCCTATGGCCTGGCGCTGCCCGGCACGCGCCTGCAACCGGCCAGCGGCGAGGCCCAGCGCGAGGCCTGCCTGCGCGCGCTGGCGTTGTTCGGAGCGGCGCGATGAACGCGATTCCGCGGGTCGCGCTGGTCTGGCTGCTGGTGGCGCAGGTACTGGTGATCCTGCCGCACCTGGCCTACATGCCGCTGTGGATCGCGGCCATGTGGCTCGGTTGCGCGGCCTGGCGGGTGCAGGTCTTCCGCATGCGTGCCGGCTATCCGCGCGCCTGGGTCAAGCTGGCCCTGGCGCTGCTCGCTGGGGCCGGGGTCTGGTTGTCGCGCGGCAGCCTGGTGGGCCTGGACGCGGGGGCGGTGCTGCTGATCGCCGCGTTCATCCTCAAGCTGGTGGAAATGAAGACCCGCCGCGATGCGCTGGTACTGGTGTTCCTCGGTTTCTTCGCAGTGGTGGTGGGCTACCTGTTCGACGACGGTTTCCTCGCCGCGCTGTACAGCCTGCTGCCGGTGACCGCGTTGCTGGCGGCGCTGATCGGCTTGCAGCAGAGCGCTTTCGCCAGCCGGCCCTGGCCGACCCTGCGGCTGGCCGGCGGGCTGTTGCTGCAGGCGCTGCCGCTGATGCTCCTGCTGTTCCTGTTCTTCCCCCGCCTGGGGCCGCTGTGGTCGTTGCCGATGCCCGGCAACAAGGGGGTCACCGGACTCTCGGAGAGCATGGCGCCAGGGGATATCGCCGAGCTTGGGCGCTCCGCCGAACTGGCGTTCCGGGTCCGCTTCGAGGGCGCACCGCCGCCGCGCGAGCAGCTCTACTGGCGCGCCTTGACCATGGAGCGTTTCGACGGACGACGTTGGGCTCAGGCGCCGCAATGGTCGGGCGAGGATGCTCTGCACTGGCAGAAGCGTGGCCCTGAGCTGCGCTACGACGTGATCATGCAGCCCAGTTCGCAGCCCTGGCTGTTCGCCCTCGACGTGGCGCAGACCGACCAGACCGACACGCGCCTGATGAGCGATTTCCACCTGCAGCGACGGCAGCCGGTCGAGCAACGTCTGTTCTACCGAGTCAGTTCCTGGCCACAGGCGCTGCGCGAGTCCAGCATCGATCCGCGCATGCGCTGGCGCAACCTGCAGTTGCCGATGCACGGCAATCCGCGCGCGCGCGCCCTGGCCGAGCAACTGCGCCAGGCCCATGCGCAACCGCAGGCACTGGTCGCGGCCCTGTTGCAGCGCTTCAACCGCGAGCCCTTCGCCTACACCCTGAAACCGCCAGCGACCGGTGCCGACGGGGTGGACGATTTCCTGTTCGACACGCGCAGCGGCTTCTGCGCGCATTACGCCGGGGCGATGGCTTTCGTCCTGCGCGCCGCGGGCATTCCTGCGCGAGTGGTGGCCGGCTACCAGGGCGGCGAGCTGAATCCGGCGGGCAACTACCTGCTGGTGCATCAGTTCGACGCCCACGCCTGGGTCGAATACTGGCAGCCGGAGCAGGGCTGGCTGAGCGTCGACCCGACCTACCAGGTGGCGCCCGAACGGATCGAACAGGGGCTGGAGCAGGCCCTGGCCGGGGACAGCGAGTACCTCGCCGACGCACCGCTGTCGCCGTTGCGCTACCGTGGCCTGCCCTGGCTCAACGACATGCGTCTGGCCTGGGACAGCCTGAACTATGGCTGGCAACGCTGGGTCCTGGCCTACCAGGGTGAGCAGCAGGGCGCCTTCCTGCAGCGCTGGTTCGGCGGGCTCGATCCGACCCGACTGGGCCTGTTGCTCGGTGCCGCGGCGATATTGTCGGTCGGTCTGCTCGCGCTGTTCCTGCTCAAGCCCTGGCAAGGCCGTGGCGATCTGCGCAGCCGCCAACTGCGCCGCTTCGAACGCCTGCTGGAGATGCATGGCCTGCGCCGTTCCCCCGGCGAAGGGCTACGCTCCTACGGCGAGCGCGCCGCCCGCGTCCTGCCGGCGCAGGCGCCAGCCATCGCGGCCTTCGTTGGCGCGTTCGAAGCGCAACGCTATGGACACGGCGGTGCCGATGATCCAGGGTTGCGTCTGCGCGCATTGCGCCGGGCGCTGCCCTGGCGCCTGGTGCGCACGCCCACGCGGGATGGCCGGGGAGAGGAGCAGGCATGACGGGGTTCATCGATGAACTGCTGGCCGAGGTGATCGGCCAGCAGGTGGCGTTGATGTCGGCGGTCGCCCGCCTGGAGGCGCGCACGGATGGCGAGGCACTGCACGACCTGCGCATCGCCCTGCGCCGTCTGCGCAGCCTGCTGCGGCCGATCCGCGGAGTCCCCGGCGTCGAGGAGCTGGAGCATGCCGCCGCCGAGGTCGGGCGGCTCAGCGGGCCGATCCGCGACCTGGAGGTGCTGCTGCCGGCGCTCGCCGCCGAAGGGCTGCGGGATGCGCTGGCGGTGCGCCGGCCGGTGCTGGAGTCCGGCTACGTGGCGGTTCTCGCCAGCCAGCCGCTGCACCGCCTGCAGCTTTGCCTGGACGTCTGGCCGGCCCTGTTGCGTACGGCCCAGCGGCATGCCGTGCTGGATGGCCTGCACGGCCGGGTGCGCAAGCGCCTGCGCCGGCAATGGAAGACCCTGCGCGCCGAGCTGGCGGACACCACCTACGAGCACTGGCACCCGCTACGGCTGCGGATCAAGCGCGTGCGCTACGGGCTGGAGGCCTATCCGCACGATTGCAGCATTCCCGGCTCGCTGCTGGCGCCGCTCAAGGCGGCCCAGTCGGCGCTGGGCGATTGGCACGACCTCGAACAGTGGCTGTTGCGATGCCAGCGCGAGCCGGACCTGGCGCCCGTGCGCGAGGTCTGGACTGCACGCTTCGAACTGGCCCGGGAGCGTGCCGGACGGGCCCTGTCGACATTGCAGCAGGCGCTTGCCGAGCACTGAGGCCGCCGGTATTCCGATCGGCTTTTTCCCAAGGATCGCCTCGCCTAAGATGGGCCCTCGAATCCCCTCGCGAGGCACACATGAATTTTTCCGAATTGATCCAGGCGGTCCGCCGCGACCCTTCCTCGGTGGTAGTACCGGCCAGTTGGGGCCAGGGCCGCGCCACCTTCGGTGGCCTGGTGGTGGCGTTGGCCTACGAGGCCATGCTTGCGGTGGTCGAGGCGGGGCGTCCGTTGCGCTCCATCGGCGTCAGCTTCGTCGGACCGCTGGCCCCCGAGCAGCCGGCGAGCTTCAGCGCCCGGTTGTTGCGCGAGGGCAAGGCGGTGAGCCAGGTCCAGGTCGAGGTCCGTCAGGGCGAGCAGGTGGTGACGCTGGTCCAGGCCAGTTTCGGCGTCGCCCGCGCGTCGGCGGTGGCGGTGGAAGCGTTGCCGGCGGCCGGGATGAAGGGCCCCGAAGAGAGCCAGGAGCTGCCCTATATCCGTAACGTGACCCCGGAGTTCACTCGCTACATCGCCATGCGCTGGGCAGTGGGCGGCCTGCCGTTCTCTTCGAACAAGTCGCGCCAGATGGGCGGCTGGATGCGTTTCCGCGACGAACCCGAGGGAGAGCCCATGGAGGTTTCCCACCTGCTGGCGCTGCTCGACTCCTGGCCGCCGGCGCTGTTGCCGCACCTGGGCACCCCGGCGATGGCCAGCTCGCTGACCTGGACCGCCGAGTTCCTCCAGCCGCTGCCGCAGCAAGGCAGCGGCGACTGGTGCCGTTACCTGGCGGAGATCGAGGAGGCGCGCGACGGCTACGGCCACGTGGCGGCGCGGATGTGGAGCGCCGACGGCCAGTTGCTGGCGATCAGCCGGCAGATGGTCACGGTGTTCGGCTGAGGCGCATGTCAGGCGGGCGCGTACTCGGTGCGGTTGCGCCCGCCGCTCTTGGCCTGGTAGAGCGCGCTGTCGGCGCGCACCAGCAGGCTTTCCAGGTCGTCCCCGGCGTCCCTGCGCAGGGCGACGCCGATGCTCACGGTCATTCGCAACGGTTCGCCGTCGGGATTGCTCACCCGTAGCGCCTCGACGCCGGCGCGCAGCCGTTCGGCGACGTCCAGCGCCTGGTCCAGGCCGATTTCCGGTAGCAGCGCGGCGAATTCCTCGCCGCCCAGGCGGCCGAGCAGGTCCACTTCGCGCAGGCCCTGGCGCAGGGTCTCGGCGACACGTTGCAGGGCGCGGTCGCCGGTCAGGTGGCCGTGGCTGTCGTTGATGTTCTTGAAGTGGTCGATGTCCAGCATCAGCGCCACGCAGGGGTGGTGGAAGCGTTCGGCGGCCTTGAGCATGAGTTCCGCCTGGTGCAGGAACGAGTGGCGGTTGTGCAGGCCGGTCAGGGTATCGGTGCTGGCCAGCAGGCGCAGTTCCTGCTCCATGGCCTTGCGCCGGCTGATGTCGTAGCACCAGATCAGGGTCGCCGGCTCGCCGTCGATTTCCAGGTGGCGCGCGCAGATCACCGCCCAGCAAGGCGTTTCCCCGCATAGCTGGGCTTCCCAGCCATCCACCTGGCCGCGCGCCTCCAGGGCGTTCTGCAGGCGGCTGTATTCGCTGGCGCTGGCGAACAGCCGGGGCAGGTTGAAGTCGTCCTGGGCCTGGCAACCCAGGCGCTTGAGCAGGCGCGGGCTGACGTAATGGATGCTGGCGCCGCAGGCGCTGAGAAGGACCACGTCGCTCGGGCTGGCCTCGAGGATGAAATGCAGCAGCGCCTTGCCTTCGCTGAGCTGGCGGGTGCGCTCGCCGACGCGTTTCTCCAGGGTGGCGTTAAGCTCGATCAGATGCCCGGCCAGTTGCTGCGCGCGCTTGAAGTCGGCGACCAGGCGCAGCACCAGCAGGGCACCGCCGGCACCGATCCCGAGCAGCGCCCAGAACAACGCGTAGAACGCCCGGTGCAGGCGCTTGCGGTCGACGTCCAACTGGTTGGTCAGGGCGATGTTGCTGGCGACGACGATCTGGTGGGTCGGTTCGAGCAAGGGCGGGACCTGCTGGACGATCTCCGCGGCCAGGCGGCGCGCGGCGACGGGATCGCCCCAGGGGGCCTGGTCCGACCAGCGATCGCTGAGCTCGATCAGGCGTTGCAGGGTGGCCTGTACCTCCGGACGCGGTTCGGCGAGATGCCTGAACAACGACTGGCGGCGCAGCGGCGCGATCAGGCTGGCGAGAACTTCGAGACGGATCGCCAGGTCGTCGGCTTGGCCTTCGCCGCTCTCGGTGTGCCGCGCGGCGTCCAGCGTGCGATCCAGTTCGGCGCGCAGCGAGTAGGTCTGCCACAGCTCGTTGTGCAGGTTCGGCTGGGCCAGTTGCTGGGCCTGGCGCACCGCCAGCCACAGCGCAGCCCCGGCGATCAGCGCCATGAGCAGCACCAGGCCGAGCAACAGCCCCATGATCTGGCGTTGCCGGCGCAGCTTTGTCGGATCGAGCAGCGGCACAGTCATGTCCGTTACTTACTCAAGAGTGATGGAGCTGACCTGCCAGACGGTACGGTTGTAGTAGACCTGGTTTCTCAACTCAGGATAGCGGGCCATCGGGTAGATGATGAAAAGCGGTCCGCGTTCGCGGATCGCCATGTAGGCGCCGTTGCGGCGATAGGCGAGGATGGGCTGGTAGCTGTCGAGGTCGCTGTACGGGATGATCGCCGAGTAATCGTTCAGCGCCAGCACGCGCAGGCGCTTGGGCGGCGCCAGGTCCAGGTGGCGCAGCAACAGGCTGAGGCGCACGCCTTGCCAGCGGGCGTTGGCCTCGCCGGGGAGCTGGGCTTCCAGGGTCTCGCTGGGCAGGGCTTCGAGGTCGGACAGGGTCAGCCGCACGGGAGCGCCGCCGGACCGCTGCAGGGTGACGATCGGACGTCCGCCCAGCGGCACGGGTTCCGCGGCCTGGGCAAGAGGCAGCCCCAGGCAGCAGGAAAAGACGATTAATTGACGCATTGACGGCATGTTGTCGGTCCACGACAGGATTCCGTCGATTATATCGGCAGCGTCGCGCTAAAACTGAAGGGCTGTGCAAAATCCCGGACGAACTGTCACTTATGCCGTTCGCGCCAGGCCCGCCACCAGGCGCCGCTGAGGACGAAGCGGGGGAAGGTGACGAACTGCTCGACGAGCAGTCGACTGACAGCGTCGCGCCGATCGCTGAATGGCTCGGGTGCCTGTTCCTCCAGCGCGTGTCCCTTGGCCTGGATCGCCAGGCCGGCGCCGATGCCGATGACACCGAGTACCACCTGCAGCAGGTCCAGGCCGAACAGGCCGCCGAGCAGCAGGATCGCAGCGACGATGAACAGCGGCACGGCGATCAGGTGCAGGACCAGGTTGGTCGGGTTGCGGTGGTTGGCGGCATAGCCGCGCCATTGCCAGGCGAGCAGGTTGGGATGACGTTTGCCCATGTTCTCGGTACTCCGTGACGGCGACCCGCGGGGCGGGTCGTTGCATGTCGTCGAGTCTAGGCGGGGTGCGGCAGCGCGGCGAATGATTCCTGCCTATCCGGGCGATAGGCAGGTGCGCCTGCGGATCAGAGGCGTAGCTGGCCGATGGCGCGGGTCAGATCGCCCGCCAGGTCGACCAGTTGCTGGCTGGTGGCCGCCGACTCGACGGTCTGCTGCACGGTGAGTTCGGTGACGTCGCGGATGCCCACCACCGAACGGGTCATCTCTTCCGCGACCTGGCTCTGCTGTTCGGCGGCGACGGCGATCTGCGTGTTGCTTTCACGCATCTGCGCCACCGCGTTGGCGATCGCCGCCAGCGCCTCGCCGGCGTCGCCGGCCTGGCTGACGCAACCGTCTGCCTTGAGCGAGCTTTCCTGCATGAACTCCACGGCGTCGCGGGTACCCGACTGCAGGGCGAGGATCATCTGGGTGATCTCGTCGGTGGAGTCCTGCACGCGACGGGCGAGGTTGCGCACCTCATCGGCCACAACGGCGAAGCCGCGGCCCATTTCCCCGGCCCGCGCGGCCTCGATGGCGGCGTTGAGGGCAAGCAGGTTGGTCTGTTCGGCGATGCCGTGGATCACGTTGACCACGCCGCTGATCTTCTGGCTGTCCTCGGCCAGCTTCTGGATCATCTCGGCGGTGTCCTGGACGCCCTGGGACAACCCGGCGATCGACGCGCTGACCCGGCTCACCGCCTGCTGGCCGGCGCCGGCCAGGCGGTCGGCTTCCTGCGACTGATCACGGGTATCGGCGGCGTGCTGGGCGATATGGAAGACCGTGGTGGACATCTCGTTGATCGCGGTGGCGGTCTGGTCGGTCTCGCTCTGCTGGCCGAGCATGCCCTGGCGTACCTGGCCCATGCTGCGGGCCAGCGCCTGGGCGCCTTCGTCGAGCTTGGTAGCGGCCGCGGCGACGGTGCCGACAATGCGCTGGTAGCCGGCCTGCATGGCGTTGAAGGCGCTGGCCATCTGGCCGACTTCGTCGCGTCCCTGCAGCGGTACGCGAGCGGACAGGTCGCCGCTCTTCTCGACGTGCAGCATCACGTCCTTGAGGGTATGCAGGTGGGTGAGGATGAAGCGGATCAGCAGTTGCGAGGCCGCCAGCAGCGCCAGCATCAGCACCAGCACGGCGACGGCGTAGGCGCCGGCCCGGTCGGCGAAGACCTGCCACAGGTCGCTGGCCGGGGCAAGCACGGCGAAGCGCTGGCCGGAGCCGGTCTGGCCGACCCAGGCGCCGAGCAGCGGGGTATCGCCCTGGCGCGCGCCGGACAACTCGATCCAACCCTGCCCCTTGCCCAGCGCCTGGGCAGCGGTGCCGCCCAGGCTCGCGGCCTGTTCCAGCGGCAGCAGGTTGCTGCGGGCGGGCAGGGCGCTGCCGGCCGGCCAGCTCTGAACCAGCTCGCCCTCGGCGGCGGCGGCGCGCTGGGCGGAAGCGTTGCGCCCGGCGGCTTCCTGCTGCATGGCGAACAACACCAGCAGCAGGGTGGTGAAGAAGGCCACCGCGTTGACGGCCCAGAACTTGTATTTCAGTGGAATGTCGCTGATCCAGGTGCCCATAGGGGGATTTCTTCTTATCGGCAAGCTAATGGCAAGGCGCCATTATCTTGAAAGCTGAGTAAGGGGCAATCGTTGATGCGGGTCAACGAGACCGTTCGTCAGCTTAGCGGCCGATCCGCCGGGAGCTTGAGGGCGATCTCAGTCGATCGTCGGCAGGCCGAAGAACGCCCGCGCCGCGGCGCTGGTGTGAGCGGCCAGGCGCTCCGCGCTCTCGCCGCGATGGCGGGCCACGCAGGCGAGCACCTCGACCAGGTAGGCCGGCTCGTTGCGCCCGTTCTTCGGCTTCGGCCGCAGGCTGCGCGGCAGCAGGTAGGGCGCGTCGCTTTCCAGCATGAGACGGCCGACCGGGATCTCGCCTACCAGATCATGCAGGTGGGTACCGCGGCGCTCGTCGTTGATCCAGCCGGTGATGCCGATGTGCAGGTCGAGGTCGAGGTAGCCATACAGCGCCCGGCGCTCGCCGGTGAAACAGTGTACGACGGCGGCCGGCAGGCGATCGCGGAAGTCGCGCAGGATCGCCAGCAGGCGCTCGCTGGCGTCGCGTTCGTGGAGGAACACCGGACGCTGTAGCTCGACGGCCAGTGCCAGTTGTTCCTCCAGGGCCTTTTCCTGGGCCGGACGGGGAGAGAAGTCGCGATTGAAGTCGAGACCGCATTCGCCCACCGCGCGTACCCGCTGGTCGTCGAACAGGGCGCGCAGGCCGCGAGCGGTGTCGGCGTTCCAGTGGCTGGCCTCGTGGGGGTGGACGCCGGCGGTGGTAAACAGCCGGCCGCCCTCGTCGAGTTCGCCGCAGAGCTGCAGCGCCTGTTCGCTGTCGGCCAGGCTGGTGCCGGTGATCACCATCTGCACCACCCCGGCGGCGCGCGCGCGGGCGAGCAGTGCTTCACGTTCCGGGGCGAAGCTGGCGTGGGTCAGATTGACGCCGATATCGATGAGTTGCATGGTGCCTTCCTGGAATTCGCAGCGAGGCGGCGCCCCCTCGATCGCGCCGGACCCGCCGGGGGATGGGTGGCAAACCGCTTGTAGAACAATCCGTTATAATCGCAGATCGGGTTCTTCGGCGCCCGGATTATCTACCCAATGCCTCCGTTTGCAGCCGCTGTCGGAGAGGAACTTGCCAAGACTGCCATGCTCTGATTGATCCGGTCCCCCGGAGAGGGACATCGAGCCTGGCCTCTGGAGACCTGGATGACGCGTCTGTTGCTGCTTTCGCTTTGCCTGCTGGTGCTCGCACCCTTGCCGGCGGCTGCGCGCATCACCGGCCAGCCGGACAACTGGCACAAGGAACAGCCGGAGACCCGCGACCTGGCGAGCATCCGCCGCGCTGGCGTGCTCAAGGTGCTGGTCAACCAGAGCCGCAACAGCTCGGGCGAGGTGAAGGGCGAGCCGATCGGCGTTGAGTACCGTCGCCTGCGCGCCTTCGAGCAATACCTCAACAGCCGCTCGCCGTCCGCGCGGAACCTCACCCTCAAGCTCATACCCAAGCCCAAGGACCAGTTGCTTGCCGCCCTGCAGCGTGGCGAAGGCGACCTGGTCGCCCCCGGCGAACTGCTGCCGGCGCACGACGGCCTGCAGGTCAGCCCGAGCGCGCCGGTGCGCGCCGATGTGCCGCTGGTGCTGGTGGCGCGCAAGGGCAACCGGCGCTACACGCGCCTGGAGCAGTTGTCCGGGCGGACCATCCCGCTGCCGGCCGGCAGCGCCGCCGAGGGCGCCATCGAACTGGTCAACCAGCGCCTGGCGCAACGCCGCATGGCACCGATCCGGATCGAAAAGCTGGACGCTACCCTGGCCGTCGAGGATGTGATGGAAATGGTCCAGGCAGGCATCCTCGGCTTCACCGTGGTCGAGCAGCCCATCGCCGAACGCTGGGCCAAGGTGCTGCCGAAGCTGCGCGTCGACCGCCACCTGGTGCTGGACAATCGCGCCGACATGGCCTGGTACGTGCGCCGCGATGCCAGCACCCTGCGCGCGACCATCGACCGCTTCCTCGCCGACTACCGCGCGCCGGCCGACCAGGACGTGGCTTTCCAGCGCGTCTACCGGCGCGCCTACAAGGTCCGCAACCCCCTCGGCGCGGCGGACCGCAAGCGCCTGGAAGCGGTCCGTCCACTGCTGCAGCGCTACGCGCAGCAGAGCAGCATGGACTGGCTGGCGCTGGCGGCGGTGGCCTACAAGGAGTCGCACCTGAACCCGAAGGCGCGCGGTTCCGGCGGCGCCAGCGGGCTGATGCAGATCACCCCCGCGGCGGCGCGCAGCGTCGGGGTCGGCAATGTGCACGACAAGGACAGCAACGTGCTGGCCGCCAGTCGCTACCTGACCAAGATCCGCAAGCAGTTCTTCTCCAGCAAGCACCTCGACGAGCGCGAGCGCCTGGCGTTCACCCTGGCGGCCTACAACATGGGCCCGGAGCGGGTGCAGAACCTGCGCACCCAGGCGCGTCGCCGGGGGCTCGATCCGAATCGCTGGTTCTTCCAGGTCGAGCGGGTGGCTGCGGAAGAGATAGGCATGGGTGTGGTGAGTTATGTCAGCAGCGTCAACAAGTACTACCTTGCATATGAACGCGAACGGGTTCGCCTGGAGCCCGGGGTGCGTGCGAAGACGGCGACGGCTCAAAAATAATCTATAAATTCGATATTGATAACGCGTTTTTTGCGGTTTTAATATCGAATTATCTTGCCTATAGTGTGCCCATCTTATCCCACACCTGAGGACGCACCATGAATCCACTGATCAAGACCATCCTGTCGACCAACGCCGGTGCCGGCCTGGCCATCCTGCGTATCGTCACTGGTCTTACCCTGATGTCCCACGGTTCGCAAAAGCTCTTCGGCATGTTCGGCGGCGCCGGCCTGAACGGCATGGCGCAGTGGTTCGAATCCATCGGCCTGACCCCTGGCTACCTGCTGGCGACCCTGGCCGGCAGCGCCGAGTTCTTCGGCGGCCTGGCGCTGGTGATCGGCCTGCTGGTGCGTCCGGCGTCGGTGGTGGTGGGCTTCACCATGATCGTGGCGATCTTCAGCGTGCACATCGGCAATGGCTTCTTCATCACCGACAACGGCTATGAATATGCCCTGACCCTGCTGATGATCAGCGTGGCGCTGCTGATCGATGGCGCCGGCAAGTTCTCGCTGGACGGCAAGCTGTCCCGCTGAACCGGGCTGGCGACGAAAAAGGGCGGACACCTTCGGGTGGCCGCCCTTTTTCGTTGCGGCGCGCAGCACAAGGTTTCCGCCTCGCCGGCCACGCCAGGGCTGCACCCCTGAGGGTAGCGTTATCCGCCGAAGCGCCCTTCGCCGCGTTCTTGGCGTTTCCGTGTCGGTCAGCGCTGCTCGGCCTGGCGCATCTGTTCCAGCGCGCCCAGGCGCAAGCGTTCCTGTTCGCTGAAGCGCTCCTCGGCCAGGCGTTCGACCGCCGCGCGGCGGTCGGCTTCGCTCAGCCCGGTATTGCCTTCGATCCGGCTCTTCTCGGCGAAATAGTCGTCCAGCCGGCCCTTCCAGGCCGAGCGTTGCCGATCGAGTTGCTCCAGGCGGGTGGTGGCTTCGGCGCCCACCAGTTGCTGACGCATCTGGCGGATGGCTTCCGGGCCGGCGCCAGCGGCCTGGAGGGCGGCGGTCTGCTGCTGCAGTTCGCTTTGCAGTTGCGGCAGCACGCTTTCCTGCTGGTCTTCCGGCAGGCTGGCGCGCAGGCGGTCGATGGCGGCGGCCTTTTCCTCGGCGCTGAGCTTGCCGTCCTGGCGGATCGCCAGGCGCTCCAGGGTGAACTGGTTGTAGGTTTCCTCGTCGGCGAAGAACGCCACGTGCGCTTCGTTGCTGAAGATCCGCGCGCGCAGGGCTTTCACCGCGGCTTCCCGCTGGCGCAGGGCGTCGAGGTCGGCCAGGCGCGGCAGGTCGCGTTCGAGCAGCACCAGTTCCTTCTTGTAGTCGATGTATTGCTGCATCAGCGCCAACGCCTGGCCGCGCGCCGGCTCCTGGAGTTCGGCGGCGATGTAGGCGCGCAGGCGGTCCAGGCTTTGCTGCAGGGGCTCTTCGCCGACGGCGCTGAGGAAGTAGTCGAACAGGTTGCGGATGTCGCGGGTGATCAGCAGGTTGCCGCTGGCGTCGACACTGAAACTGCCATCGACGCTGGTGCCCCTGAAGGAGGTTGGCAGCGGCGCGACCTTGGCCGGCATGACCTGGGGGGCCGGCACCGCTTCTCCCGCGGAGGCTGCTGGCGGGGCGTGGACTGCGCCCGCCTGCGCGCTGGCCGGGGGCGCCGTCTCGGGTGCGGGGGAAGGTTCCAGCCAGACGAACCAGGCCAGGCTGGCGGCGAACGCCAGTGGAATCAGCAGGAGGATTTTCTTCACGCGAGGGGGCTTCCGGGAAAGGGCCGGGGCCGAGGCCCCGGCCGGGGTCCTACAGGCTGGCGTTCTTCAGGCGGTTGGCGTGCTGGCGGTAGACGCTGACCGGGCTGGTCTCGAACAGGCTGGTGAGGCCGAAGACCTGGTTCACCTCGTCCAGGTGGTTCATCCGGTAGTTGTCGCGGATCACCATGCCCAGGTGCGAACTGCAGGTGCCGACCAGGCCGTCGTTGGCGGTGCCGTTCTTGAAGGTCAGCGACGAGGCGCCGAGGAAGGCGTCGCTCGGATCGAGGAAGTTGGTCAGCGGCGAGGAACCGCTCCAGGAGTAATAGCTCACGCCGTTGACCTTGTAGGCGCCTTCGCCGCAGGCCGAGGTGGGGATGCCCTGCGGGTACTTGGCGTTGAAGCGCGCGGCACCCTCGCTGTTCAGCGACTCCAGCGAGCCCAGTGAATTCTGCGTACCGGTGCTGCCGCTGGAAAGGAAGCTGATCAGCGCGCCGAGGCTGTTGACCAGCCCGGAGAGGACTGCCTCGCCGGCCGAACCCGGTGGGATCTGGCGCAGGAAGTCGGCGGTGTCCGAACCCTTGTGCGGGGCGCCGACGCTGGTGGCGGAAGCGATCAGGTCGGGACGTACGGCGGCGACGTAGCGGATGGTCGGCCCGCCGTGGCTGTGGCCGATCAGGTTGACCTTGGGCTGGCCGCTGAGGGCGACGATTTCCTCCACCTGTTGCAGCAACTGCTCGCCGCGGACTTCCGAGGTGTCCAACTGGCTGACTTCGGTGACGTAGACCTGGGCACCGTCACGGCGCAAGGCGCTGGGAATGCCGAACCAGTAGTCGACCCCGAGGATATTGTCGAAGCCGAGCATGCCGTGGGCCAGCACGATGGGGTATTTGGTCTGGGTGTAGGTGCTGGCCTGGATCAGAGGGCTGGCAGCGAGAGAGGCGAGGCCGATGGCCAGGCCGAGGGGGAGCAGAGACTTCTTCTTCATGTTGTTCTCATCTCAGGTTGATGGGGCCGAGGGGCGCGTCCTGCCAGCCATCGCCCGAATCCTTCCGGGAGAACCGCTTCGCTGTCCCTTGCGCAGGAACCGTGCCAGCTTCGGCTTTTTTCCTCCAGGCCAGGAAATCCGCGGCTTCCTGGCGGCCGGTCATAACCTGCGTGGCAGAGCGGAAGAGGCGGGTTGTTACGGCGCGAAACGCTCGTTTGAATCTTCCCCGCACAACGCCCAGCGAGCGAGTGTGCGGTAGCGCACGCCCGCGGCGTCGTTTTGCGAGCAAAACAGGCTGAAATGGTCGACCTGCCATACGAAGGTTGGGGGTGGCGGGACGTCCTCCAGCGGCGCGGCATCGCGAGCCAGGGTCAGATGGGCGCTGAATGGGCGGGTTTCCACGGGCAGCTCCAGTTCGGCAAGGCCGGAGCGCAGGGCGCGGCGCAGACGCAGGAGGGCGCCGGGCGGTTGGCTGGGGGCCAGCAGCAGGATGCCGTTCCTCCAGCGCAGCAGACGGTCGAGACACAGGTCGAAGGGCGCGGCCTCGATGGCCGCGGCCATGTCCAGCAGGGCCTCGAGCCGAGCGGACGAGACCTGCCCGAGGAAGGCCAGGGTCAGGTGCAGGTTCGCCGTCGCCACCTGGCGTCCGGGCAGTGGCCGGTCATCGCGCCACCGGCCGATCCGCTCGGCGAGGGAAGGTGGACAGGGCAGGGCGAAGAACAGGCGAAGAGAGCGATCGGGCATGGGCGCCTCCGCGTGTTTCTTGACAGTCTCTATGCGGCTTTTCTAGGATGCGCGTGCGCCGATTTAAACAGCAACTTGCGGGGCGCCCGGCAGCAGCCGAAATACCGCTAAAGCGCTGGCTCGGTGTTGCCTCTCACCGCTGTCCAGCGGGACCGAAGAGGCGGAGACATGACGTCATGACCTGTCCCAGCACGCAATTGCGCCTGGCACCCATCACCACCGGCCTGGTCCGGCGGAACCCGAGGATTCTCCTCAGCGGGCCGCACCAGCCGACCCTCGTCCGTTACCTCGAAGGCTGGCCGAAGCGCTGGAATGGTTCGCGTACCTTCCTTATCCAGTTCGCCCAGGACGGCAAGGACCTGGCGCGCTTCCCCAGCGACGCGTTCGACTTCGCCGTGGTCCAGGCCCCCGGGGCGGAAGACCTGGACCTGGTGGTCCGGCAACTGATCCGGGTCGCCCGCCAGGGCCTGATCACCCGCCGTATCCTGCGCTGAGCGCGTGGCCCCTCAGGGCGCCGGCGGATACTCGATCTCGACGACGAACCAGAGCTTTTCCCCGGCCGGGGTGCGCACCAGCACCTCGGCGTCCAGCTCCTTGCCGACCAGTGCGCGGGCGAGCGGCGAGTCGATGCTGATCTGGTTGTTGCGCAGGTCCAGTTCGTCGGGGCCGACGATGCGATAGCGGGCCTGCTCGCCGTCTTCGTCTTCCAGGGTCACCCAGGCGCCGAAGTACACCCGGTTCGGATCCGCCGGCCGCTCGCCGACCACTTTCAGGTTCTCCAGGCGCTTGCGCAGGAAGCGCACGCGGCTGTCGATCTCGCGCAGCATCTTCTTGCCGTAGATGTATTCGGCGTTTTCCGAGCGATCGCCGAGGGCGGCGGCTTCGCTGACCGCCTGGGTCACCTGGGGACGGCGCACGTGCCAGAGTTCATGCAGCTCTGCGCGTAACCGCGCGGCGCCCTCCGGAGTGATCAGCGGGGTGCCGGCGGTGCGCGGTGGACGATAGCGACTCATGGTTCGGGTGGTTCCACAAATGAACGGATGAAAGCCTGCCAGTGTATCCGATCAGCCCTCGCGCAGGACCCGCAGCGGGCTGCTGTTGAGGGCGCGACGGGTACCCAGCAGGCCGGCGCCGCCTACCAGCACGGCGCCTACCAGAGGCAGCGCGAGCAACCAGGGGTGCGCTTGCCACGGCAGGTCGAAGACCAGTCGGTAGAGCAGCAGGCTGACCGCCTCGCAGCCGAGCGCCGCGAGCAGGCCGCTGACTGCGCCGAGCAGGGCGAACTCGACCCGCCGGGTACGTTGCAGCAACTCGCGCTCGGCACCCAGCGCGCGCAGCAGGGCACCCTGGCGCACGCGCTCGTCGAGGGTCGCCTGGAGGCCGGCGAAGAGCACCACGAAGCCCGCCGCGAGAACGAACACCAGCACGTACTCCACGGCCAGGGTGACCTGGTCGAGGATGCTCCGCAGCTGGCTCAGCAGGGCGTCTACCGGCAGCAGGGTGACGGTGGGGAAGGCGCGGGCCAGTTCGATCAGGTCGCGTTCCTGGCTGGCCGGCAGGTAGAAGCTTGTCAGGTAGGTCACCGGCAGGTCGGTCAGGGTGCCGGGCTGGAAGACCATGAAGAAGTTCGGCTGGAAATTGTCCCACTTCACCTTGCGCAGGCTCTGGACCTGGACCTCGCGATTCTGCCCGGCGACGCTGAAGGTGAGCCGGTCGCCGACCTGGATACGCAGGTTGGCGGCCAGCTTCTCTTCCACCGACACGCCCGGCAGGGCCCCCGGCTGCGGCGCGCTCCACCAGCGTCCGGCGGTGAGCTGGTTGCCGGAGGGCAGTTGCTCCGACCAGGTCAGGCCGAGGTCGCGCTGCAGGGCACGCTCGCTGCGCACGTCTTCGTCGAGCGCCTGGACCGGCTTGCCGTTCACCGCTACCAGGCGCCCGGGAACCATGGGGAACAGCGGCTCGGCGCCGGGGGAGAGCTTTTGCACGCGACGTTCGAAGGCGTCCTTTTCCGTCGGCAGGATGTTCAGGGCGAAATGGTTGGGGGCGTCCGGCGGCAACTGGGCCTGCCAGGTATCCAGCAGTTCGCCGCGAAGCAGGGCGATCAGGGCCATGGCCAGCAGGATCAGGCCGAAGGCCAGGCTCTGTCCGGCGGCGGCCAGCGGGTGCCGCAACAACTGGCCGAGTCCCAGCCGCCATGGCAGGCTGGCACGCGCCAGTGCCCGGCGCAGGCCGTTCAGGCCGAGCAGCAGGAGGGCGCCGAGCACCAGCGTGGCGACCAGGCCGCCGCCGAGCAGGGCGAGGGTCAGCTTCAGGTCGAGACTCAACCGCCACATGATCAGGCCCAGGGCGAGCAGGGCGCAGGCGTAGGCCATCCAGGTGCGCATCGGCACCGGCAGCAGGTCGCTGCGCAGGACCCGCAACGGCGGTACCCGGCCCAGGGCAGCCAGCGGCGGCAGGGCGAAGCCGGCCAGCGCTACCAGGCCGGTGGCGATCCCGGCGAAGGCGGGGAACAGGCCGCCGGCCGGTACGTCCGGCGGCAGCAGCGTGGCGAGCAGGCGGAACAGGCCGAGCTGCGCCAACCAGCCGAGCAGGGCGCCGATGGCGCTGGCGAGCAGGCCCAGCAGCAACAGTTGCAGCGCGTAGAGGAGCAGGGTTTCGCTGCGCGACAGACCGAGGCAGCGCAGCAGCGCGCTGGCGTCGTAGCGCCGTGCGGCGAAACGGGCGGCGGACAGCGCCACGGCGACGCCGGCGAGCAGCACCGCGGCCAGGCTGGCCAGGTTCAGGTAGCGCTCGGCGCGGCCGAGGGCATCGCCCACCTGGCGGTTGCCGTCGCGGGCATCCTGCAGGCGCTGGTTGGCGGCGAGGCTGCCCTTGACCTGCTGGCGATAGGCCTGGAGGGCCTCCGGCGGGCCTTCCCACAGATCGCGGTAGCGCACCCGGCTGCCCGGCTGGACCACCCCGGTGGCATCGAGGTCGGCCAGGCTCATCATGGCGCGGGGCGTCAGGCTGTAGAAGTCGCCGGCGCGGTCCGGCTCGTAGGTAAGGATGCGCGCGATGCGCAGCGGCTTGCGGCCGATCTCGATGCTGTCGCCGACCTTCAGGTCGAGGCTGACCAGCAGGCGCGATTCGACCCATACCTCGCCCGCCTGCGGACGACCGCCGGCCTGCTCGGCGGCGAACGGCGCGGCAGCGCTCTTGAGCTGGCCGCGCAAGGGGTAGCGGTCGCCGACCGCCTTGATGCTGCTGAGCTGGATGCCCTGGTCGGTGGCGATCACGCTGGAAAACTCGACGCTGTCGGCGTGGCGCAGGCCCAGACGGGTGCCGCGTTCGATCTGTTCGGCGCTTGCCGGCTGGGTACCGTTGAGCACCAGGTCGGCGCCGAGGAACTCGGCGGCGCGGGCGAGCATGGCGCCGTTCAGGCGGGCGCTGAAATAGCCGATGGCGGTGCTCGAGGCGACCGCGATCAGCAGGGCGAAGAACAGCACGCGCAGCTCGCCGCTGCGCGACTCGCGGAACAATTGGCGAGCGGCGAGGCTCAGCAGGCGGGAGAGGGGCACCGGCTTCATCAGGGTTCGACCCGGTCGATCAGGCGTCCGCTTTCCAGACGGATCAGGCGCCGGCAGCGATGCGCCAGACGCTCGTCGTGGGTAACCAGGACCAGGGTGGTACCGCGTTCGCGGTTGAGTTCGAAGAGCAGGTCGCTGATCCGCTCGCCGGTGGCGCTGTCGAGGTTGCCGGTGGGTTCGTCGGCGAACAGCACGTCCGGCTCCGCCGCGAAGGCACGGGCAATGGCGACCCGCTGCTGCTCGCCGCCGGAGAGCTGGCGCGGATAGTGGCCCAGGCGTTGGCCGAGGCCGACTCGCTCGAGCAGTTCTCTGGCGCGCTGGCGAGCGTCGGCGCGGCCTTCCAGCTCCAGGGGCAGCATCACGTTCTCCAGCGCATCGAGGCTGTCGAGCAACTGGAACGACTGGAACACGAAGCCTACATGGGCCGCGCGGACGCGCGCCCGCTGGTCCTCGTCGAGGTCGCCGAGGGCGTGCCCGGCGAGACGGACCTCGCCGCCGCTGGGCTGGTCGAGCCCGGCGAGCAGGCCGAGCAGGGTCGACTTGCCGGAGCCGGAACTGCCGACGATCGCCAGGCTGTCGCCGCGGGCGAGGTCGAGGGAGAGGTCGTGGAGGATGGTCAACTTGCCTTCCGCGCTACCGACAACCTTGCTAAGGTTCTGCGCGTTGAGAATGCTGGCGCTCATGGAGGTTCCGATGCGTGCATTGCTGTTGAGCGGCTGCCTGGCCCTGGTCCTGCTGACCCAGCAGGCCGCGGCGCAGACGCTGTTGGTCGTGGGCGATAGTATCAGCGCCGCTTTGGGACTGGATACCAGCCAGGGCTGGGTCGCCCTGTTGCAGAAGCGCCTCGCCGACGAAGGTTACGACTACCGGGTGGTGAACGCCTCGATCAGCGGCGACACCTCCGCGGGCGGCCTGGCGCGCCTGCCGGCGCTGCTTGCCGAGGAGAAGCCGGCGCTGGTGGTGATCGAGCTGGGAGGCAACGACGGGCTGCGCGGAATGGCGCCGGCGCAATTGCAACAGAATCTTGCCAGCATGGCGCAAAAGGCCCGGGCGGAAGGGGCGAAGGTGCTGCTGCTGGGTATCCAGTTGCCGCCGAACTACGGCCCGCGCTACATCGAGGCCTTTTCCAAGGTCTACGGCGCGGTCGCGGCGCAGGAAAAGACCGCCCTGGTGCCGTTTTTCCTCGAAGGGGTCGGCGGGGTCCAGGGGATGATGCAGGCGGATGGCATCCATCCGGCGCTCGCCGCCCAGCCGAGGCTCCTGGAAAATGTCTGGCCGACGCTGAAACCGCTGCTTTGAGACTTCCCCGGGAAACCGCTTTCGGCTAAGGTTGCGCACCCCTCAGGAGCCCCCCATGCCGCGTCCCGCCTGGACCCTCTACGCCTATCAACTGATCGAGCCCGACGATCAGCTGGACCTGTTCGCCTGTCGCGAGGTCCGGGTGCATGTGGTGGCGCGTCAGCTGGAGCTGGATACCCCGGCGGACCGCACGCTTTGCGGCAAGCTGCTGCCGGCCCAGCCGCGCTGGCAGCCGCTGGAACGGGCGCGTCTGCGCGACCGGCTGCTGTGTCCCGATTGCCGGAAACAACTGGAGGCGGAAAAGCGTGGGGAGCGCCTGTCCTGGTTGGTCTGAGCCCTCCCGGTGAAACCTGGCGGGGTGTTACACTGTCTTTCCTACTCCTTCATCGCACTCGCCAAGGATTCTCCGGAATGTTGTCGCGCGTACCCGTTGTCTCACTGTCTTTCGCCGCGCTGCTTTCGGCCGGCTCCGCATCGGCCCTGGAACTGCAGCTCCCGCCTCCGGGCGAGGACGTCGTCGGCCAGGTCCAGGTGATCAAGGCCAAGTACGAGGACACTTTCGCCGACCTCGGCGAGCAGTACAACCTGGGCTACAGCGAAATGGTCGCCGCCAACCCCGGTGTCGATCCCTGGCTGCCGGGCGTCGGCACCGAGGTGATCATCCCTACCCGCTTCGTGCTGCCGCCTGGCCCGCGCGAAGGCGTGGTGATCAACCTGGCCGAATACCGCCTGTACTACTACCCGAAAGGGCAGAACGTGGTGCACACCTATCCGCTGGGCATCGGCCGCGAGGGCTGGGGTTCGCCGATCGCGAACACCCGCATCACCGCCAAGACCAAGGACCCGGCCTGGTATCCGCCGGCCTCGATCCGCGCCGAGCACGCCGCCGATGGCGATCCGCTGCCGACCGTGGTGCCGCCGGGCCCGGACAATCCGCTGGGGCCGTACAAGCTGACCCTGGGCGTGCCGGGCTACCTGATCCATGGTTCGAACAAGAAGTTCGGCATCGGCACCCGCACCAGCCATGGCTGCTTCCGCATGTACAACGCCGACGTGACCCACCTGTTCTCGATGATCAGCGTCGGCACCAGCGTGCGTATCATCAACGAGCCCTACAAGTTCGGCGTGAGCAACGGCAAGGTCTACCTGGAGGCGCATACGCCGCTGAACGACCATGGCGACCCGTCGGTGGTGGACAAGCACACCGCGGTGATCAACACCCTGCTCAAGCGCGACGACCTGGCCAAGCGTATCCAGTTGAACTGGGACGTGGTCCGCGAAGTGGTGGCCTCGGAGGATGGCGTGCCGGTGGAAATCGCCCAGGAATCGGCGCCGGCGATGACCGCGACGGTGGATAGCGATCCTACCCAGCTTACGCCCTGACGGAGAGCGTCGAGGCAGAGGCCCGCGTACCCGCAAGGGACGCGGGTTTTTTCATGCCCGGCGAAACGCAGGCATAAAAAAACCGGCCCCGAGGGACCGGTTTTCAACAGGTCGTGAGACCTATTACTTGCGGCTGGCTTTTTCCAGCATGCGCAGGGCACGCTCGTTAGCCTCGTCAGCGGTCTGCTGAGCTTTCTGAGCAGCGCCCAGAGCTTCGTCAGCCTTGCGATAGGCTTCGTCAGCGCGAGCCTGAGCACGAGCAGCTGCGTCTTCGGTAGCGGTCAGACGAGCTTCGGTTTCTTTGGAGTGGCTGCTGCAACCGGTGGCCAGAACAGCAGCCAGAGCCAGAGCAGAGAATTTCAGAACGTTGTTCATCGTGTTCCCCTTAAGGTGGACATTTCCATAACAGCAATCTCCCCAGCCGGGGAAATTAGCCGGCTACATACTACCCATTACTTGTAGTAAGTAAACTGACCAAGCGCAAGCCGAGCAACTTTTTTTTTAGTCCCCCCGACTTTAGCAGTAGTTGGAGTGTCGTTTGTTCAAAAAATATCCAGCGTGCGGCGCAAGTAAGCAATTTCCCGGACCTTGGGTAGAGTTGCTGCAAGAGGCGGGGGATGAGGGCTGCCGGGTTGTCGAGAATGTTCCGCCGGAGTGGCTGGCGCTTATCGACTTGGCGGGGAGTGGCAAGTAACAACTAAGTTGCCAGCATGTTGCCGGAAATGCCGTAAGTATTGGTGCGGAAATGAAAAAGGCCCGGCTAACTTGATTAGCCGGGCCTTCTTGCGATCTGGCGGTGAGGGAGGGATTCGAACCCTCGATACGGTTTCCCGTATACACACTTTCCAGGCGTGCTCCTTCAACCACTCGGACACCTCACCAGGTTCTCGACAGCGCCGTGTCTGTCGAGGCGCGCAATTTACTCGAACATTTCCCGCTTGGCAAATATTTTTTTAACTTTTTCATCGGCTTAGGTCGTCGGAGGAAAGTCCGCGGGGTGCCTTGGTAGACTGCCGGGCACGAAGAGGAGAGGCGGATGGCGAGCTGGGAGATTTTCTGTAGCGTGGTCGACAACTATGGCGATATCGGCGTCACCTGGCGCCTGGCTCGCCAACTGGCCGCCGAGCACGGTCAGGCCGTGCGCCTGTGGGTGGACGAGCCGCAGGCCTTCGCCCGGATCTGTCCGCGGGCGGACCCGGTGGCGCACGTGCAGTGCCTGGATGGGGTCGAAGTGCGTGCCTGGGGCCGGCCGTGGGCACCGGTGGCGGCCGCCGATGTGGTGATAGAGGCCTTCGCCTGCGAACTGCCGGAGGCGCACCGGCAGGCCATGCGCGAGCGCAAGCGGCCGTCCCTGTGGCTGAACCTGGAGTACCTGAGTGCCGAGGAATGGATCGGCAGTTGCCACGCATTGCCGTCGCTGCAGGCGTGCGGGCTTTCCAAGTACTTCTTCTTTCCCGGGTTCCGCGAGCCCAGTGGCGGCCTGTTGCGCGAGGCCGGCCTGCTGGAACGTCGGCGCCGTTTCCAGGCCTCCGTCTCGGAGCCGGATGAGTTTCTCGCCTCCCTCGGCGTGCGGCGGAAGGTTGGCGAGCGACTGATTTCGCTGTTTGCCTACGAAAACCCGGCGCTGCCTGGCTGGCTGGAACAACTGCGCGACGCCCGCCAGCCGAGCCTGCTGCTGGTGCCGGAAGGGCGGGTGCTGGCGGATGTCGCCGATTGGCTGCGGGTGGCTACCCTGGCCGTCGGGGACGTCCACGTGCGCGACGCGTTGCGGGTCCAGGTGCTGCCGTTCATGGCGCAGGACGACTACGATCGCCTGTTGTGGTGCTGCGACCTGAACGCGGTGCGCGGCGAGGATTCCTTCGTTCGCGCGCAGTGGGCGGGACGGCCGCTGCTCTGGCACATCTATAGACAGGAAGAGGAGGCGCACCTGGCGAAGCTCGAGGCATTCCTCGAACTCTATTGCGCCGGCCTGCCCGCCGACCTGGCGGAAAACCTGCGCACCTTCTGGCTGGCGTGGAACGCCGGCGGTGGACTTGCCGGGGCCTGGGAGGGGCTGGAGAGGCAACTGCCCGAGTGGCGTAGGGAAGCGCAGCGCTGGGCCGACGAACAGGGCATGCGTCCGGATCTTGCGGCAAGGCTGGTGCAATTTTACGCAGATTGGCTATGATACGCGGCCTGATTTTTTGTCTTTCATCCATCGGATATTCGTATGAAAACCGCTCAAGAGTTCCGCGCCGGCCAGGTTGCCAACATCAATGGCGCTCCCTGGGTCATCCAGAAGGCCGAGTTCAACAAGTCCGGCCGTAACGCTGCCGTCGTCAAGATGAAGCTGAAGAACCTGCTGACCGGCGCCGGTACCGAGACCGTGTTCAAGGCCGACGACAAGCTGGAGCCGATCATCCTCGATCGCAAGGAAGTGACCTACTCCTACTTCGCCGACCCGCTGTACGTCTTCATGGACAGCGAGTTCAACCAGTACGAGATCGAGAAAGACGATCTGGAAGGCGTGCTGACCTTCATCGAAGACGGCATGACCGACATCTGCGAAGCCGTGTTCTACAACGACAAGGTGATCTCGGTAGAGCTGCCGACTACCATCGTTCGCCAGATCGCCTACACCGAGCCGGCCGTCCGCGGCGACACCTCGGGCAAGGTGATGAAGACCGCGCGCCTGAACAACGGCGCCGAGCTGCAGGTTTCCGCGTTCTGCGAAATCGGCGACTCGATCGAGATCGATACCCGCACCGGCGAGTACAAGTCCCGCGTCAAGGCCTGATCCTTTCGCGCGACGAGAAAAAGCCCGGCATTCGCCGGGCTTTTTCGT
>NZ_KV813369.1:142026-211511 GCF_001813645.1 Pseudomonas sp. HMSC063H08
AAAAGCCCGGCATTCGCCGGGCTTTTTCGTTTCCGCTGTCCGCCGCCGCGGCGCGGAGAGTCAGAAGCTTCAAACCGACACGTTCAGGCGTACGTCGATATTGCCGCGGGTAGCGTTGGAGTAGGGGCAGACCTGGTGGGCGGCGGCTACCAGCGCTTCGGCGGCTTCGCGCTCCAGGCCCGGCAGGCTGATGTGCAGTTCGACCTCCAGGCCGAAGCCGCCGGGAATCTGGCCGATGCCGACCTTGCCGGTTATCGAGGCGTCGGCGGGAAGGGTCTGCTTGCGCTGGCCGGCAACGAACTTCAGGGCCCCGATGAAGCAGGCCGAGTAGCCGGCGGCGAACAGTTGTTCCGGGTTGGTGGCCGCGCCGCCCTGGCCGCCCAGTTCGCGCGGAGTGCTGAGTTTCACGTCGAGCACGCCGTCCGAGGATACCGCACGGCCGTCACGGCCTCCGGTGGCGGTTGCGCTTGCGGTGTAGAGAGCCTTGATGGTTTGCATGAGGGTCACCTGTCTAGGTTGTGCGTTAATTTCTTGCGCGCTAAGTAAGTGCGTGAAATAAAATTTATCGTCATGCTATTTTGTGCGCAAGATAAATCGTTGGAAGATTTGGCGATAAAAACCAGACAGGTAGGTATAAGCCCCTCAGTCCGGTGCTTGCAGGTTGCCGCGCAGGGCCAGCAGCTCATCCTTGAGGGCGACCAGCTGTGGCAGGTCGAGGCCGGTACTCTCCAGGATGCAGGCGGGAATGCTCTCGGCCTGTCGCTGCAGGGCGCGGCCCTTGTCGGTCAGGCGCAGCAGGACTACGCGTTCGTCTTCGCTGCTGCGAGTGCGGGTAATTAGACCTTCGCCCTCCAGGCGCTTGAGCAGAGGCGTGAGCGATCCCGGGTCGGTAAGCATGCGTGCGCTGATTTCGCCCACGGTCAGGCCGTCGCGTTCCCACAGCACCAGCATGGCGATGTACTGCGGATAGGTGAGGCCGAGCGCTTGCAGCAGGGGCTTGTAGACCTTGGTCATCTGCAGCGAGGTGGAATACAGGGCGAAGCACAGCTGGTTGTCCAGCTTGAGCTGCTCGCAAGGGGTGGTGGGCAGTCGGGACATGGCTGTCTTCCAAGTAAGTAGGGCGCTGTGCATGAATTTAGCGTAGTGGCTATTGGCTTTCCAGGTTTCCCGCCGGGTGGTGTCTTCAGCGCTCGCCGAGACGCTGCTGCAGGGCTTGGTCCCAGGGTGGCGGAAAGCCGAAGCGCTCGCGGAGGAAAGCCAGCAGCAGGCGGGTTCGCGAACTGGCTTCGCGTTCCAGGCGCAGGGCATAGATGCAGGTGGGCTCGGCGGCGGGCAAGCCGTCGTCGCAGAACAGCGCCTGCAGTTCGCCGCGCAGCAGGTACTCGCTGCACAACCAGGTTGGCAGGTGGGCGATGCCGAGGCCGGCCAGCGCCGCGTCGACCATCGCTTCGGCGTTATTGGTGGCCAGCCGCGCCCGTTTCGGCCGCAGGTGCTGGAGCTTGCCGTCGTGCTGGAAGCGCCAGGCATAGGGTGGCGACAGGTTGTCCCAATCGATGCCGGCATGCTCCGGCAGTTCGCCGGGGGATGCGGGAACGCCATGTTCGCGCAGGTACTCCGGGCTGGCGCAGACCACCCGCACCATCGGCGCCAGCGAAGTGGCCACCAGGCGGCTGTCGGGCAGCGGGCCGGCGCGCAACACCAGGTCGACCTCGCCGAGATGTTCGCCCTGCAGGTCGATGAAGCTGCCGATCAGGCGCAATTGCACGTCGAGGCCGGGGTTGGCCTTGAGGAAGTCGGCGACCGCCGGGGCCAGGTGGCGGCGGCCGAAGGGCACCGGCGCATCGATACGGATCAGGCCCTGCGGCGCGGTGCTCAGGGACACCGCTTCGGCACGGGCCAGGCGCAGTTCGGTGACGATCCGCCGGGCGCGGTCGGCGAAGGCCAGGCCGGCCGGCGTGGCGCGCACCGTATGGGTGGTGCGCACCAGCAGGGTGCTGCCGACGGCGCGTTCCAGGGCGTCCATCCGGCGCGCCACGGCGGACGGGGTGAGCGGGTGCTTGCGGGCAGCGGCGGAGAAGCTGCCGCCATCGAGGACATCGAGGTAGAGAACGAACTGTTCGCTGAGGGTATCGGGCAACATGCTCATGCCTTTGCGTGATTGGCATAGCCATTGTGCTTTCTTGTGCGTTTCCCATCCAGCCACGCTTGCCTAGCATGGAGGCGTCGAAAGAGGGGCTGACATGCTGGATGTATTTCTCGATTTCCTGCTGGGGATGGTGCTCGGTTGCCTGGGCGGTCTGTTCGGGATAGGCGGCGGCCTGCTGGCGATCCCGGTGCTGGGGGTGATCTTCGGCCTCGACCAGCAATTGGCGCAGGGTACCGCGCTGGTGATGGTGGTACCGAACGTGGTGCTGGCGTTGTGGCGCTACCACCAGCGCAACCGCATCGATCCGCGCCAGGCCGGAGTCCTTGCCCTGACCGGCCTGCTTTGCGCGTTCCTGGCGTCCAGCGTGGCCGCGCGGATCGATGCGGCGCGGATGCGCGAAGCGTTCGTGATCTTCCTCCTGGCGCTGGCCGGCTACATGTTCTGGCGCCTGTTCCGGCGCCCGCCGCAGGGCGGCGCGACGCCGCGCTACGGTTTGCCCTGGATGGGCGTGCTGGGCCTTGGCGCAGGTTCGCTCGGCGGGCTTTTCGGGGTCGGTGGCGGGGTGCTGGCGACACCGGTGCTGACTTCGGTGTTCGGCCTCGCCCAGGTCGTCGCCCAGGGCCTCGCGCTGGCCCTGGCCGCACCGAGCACGGCGGTGGCGCTGGGGACCTACGCCATGCACGGTCATGTCGACTGGCGGATGGGGATCCCCCTGGCGCTGGGCGGCCTGCTGAGCATTTCCTGGGGCGTGAGGCTGGCCCACGCCTTGCCCGAGCGCAGCCTGCGCATGGCCTTCTGTGCCTTCCTCGCGTTGTGCGCGGTGCTCCTGCTGGTGCGCGGTTGAGTCAGAGACGGAAGCCCTCGCCGATGTATTCGGCGAGCTTCTCGGTGACCGGCGACTGGCTGTGCGGGTTGCGCATCAGCATGATGCTGGCCGAGGGCAGGGCGGGCAGGCCCTCGCTCTCGTCGAGGATGCGCAGGTTGCCGGTGAGCAGGCTACGCAGTTGCACGGTCACGGCGAGGCCGGCGCTGACCACCGCGAACAGCGCCGACAGGCTGGGGCTGCTGTAGGCGATGCGGTAGTCCAGTTCCGCCGCCTCTAGGGCGTTGCAGGCCCAGGCCCGGCAAAAGCAGGTGGTGTTGAACATGGCCAGCGGGATCGGCCGCTGGTCGTGGGGGCAGAAGCCCTCGGCGGCCATCCAGACGAAGGGCTCCTGGCGCAGCAACTGGCCGATCTCGGTGCCCGGCTCACGGGTGACGATGGACAGGTCGAGGTCGTTGCGCGCCAGCAGGTTGAGCGAGGTGTCGCAATGCACCTCGACCTGCACCAGCGGATAGGCTTCGGCGAAGCGCGACAGGATCGCCGGGAGGAAACGCATCACGTAGTCGTCCGGTGTGCCGATGCGCACCGAGCCGACCATGTGCGGGCGGCGCAGGGTGTTGAACACCTCGCCGTGCAACTTGAGGATCCGCCGGGCATAGCCGAGCAGCACCTGGCCTTCGGCGGTGAGGCGGGTCTGCCTTCCGTCGCGCTCGAACAGCGAGCGCTGCAGGACGTCCTCCTCTAGCCGCTTCATCTGCATGCTGACCGCCGACTGGGTGCGATTCAGCGCCTCCGCGGCGCGGGTGAAACCACCGTGCTCGGCGATGGCGACGAAGGTGCGGAGCAATTCCGTATCGATGCCGGGCTGGTAGCTCATTCATCAATCTCCAAGATGAATTGCATAAGAATGATTCGTTGGATTGATCCTATGCCTGGCGGGAGACTGTGCCTATCCCGAACGGAGGGCAAGACGATGAAAGGTCAACAGGATTATTTCGGCAATCACTGCCACGCTGTGCCCCATCCCGCCTCGACCGCTGCGCCGTCGTTGTGGCGTCGCTGGCGGCGCTGGTTGCAGTTGGCCCGCGAGCGCCGGGAACTGCTGAGGATGAGCGACGAAGCGCTGAAGGACCTCGGCCTGAGTCGGGCGGATATCTTCCAAGAGGGCGAGCGGCATTTCTGGGACGACCCGCTGCGTCGGCATTGAGCGAACCGCAGCGGCGCGCCGGGCTGGCGCGGCGGCGGGGGCACGATAGACTCGCAGTCTCCTTCATCGACTGGGGCGCTCCATGAGTCTTTCGCTTTCCCTCGCCGAAGCCCGCCGCCTGGCCCTGGCCGCGCAGGGCTTCGACGGCCGGCGGACGCGCCGCAGCGTGCAGCGGCGGCATCTGCGCGAAATGCTCGCGCGCCTCGGCCTGCTACAGATCGATTCGGTGAATGCGCTGGTGCGCTCGCACTACCTGCCGCTGTTTTCCCGCCTCGGTCCCTACTCCATGACGCTGCTCGACGAGGCAGCCTGGAGTGTCGGCCGTCACCGCCAGTTGTTCGAATACTGGGGGCACGAGGCCTCGCTGCTGCCGCTGGAGCACTACCCGCTGATGCGCTGGCGGATGCGCCAGGCCGCCGACGGCCAGGGCATCTACCAGCAACTGGCACGTTTCGGCCGGGAACAGCAGCCACTGATCCGCCAGGTGTTGCAGGCGGTGCGCGAGCAAGGCGCGCTGGGTGCTGGCAGCCTGAGCACGCGGCAGGAGCGGGCCGGTCCCTGGTGGGACTGGAGCGCGGAAAAGCATGCGCTGGAATGGCTGTTCGCCGCCGGTGAGCTGACGGTGGCCGGACGGCGCGGCTTCGAGCGGCTCTATGACCTGCCGGAGCGAGTGTTTCCCGCGGAATTGCTGGCGCGTCCCGAGCTTTCGGAGGCACAGGCCCAGCGCGAGCTGTTGCGGATGGCGGCGAGCGCCCTGGGCGTGGCCACCGAAAAGGACCTGCGCGACTACTATCGGCTGAGCCCGGCGCAGAGCCGCGCGCGCCTCGCCGAACTGGTGGAGGCTGGCGAGCTGCTGCCGGTCCGGGTCGAGGGCTGGAGCCAGCCGGCCTACTGCCCCGGCGAACCGCAGGTACCGAGGCGGCTAGGCGCCAGTGCCTTGCTCTCGCCCTTCGACTCGTTGGTCTGGGAGCGGGCGCGGGCCGAGCGCCTGTTCGATTTCCGCTATCGTCTGGAGATCTACACGCCGAAGGAAAAACGCGTGTACGGCTACTACGTGCTGCCATTCCTGTACAACGGCCGTCTGGTCGGCCGCGTCGACCTCCGCGCCGAGCGGGCGCGGGAGCGCCTGGCGGTGCATGCGCTGCATGCCGAGGCGAACGGCATGGACGATGCCGCCCTGCACGAGCTGGCCGAGCAGTTGCGCAGCATGGCCGCCTGGCTGGGCCTGGCGACGGTGGCGATCGAGGGGCGCGGGGAGTTGGCGGTGCGCTTGCGCGGGGTGCTGCTCTAGCGAACGCTCCCGCCGGGCGGCGGGAGCGGCCGCGGCGCGCTCAGCGGCGTACCTGCTTCAGGGTTTCGGCGATCAGGAAGGCCAGTTCCAGCGACTGGTCGGCGTTCAGCCGCGGGTCGCAGTGGGTGTGGTAGCGGTCGCTGAGGCCGTCTTCGGTGATCGGTCGCGAACCGCCGATGCATTCGGTGACGTTCTGCCCGGTCATCTCGATGTGGATGCCGCCGGCGTAGCTGCCTTCGGCCTGGTGCACCTCGAAGAACTGGCGGACTTCGGCGAGCACGCGGGCGAAGTCGCGGGTCTTGTAGCCGCTGGAGGCCTTGATGGTATTGCCGTGCATCGGGTCGGAACTCCACAGCACCTGGCGGCCCTCGCGCTGGATGGCCTGGATCAGGCGCGGCAGGTGGTCGCCGACCTTGTCGGCACCCATCCGCACGATCAGGTTGAGGCGGCCCGGATCGTTGTCCGGGTTGAGAATATCGATCAGGCGGATCAGCTCCTCGCTGTCCATGCTCGGCCCGACCTTGACCCCGATCGGATTGCCTACGCCGCGCAGCATCTCGACATGGGCGCCGTCGAGCTGGCGGGTGCGGTCGCCGATCCAGAGCATGTGCGCCGAGCAGTCGTACCACTCGCCGGTCAGGCTGTCGCGGCGGGTCAGGGCTTCCTCGTAGTTCAGCAGGAGCGCTTCGTGGGCGGTGAAGAAGCTGGTTTCGCGGAGCTGCGGCGCGCTGTCCAGGCCGCAGGCGCGCATGAAGGCGAGGGTCTCGTCGATGCGGTCGGCGAGTTGCTGGTAGCGCTCGGCCAGCGCCGAGTTGGCGATGAAGTCGAGGTTCCAGCGGTGCACCTGGTGCAGGTCGGCGAAGCCGCCCTGGGCGAAGGCGCGCAACAGGTTGAGGCTGGCGGTGGACTGGTGGTAGGCCTGCAACAGGCGCTCCGGGTCCGGCACGCGGCTCTTCTCGTCGAAGCCGATGCCGTTGACGATGTCGCCGCGATAGGCAGGCAGGGTCACGCCGTTCTGCGTTTCGTCGCCGGAGGAGCGCGGCTTGGCGAACTGGCCGGCCATGCGCCCGACCTTCACTACCGGGCAGCCGGCGGCGAAGGTCATTACCACCGCCATCTGCAACAGTACCTTGAAGGTATCGCGGATCTTCGCCGCGGAAAATTCGGCGAAGCTTTCCGCGCAATCCCCGCCCTGGAGCAAGAAGGCGCGTCCGGCGGTGACTTCGGCGAACTGCCGGCGCAGCTCGCGAGCCTCGCCGGCGAAGACCAGCGGCGGGTATCCGGCGAGGGTCTGCTCGACCCTGGCCAGGTGCGCGGCATCGGGGTACTCGGGTTGTTGCTGGATCGGCTTGGCCCTCCAGCTCTCGGGGCTCCAGGACTGGCTCATCTACGACTCTTGGCAATGCTCGGGAAAGCGGATTGCGGCATGGTAGAGCAGCTCGCCGCAGCGCCGCCAGCGATCGTTGCAATAGCGGAAATCCATCGTCGGGCCGGCTTTGCTATGCTGCGGTGCTTTTGCCGGAGCGCCTGGCGATAGCCGGCGAAGCGGCGGGGGGAGGTGAGTGGTGAGCGAAGAACGTCTGCTGGTCGAGGAGCGCGACGAATACGGGGTCATCCGGGTCATCGAGTCCGGCGACTATCGCTTCCTCGAGTTCGGCGACGGTGTCGAGCAGAGCTGCGTGTTCATGCCCGATCCGGCCTGGCTGGAATACGACTACACCCGCGCCATGCTGCTCGGCGGGCTCTGTCATTCGCAACCGCGTCGCGCGTTGTTCCTCGGTTTCGGCGCCGGCAGTCTGACCCAGGCCTGCCTGAGCCACCTGCCGCTGGAGGAGGCCGAGGCCATCGAGCTGCGCCCGGCGATTCCGCGCCTGGCCCGCGAGCATCTGGGGCTGCGCGACGACCCGCGCCTGCGATTGCGCATCGGCGACGCACTGGAGAGCCTGGGCGAATGCGCGGAGGCCGACCTGATCTTCCTCGACCTCTATACCGATACCGGCCCGTCGGCCGCGCACCTGGCCTGGAATTTCCTCGGCGCCTGCCAGGAGCGCCTCGCCGAGGATGGCTGGCTGGTGATCAACCAGTGGAGCGGCACCGATGGCAAGCCGCTGGGCGCGCCGCTGCTGCGCGGGCGCTATCACCATCATTACTGGGAGTGTCCGGTGGCCGAGGGCAACGTGGTGATGCTGGTGCCGGCGAACCTGGCCCTCGAACTCGACCAGGAAGCCCTGCGGACGCGTGCCGCGGCGCTGGAGCCGCAACTCGGCTATTCGTTGCAGGGCTATATCGACAGCCTGCGCCCGGCCCAGTAGCCAGGGCGCGCGGACAAGGGCCCGGCCTAGCGTCCTTCGAAGCGTCCCGGGCGGCGTTCCTGGAGCGCGCGCAGGCCTTCCTTGGCGTCCTCGCTGTCGAGCAGGCGCCTGGCGGCTTCCGGCAACGCAGCGGCGGCGACCGCTTCGCCTTCCAGCAGGGCCTGGCGCGCCGAGTCGAGGGTGGCGCGCACGCCGAGCGGCGCCTGGGCCGCGACCCGTTCGGCGAGAGCGACGGCGTGGTCGAGGAGGTCTTCCGGGGCGGTGACTTCCTGCACCAGGCCGAGACGATAGGCTTCGTGGGCGTCGAATTCGTCGCCGGTGAGCAGCCAGCGCATGGCGTTGCCCCAGCCGGCGACCTGGTGCATGCGCAGTGTCGCGCCACCGAACGGGAGGATTCCGCGCTGCACTTCGAGCTGGGCGAAGCGCGCGTTGCTGGCGCAGAGGTTGATGTCGGCCGCCAGCATCAGTTCGATGCCGATGGTGTAGCAGTAGCCTTGCACGGCCACCACCAGCGGCTTGCTTGGACGCCGGCCGCCGAAGGTGCCCCAGGGATCGACGGCGCCTTCGGGGAGTTTCCAGCCCTGGCGGAAGGTCTCGCCGACATTGGCCAGGTCCAGCCCGGCGGTGAAATGCTCGCCGTGGGCGAAGAGCAGGGCACAGCGCAACTTGTCGTCGGCCTCGTATTCGCCGAGCGCGGCGACCAGGTCGTCGAGCATCGGCAGGTCGAAGGCGTTGCGCTTGGCCACGCGGTCGAGGCCGAGCAGCAGCAGGTGGCCGCGCCGTTCGCGGCTGATGCGTCCTGGGAGGGTGTCGTTCATGCGGCGGTTTCCTGGCGGGGGGCGGGCAACGTCGGTATAGACGTCTGGAATCGGGATGTCCATTGTCAGTCTCTCCGATGACGCATGTCGGAAAAAACGCACACAAACGTCAAAATTCCGGTATGATGCGCGCCGGTCAAAACTGACCCCGTTCAGGACCTGCATTTTTCGGAGCGCTGTGCTCTGGCTGTGTATCCGCTCTGCGGATTTCCTTTACGTAATCTTCTAATTCAAAAGCAATCTCGCAAATCCCCGCCCCAGCTGCCTGGGTGGCCGTTTCGGCCGTACAGGGCATGAGCAGCCATGGGTCATGGGTCTTTGCGGATGTATACGAGGCAAACCCATGACTCAGGAAACCGTCGGCTTCGCCGCGCTCGGTATTCACCCCAATGTGCTCGCGGCAATCGTCGCCGTAGGCTACGAAGAGCCTTCGCCTATCCAGGCTCAATCGATTCCGCTGATCCTCGAAGGCCACGACATGATCGGCCAGGCGCAGACCGGTACCGGCAAGACCGCCGCGTTCGCCCTGCCGCTGCTGTCGCGCATCGACCCGAGTCGTCGCGAGCCGCAGATGCTGGTGCTGGTGCCGACCCGCGAGCTGGCCCTGCAGGTCGCCACCGCCTGCGAAACCTATTCCAAGCAATTGCCGGGCGTCGGCGTGGTCGCCGTCTACGGCGGCGCGCCCATGGGGCCGCAGCTGAAGGCCCTGCGCCAGGGCGCACAGATCCTCGTCGCTACCCCCGGCCGCCTGTGCGACCACCTGCGCCGCGACGAGAAGCTGCTGGCCACCGTCCAGCGCCTGGTGCTCGACGAAGCCGACGAGATGCTCAAGCTCGGCTTCATGGACGACCTGGAAGTGATCTTCGAGGCGCTTCCCGAATCGCGCCAGACCGTGCTCTTCTCGGCGACCCTGCCGGCGTCCATCCGTGGCATCGCCGAGCGCCACCTGAAGCAGCCCAAGCACGTCAAGATCGCCGCCAAGACCCAGACCGTGGCGCGCATCGAGCAGGTCCACCTGATGGTCCATGCCGATCAGAAGGCCGGTTCGATCCAGCGTCTGCTGGAAGTCGAGCAGTTCGACGCGCTGATCGCCTTCGTCCGCACCAAGCAGGCCACCCTCGACTACGCCGAATTGCTCGAGCGCCAGGGCTACCGCGCCGCCGCGCTCAACGGCGACATGCCGCAGGCACAGCGCGAGCGGGTCATCGAGTCGCTGAAGGACGGTTCGCTGGACATCGTCATCGCCACCGACGTTGCTGCCCGGGGCCTGGACGTACCGCGCATCACCCACGTGCTGAACATCGACATGCCCTACGACCCCGAGTCCTACGTGCACCGCATCGGCCGTACCGGCCGTGCCGGTCGGGAAGGGCGCGCGCTGTTGCTGGTGACTCCGCGCGAGCGGCGCATGCTGCAGGTGATCGAGCGGGTCACCGGGCAGAAGGTCGGCGAAGTCCGCCTGCCGGATGCCGAGACCGTACTGGAGGCCCGCCTGGCGCGCCTGGCCGCGAGCCTGACGCCCTTGCTCGACAGCGCCGTCGAGCAGCGCGGCGCGGTGCGCGACGAGCTGTGCCGTCGCCTCGGCTGCGATGCCGAGACCCTGGCCGCCGCACTGCTGGCGCGCCTGACCGCCGGCAAGGCGCTGGACCTGGAGTCGGTGCGCCGCGAACAGCCGCTGACCCCATCGGCACCGCGCGAGCGTGCCGACCGTGGCGAACGCGGCGAGCGTCCGGAGCGCAGCGGCGAGCGTCGTCCGATGGCGCCGCCGAGCGAAGGCCGTGCCCGCTGCCGCACCGCCCTCGGCGCGCGCGACGGGGTCGCAGCGAAGAACCTGCTGGGCGCGATCCTCAACGAGGGCGGCCTGTCCCGCGAGGACATCGGTCGCATCCAGATTCGCGATACCTTCAGCCTGATCGAACTGCCCGAGGCCAACCTCGAGCGCCTGCTGACCAAGCTCAAGGACACCCGCGTCGCCGGCAAGGCCCTGCGCCTGCGCCGCTATCGCGAGGACTGAGGTCCAGCGCGATGAACAAAAGCCCCGCTTCGGCGGGGCTTTTTCATGGGCTTGATGTTTGCTGGCCAGGCTGTTTTTCGCGCCTGCCCCGGCTTCTCGTTTCGTCACCCCGGGCGAGTCCCTCTGGCAAGCGTCTAAAGGAAACAAAAGACTTGCCCAGCCGCCAGGGCAGGCACCACGTCGTGCATGCCAGACCTGCACATACCGAAGCCCTGATCTGCCGCCTATCCATGACATCGCGGATAACGCCTATGGCGTTATCCGCGCTACAGGACTATATCGCTCGCGATTTCCTGGCTGCCAGCCGAATCCACCCAGCTTGCGGTGGGAAGCCAATGCTCTCCGCCAGTCCCACGAGAAGCTCTGTCAATCGAAGCGATAGATATCCATCCCCAACGAGCCCAGGGTAAAGCCGCTGTGCTCGACGCGCATCCCGCCGCCGCCCGCGCCGCGGGCGAAGAACAGCGGCAGCAGGTGCTCGTCGCTGGGGTGGTTGCGCGCCGCCCAGGGCGCCTGCCGGCGGTAGTCGTGAAGCGCGGCCTCGTCGTCGGCCTGGAGCTTTTCCACCATCCAGTCACGGAACTCCCGCGCCCAGGGCGCGATGGCTTCCGGTCCGGCGTGCCAGTCCAGTTCGCCCAGGTTGTGGGTGATGCTGCCGGAACCGATCAGCAGCACGCCTTCCCCGCGCAGTTGGCGCAGGGCCTGGCCGACGCGGCTCTGCAGGGCCGGACCGAGGCGGCTCGGCAGGGACAGCTGGAGCACCGGGATGTCCGCCTGCGGGTACATCAGGCTCAGCGGCACCCAGGTGCCGTGGTCGAATGGTCGCTGTGGGTCGGCCTGGGCCGGCAGGCCGGCGGCCTGGAGCAGTTCGATCGTCCGCTGCGCCAGCGCCGGCGCGCCCTTGGCCGGGTAGCGCACGGCGTAGAGGGGCGGCGGAAAGCCGTAGAAGTCGTGCCAGATATCCGGCGCCGCGGCGCCGGTTACTCGCAGGTCGTCGCTTTCCCAGTGCGCGGAAACCACCAGGATCGCCTTCGGCCGCGGCAGCTCTGTAGCCAGGCGGCGCAGTTGTACGCCGCTGGCGCCCGGTTCGAGGGCGAGCATCGGTGAGCCGTGGGAAATATAGAGAGTCGGTAGCATGATTCACCTCATGACTCGGATGAGCCATGTTCCTCCCTCGATCAATCGAAAACCAGTATATGTTTTTGAGGATACCTATCGATCCAGGCGTTAGGTCGCGGTCTCGCGCGCTACGCCGGTTGGGCTTTCCGCCCAGTAGCGCCGATCGTCGAGGATCGCCCGGTCACGCTCGAACGCCAGGGGCAGGCGTTCCCTGAGGAAGTCCACCCAGGTGCGGATCTTGGCGTCCAGGTAGCGCCGCGAGGAGTACAGCACGAACACCTCGCGGACATGCAGTCGATGGCCCGGCAGTAGCCGCAACAGGCTGCCTTCCTGCAGCGCGCGGGCGGCGACGAAGCCGGGCAGCAGGCAGACGCCGAGCCCGGCCGCGGCGGCGGCGCAGGCGGCCTCGGGGAGGTTGACCTTGAGCGCCTCGTCGAGATCGAGCAGCGTTTCGCCGCGTTCGCCGACGAAGGCCCAGCCCTGCGGGCAGGACGGCGCGGCCACGTTCAGGCAGCGATGCCGCAGCAGGTCCTCCGGCGTGCGCGGCACGCCATGCCGTGCCAGGTATTCCGGCGCGGCACAGACCACGCTGAACACCTGGCCGAGATCGCGGGCGACCAGGGTCGAGTCCGGCAAGGTTCGGCCGAGGGTGATCAGCACGTCCAGGCCTTCCTCGAGCAGGGCCGGGGTGCCCTGGGCCAGCGTGAGGTCGACGGAGACGTCCGGATGGCCGTCCAGGTAGTCCACCAGTAGCGGCATCAGGTGCTCGAGGCCCAGTTCGGTCACCGCGTGGAGGCGCAGGCGACCACTGGCGTGGGACTGGCTGTCTTCGACGTCCGCCGCGGCGGCGGCGACCGTACGCAGGATCTGCTTGCAATGCTCGTAGTAGCGCAGACCGCTTTCCGTCACCACGACGCTGCGCGTATTGCGTTGCAGCAGGCGCGCCGAGAGCGCCTGTTCGAGCCCGGCGACCTGGCGCGAAACGGTCGCCGGAGAGGTGCCCAGCGCCTGGGCGGCCTGGGTGAAGCTGCCGTGCTCCACCACGCGGACGAAGGTCCGGATACCGTGCAGCAGGTCCATTTCCAACTCCTTCGCCGGTCCGCGCCCGGCGTCGTCTCAGCCCGACGCCGGGTCGGACGTTGGGCTCCAGCCGCCGCCCAGCGCCTTGTAGAGGTTGACCAGGGTCAGAGACACCGCTTCGTCGCTGGCGACCTGCTGTTCCTGGTTGTCCAGCAGTTGCCGCTGGCTGTCGAGCACGCTGAGGAAGTCCACCGCGCCGGCGCGGTATTGCTCGCGGGCGCTCTGCAGGGCGCGGCGGTTCTGCGCCACGGCTTCGCCGAGGCGCTCCTGGCGGCGCTGGTTGGCGGCGTAGTCGTGCATCGCGTCGTCGACTTCCTGCCAGGCACGCAGCACGGTGCGCTGGTAGTCGATGGCGGCTTCCTGCTGCTGTGCCTCGCGTAGCTCCAGGCGTCCGCGCAGGCGTCCGCCTTCGAAGATCGGCAGGCTGAACGCCGGGCCGATGGCGAACTGGCGATGGTCCCAGTCGCCCAGGCTGGACAGTTGCAGGGATTCGAAACCGAAGTTGCCGTTGAGCGTGATGCGCGGATAGAAGTCCGCCTTGGCCACGCCGATGCTGGCGGTAGCGGCGTGCAGGCGCGCTTCGGCACGACGGATGTCGGGGCGGCGCTGGGCCAGTTCGGACGGCAGGCCGACCGGCACGCTGCCCGGCGGACGCGGAATCTCCCGCGCCGGGCCGAGTTCGGCGAGCAGGCTGCCGGGGCTGGCTCCGACCAGGTAGCCAAGGGCGTTGACCAGGTGCGCCTGGTTCTTTTCCACCTCGGGCAGGCGTGCCTCCATGCTGGCCACCTGGGCCAGCGCCTGGGCTACCTCGAGGTCGGTGGCGACGCCGTTGGCCAGGCGCGTGCGGGTGAGTTCCAGGCTGCGCCGTGCGGTCTCGAGGTTGTCACGGATGATCGCCGCACGGCTCTGTTCGCCGCGCAACTGGATATAGTCGCGCGCGGCTTCCGCCAGCACCGAGACCTGCACGTCGCGCAGTTCGTTCTCGCTGGCTTCCACCGTCGCGTCGGCGGCTTCCAGCTCGCGTCGCACGCGGCCCCAGAAGTCCAGCTCCCAAGAGGCGTCGAAGCCGGCCAGGGCGTGGTTGTAGTTGCCTTTGCCGGCCTTGCCGGAAGGATCGAACAGGCCGGCGCTGGTGGTCCGCTGGCGCTGGTAGTTGCCGCTGGCGTCCACCGAGGGCAGGGCGTCACCGCCGAGGCTGCGACGGATCGCGCGGCTCTGCTGCAGGCGCGCCGCGGCGCTGCGCAGGTCGAGGTTGGCACGCTGGACCCGTTGCAGCAGGGCGTTCAATTGCGCGTCGTCGAACAGCGTCCACCATTGTGCTGCGAGTGGCGCGGCGGCGAGGTGGCTGGGGTTGCCGGCAGCGGCCTGGAGCGACCAGTCGCCGGGCGCAGGGCGGTCCGGGCGGGTGAAGTCGGGACCGAGGCTGCAGGCGCCGAGCGCAAGGCTGGCAATAAGCAGGAGCGGAGTGCCTTTCATTGCTGGGCGACCTCGGCGGAGTGGGTGCCGGTCGCGGTGTCGATCCGTGCTTCCACCGACATGCCCACACGCAACTTGCCCGCCATGGCCTGGCGCGGCTCGAGAACGATCTTCACCGGGATCCGCTGGACCACCTTGGTGAAGTTGCCGGTGGCGTTGTCCGGGGCGATCGGCGCGAAGCTCAGGCCGGTGGCCGGTGCGATGCTGTCGACATGGCCGCGCAGAACCTCGCCGGGGAAGGTGTCGACGCGGATTTCCACGGCCTGTCCGGGAGAGACGTGGGTCAGTTGGGTTTCCTGGAAATTGCCGACCACGTAGGCTTGCTGCAGTGGCACCACCGCCAGCAGCGCGCTGCCCGGCGTGACATAGGCGCCGACGCGCAGTTGGCGGCGGCCGACCTGGCCGTCGAAGGGTGCGCGGAGTTCGCAGTAGGAGAGGTCCAGGCGGGCCTGGTCGCGTCGCGCCTGCATGCGTTGCAGGTCGCCACGGGCCTGGCCGACGCGGGCTTCGAGGACGCTCACCTGCTTGCGCGTGGCATCCACCGCGGCCTGGCCCTCGGCCAGCCGGGCGCTGGCGGTATCGATCCGCGATTGCGCCTGCTGGGCGTTCTGCAGGCTGCCGGCGCCCTTGCTGGCGAGGGTCTGGTAGCGGCTTTGCTCGTGACGGGCGAAGACCAGCTCGGCCTGCTCGGCGCGGACCTTGGCCCGCGCCTGTTCGATCAGCGCCTGCTGGCGTTGCAGGTTGGCCTCGGCATTGGCCAGGTTGGCCTCGGCACCGAGCACGTCGGCCTCGGCGGCGGCCAGGGCGGTGCGGAAGTCGCGGTCGTCGAGGCGGGCGAGCAACTGGCCGGCCTTGACCGGCTGGTTGTCCTCGACCAGGACGTCCTGGACGAAGCCGGCGACTTTCGGCGCGACCAGGGTGAAATCGGCGTGCACATAGGCGTCGTCGGTGCTCTGCACGACCCGTGGGGCGAGCAGGTGGAACAGCAGGTAGACCAGCAGGACCAGGACCAGCAGGGCGGCGAGCAGCAGGCTGCCCTTGCGCGAAGTGATGAACGACATACAGCGACCTTTCAGTGTGTGGGAGCGACCGGGCGGGGCGGGTAGGCCCGTTGCGGCAGGATCGGAATCAGGATCAGCAGGGCGCAGGCCAGGCCGGTCATCGCCAGCAGCACGTCGGCGTTGCCCAGCACCTGGGCCTGTTGGCGGGCCTGTTCGGCCAGGTGCTGCCAGTGCGCGCCGGAGTCGGCGCCCGGTTGCAGGCCGGCGATCTGTTGCAGGCGCAGTTCGACGGCCTGGGACGCATTGCCCAGGTGATCCACCAGGCGGTTGGAGTGGTAGTGCTCGCGGGCGGTGCCGAGGGCGCCGATCACCGCGGTGGCGACTACCCCGGAGAAGCCGCGGACGGTGTTGAACCAGGCTGAGGCGAAGGGCCCCTCGATGGGCGCGATGACGCTGGTGGAGAGCATCAGCAGCGGAATCACCGCCATCGGCTGGCCGACCACCAGTAACAGCATCGGCAGGTAGAAGTCCTCGCGCACCCAGTCCGCCGTCAGTTGGCTGAAGCTCAGGCAGGCACCGGCGCACAGGCACAGGCCGCAGGCCAGCACCCAGCGGCAGTCGACCCGCGGGATGTTGCAGAGGGCCGCCACCAGCGGCAGCGCGACGAGCTGCGGAAGGGCCACCAGCAACACCATGGGTACGCTCTGCAGGGGGCGGTAGCCGCGGATCTCGGCGAGGAATTCGGTCGGCACGCCCATGCTCGCGCCGAGCACCACCAGCACGCCGGCCAGGGTGATCAGGGCGAAGGTCAGGTTGCGGCGCTTCAGCAACTGCAGGCGGAAGAACGGCAGCGGGTGGCTCCATTCGTTGACCAGGAACAGCCCCAGCAGGAGGCTGCCGCTGCCCAGCAGCAGGCAGATCAACGGCGACTCGAACCAGTCCAGGCGTTCGCCTTGCAGCAGACCGATCACCAGGGCGCAGATCGCCGGGAAACCGGTGAGCAGGCCGATGCCGTCGAACTGGCGGAAGCGTTCCAGGCGCACCGGGTCCTGGGGCAGGCCATGGGACACCGCGGCCATCGCCACCAGGCACAGCGGAATGACCTGCCAGAACACCCACTGCCAGCCGACGTATTCGAACCAGAACGCCGCCAGCGGCAGGCCCAGGTTGGGCCCGAAGGTCGCGGTGAGGGCATAGGCGCCCAGGCCGTAGAGCTTTATCCCCGGCGGCAGGAAGCGTAGCGCCACGGTCATCAGCATCGGCGGCAGGCAGCCGGCCATCAACCCTTGCAGGGTGCGCAGGACCAGCAGGCTCTCGAGGTTCGGCGCGAACGGACAGAGCAGGGCCAGCAGGGCGAAGCCGCCGATGGCGAAGAGCGTGAAGCGGCGCAGGGAAAAGGTCACCGAACACCAGGGCGCGAATGCCATGGCGGCGACCTGGGTGGCTTCGTAGAGCACGGTCAGCCAGGTGCCTTCGTCATGGCCGATGGCGAGTGCGCCGCGCACATCGGTCATGGCGATCTCGGTGACATGACCATTGAGACCGGCGGTGAGCGAGGCGAGCAGCACGCCGAGCAGGCCGACCACGATGCGCGCGCCGAAAGGCTGGGCGGCGGGGGCTGAGGTTGGCGTCGGCTGGCCGAGCGGGGTGGCGAGCGAAGTCATCGCGACCTCGCTACGGCGAGGGTGGGGAAACAAGGCATGGGCGGAAACTCTTCTGATTTCCGCCGCAGTCTAGGAGCGTCCCGGTAGTGTGAAAATTGAAATGATCGAAATGAATCAGTGCATTCCACGCATCTATATCAGTTGGAGCCCAGCAGCGGATGGGGATCGTTCTGCACTTCCTCGCAAAGCCGCTTGACCGTTTGCCGGAACCAGCGGTGCGCGGGATCGTTGTCGAAGCGTGGATGCCAGGCCTGGACCACCATCACGGTCTTCAATGGCACCGGGATGTCGAACTGGCGCAGGCCCAGGCCCAGTCGGTTGGCCCGCCACAGGGAGTGCTCGGCGATCGGCAGCAGCAGGTCGGAACCGGGCAGGGCGAAGATCGCCGAGTGGAAGGTTGCGCAGACCAGCTTGACCTGGCGGGTCACCCCCAGCTCTCCCAGGGCTTGGTCCAGCGGGCCGTGGTGGAGTCCGCGGCGCGAGACGCTGATGTGGGGGAAGGCGGCGAAGCGCTGCGGGGTGATGTCGCCGTCGAAGATCGGATGCCCCTGGCGGGCCAGGCCGACGAAGCGGGTGGTGAGCAGTTGCTGGGTCTTGACCTCGGGCTCCATCCAGGACGAGGCGCCGATGTAGAGGTCGATGCGGTTCTGCCGCAGGGCTTCGTCGTCTATGTCCGATTCTGGGGCAAAGCGCAGGGTACAGCGTGGCGCTTCCTTGCTGAAGATTTCCAGTATGCGGGTGGCCAGACCGCCGACCAGGGTGTTGTTGGAACGCAGGGTGAAGCAGCGCTCCAGCTTGTCCAGTTGGATGGTCTCGCGGGTGTTGAACAGGTCGCGGGCCTGGTCCACCAGTTGCCGGACCTGCTCCTGCAGTTCCAGGGCGCGGGGCGTGGGCACCAGCTTGCGGCCGGCGCGGACCATGATCGGGTCGCCTACCGCCTCGCGGATCCGCGACAGGGTACGGCTCATCGCCGGTGGGCTGAGGTGCATGCGGCGCGCGGCTCCGACCACGCTGCCCTCTTCGAGAAGAACGTTGAGGGCGACCAGGAGATTCATATCGGGAAGATGCATGGAGTGGAAGTATAAGCACCCTTGAGTGCGCAAGGTGCAGTCTTTTGCTCTCCCAGGCGTGCGTTCGCTGCATTGCTGGATTGCGTCCGCGATGCCTTTACGCGCGCCGGTGGCTACCGAAGAATGCCGGTGTACGCCCTGTCCGAGGATTTGCCGATGTTCCATGCACTCCTGGTCGCCATCGACGGCGGCCCGCAGACCCGTCGCATTGCCGAGCTGGCGCGGCAGGCCGCCGCGCCGGGCGCGCGGGTCCACCTGCTGTGCGCGGTGGACGCCGGCTATGCGTTGCCGGGCCGGCCGACGCTGCTCGACTATCCGCCCGCCGCGCACGAGTGCGAAGAGGCCCGGCAGGTGCTCGACGAGGCCTGTGCGCTGCTAGCCGGGTCCGAGCTGGAGGTACAGGCCGAGCTACGCGCCGGCGACCCGGTGCAGGTGATCCTGGGCGAGGCGCGGCGCCTGGGCTGCGAGCTGATCGTCATCGGCCATCGGCACCTGGGACGGCTGGAGCGCCTGCTCGATCCTTCGGTCGGCGACCGGGTGATCCGCGAGGCGCCGTGTCCGGTGCTGGTGGAAGTGCGCGAGGAAGATGCGCAGGGGAGTTGACCTGCCGGCCGATTGTCGCCACCTTGCGGGTTTTTCCACGAATGCGGAGGGCAGGATGCAGGCGGATTTTTGGCACGCCCGCTGGGCGAACAACCAGATCGGCTTCCATCTGGACGAGATCAATCCCTACCTGATGCGCCACCTGTCGCGGCTGCGATTGCAAGCGGGCGAACGGATCCTGGTGCCGTTGTGCGGCAAGACCCTGGACTTGGCCTGGCTGGCCGCCCAGGGGCTGGAGGTGCTGGGGGTGGAGCTTTCGGAAAAGGCCGTGAGCGACTTCTTCGAGGAGCACGACCTGCGCCCCGAGATCGATCAACTGGGTGGTTTCCGCCGCTACCGGGTCGCCGGCATCACCCTGCTGCAGGGTGATTTCTTCGCCTTGCAGGCAGAGCACCTGGCGCAGTGCAGGGCGTTCTACGACCGCGCCGCGCTGATCGCCCTGCCGCCGGAGATGCGCGAGCGCTATGCCGGGCATCTCCAGGCGGTCCTGCCGACGCGCAGCCTCGGCTTGCTGGTCACCATCGACTACCCGCAGGCGGAGATGGCCGGTCCGCCGTTCGCCGTGCCCGACGAGGAGGTGCGTGGCTACTACGCTGGCGGTTGGCGGATCGAGGAACTGGAGCGCGGCGACGTGCTCGGCGTCAACTGGAAATTCCTCGAGCGCGGGGTGTCCTGGCTGAACGAGGCCGTCTACCTGCTGGAGAGAGGCTGAAACGGGGCGCCGCGCGGCGCCCCGTCCATTTTCAGCGGAGTTCGTCGACCAGCACCGCAAGGGTGCTCAGGACGTCCTGGCCGAGCCGCTTGGAGCGGGCGCCGGACCAGCCGGTCGCGGGCTCCGGGTTGTCGTCGTGGTCCTTGAACGGCATCTCGATGGTGAACGCCAGGCAGTCGTAGGTCTGCCCGACGAAGTTGCAGGCCAGCGCCAGGTTGGCCTGGCCCGGCGCACTGCGTGGGTAGCCATGGCGGATCTGGAATTCGCCGCGCGCCATCAGTTCCTCGCGGAAGCGTTGCTCGAGCCGTTCCAGGCGGGGCGTATAGCCCGGGTTGCCCTCGCAGCCGGCGGCGAATACGTGGGGGATTTCCTCGTCGCCGTGGATGTCGAGGAACAGGTCGACGCCATGGCGCTTCATCTCCTGCTGGACGAACCAGACTTCCGGGCTGCGCTCGGCGCTCGGCTCCAGCCAGGCCCGGTTGAGATCCTGGCCGGCGGCGTTGGTGCGCAGGTTGCCGTGGAACGCGCCGTCCGGGTTCATGTTCGGCACCAGGTACAGGTCGGCCTTTTCCAGCAGGCGCTGCATTTCCGTATCGTCCGGCCGCTGCAGGCGCTCGATCAGGCCTTCCATGAACCATTCGGCCATGTGTTCGCCGGGATGCTGCTGGGCGATGACCCACAGCTTCAGGTGGCTGTCGGGATGGCGCCTGACCCGCAGCAATTCGATGTCGCGGCCTTGCACGCTGGTGCCGACGGCGAGCCGTTCGACGCCCTCGATGCCGAGCGCACGTTCGACCAGGCGGGCATGCCGTTCGCGGCTGTAGGGCTCGAAGTAGGCGAAGCGGACTTCGCTTTCCTCCGGTTCCAGCTGGAAATGCAGGCCGTCGGCGTCGTATTGCGACGGTACGCGGAACCAGCGTTCGCCATCGTACGAGGCGACTGCCTGGTAGCCGCTCCAGGCATGGCTGTAGGCCGACTGGCCGGCGTTGACCAGGGTGAAGCGGTGCTCGGTGGCGGCAGCCATGCCCTCGACCTTGAAGTGGAACCACTGGAAATGCTGGCTGGCCAGGTCGGGACGGATCGCCAGGCGGATCCGGCGGGGATCGCTGGCATCGATGACCTGGATGTTGCCGCTGTCGAAATCGGCGCGGATCTGCATGGGAACCTCATCGGGCGAAATCACGGACCCGCATGTTCCGGGGCTGGCCCGCGGCTGTCAAAGCGACCATGGATAGGTGGCTTTCCCGGGCATAAAAAAAGGGCGACCGATGGTCGCCCTGTCCCAAGTGTGAAAGCGGATCAGCGTGCGCTGGCGCGCAGCGCTTCGATACGATCTTCCAGCGGCGGGTGGCTCATCAGCAGGCCGGCCAGGCCGTGCTTGAGGCCGCCATTGATACCGAAGGCGTTCAGGGTGTCGGGCATCTGCACCGGCACGCCCTGTTCCGAACGCAGGCGTTGCAGCGCGGCGATCATCGCGCCGGTGCCGGCCAGGTGGGCGCCGGCGGCGTCGGCGCGGAACTCGCGGCGGCGCGAGAACCACATGACGATGATGCTGGCGAGGATGCCGAGCACCAGTTCGGCGAAGATGGTCGCGACGAAGTAGCCGATGCCCGGGCCGTCCTCGTTCTTCAGGATCGCCTTGTCGACGAAGTTGCCGAAGATTCGCGCGAAGAACATCACGAAGGTGTTCACCACGCCCTGGATCAACGCCAGGGTGACCATGTCGCCGTTGGCGACGTGGCCGATCTCGTGGGCGAGGACGGCTTTCACCTCATCGGGCGAGAAACGTTCGAGCAGGCCCTGGCTGACCGCGACCAGCGCGTCGTTCTTGTTCCAGCCGGTGGCGAAGGCGTTGGCCTCGTAGGCGGGGAAGATGCCGACCTCCGGCATCTTGATGCCGGCCTCGCGGGACAGCTCTTCGACGGTCTGCAGCAGCCACTGTTCGTGACGGGTGCGCGGCTGGCTGATGACTTCGGTACCGGTGCTCATCTTCGCCATCCACTTGGAGATGAACAGCGAGACCAGCGAACCGGCGAAACCGAACACGGCGCAGAAGACCAGCAGGCTGCCGTAATTCTGGCCGGTGAAGCGGTCCACCCCGAGCAGTTTCAGGGTGATGCTGGCAATCACCAGGACTGCCAGGTTGGTGGCCAGGAACAACAGGATGCGCATCATGGTGTAAAGCTTCTCCTCACGGCTGAAGGCACGGAGCGCGGTTCGCAGGCCGCCGGGGCGGGCGAACGGGCTCCTGATAATCATGCGGGGTTATATAAGGGGCGGTCCATGGCGATTCAATCGAGGGACTATTTCAAACTGTGTCGCCTTGCGCGCCCAGGTTGCCCTCGAATAGCAGGCGGGTCAGCCCGGCCAGGCGTTCGCCGTCGCCCTGCGCCAGCGCCTGGCGCAACTGGTTGGCCAGGCAGGCCTGTTCGCGGCGCACGCTGGCCGGCGCCTCGGCCAGCGCCGCCGCGGCCCGGGGGACGATACGGGTAAGTCTTAGGAAGGCCTTTTCGCTGAGCACCGCCTGGTCGAGAGCCTCGTAATGAATGGTGTTGGCGAAGCGCAGGTAGCCTTCCTCGGCGAGCCAGAGCAACGCGCCCAGACAACTTTGGTGACGTTTGCTCGGCAGGCCGAACTCGTCCGGCGGCTCGCGGCCGATCAGGTCTTCGACGTAGAGCGCGGTCTTGCGCGGAAACGCCTGGTAGAGAAGCAGGAGGCCGCCAGCGGCGTCCTTGTGGAAGTCGTCGATCTGCAGGTCCATGGATGGGTCGCCGGGTAGGGCGGCGCCAGCGGCGCCGCGGGAGCGGGGGGTTACTGCTGGTAGCCCTTGAGGAAGCTGCCGATGCGCAGGATCGCCTGCTCCAGGTCATCGACGCGGGGCAGGGTGACCACCCGGAAGTGGTCGGGCCACGGCCAGTTGAAGGCGGTGCCCTGGACGATCAGCAGTTTTTCCGAGAGCAGCAGGTCGAGGACGAACTTTTCGTCGTTGTGGATCGGGCAGACCTTCGGGTCGATCCGCGGGAAGGCGTACAGCGCGCCCATCGGCTTCACGCAGCTGACGCCGGGGATGTCGTTGAGCAGTTCCCAGGCGCGGTTGCGCTGCTCCAGCAGGCGCCCCGGCGGCAGGACCAGATCGTTGATGCTCTGGTAGCCGCCCAGGGCGGTCTGGATCGCGTGCTGCGCCGGGACGTTGGCGCACAGGCGCATGTTGGCGAGGATGTCGAGACCTTCGATATAGCTCTGTGCCCGCTGCTTGGGTCCGGAGATCGCCACCCAGCCGGAGCGGAAGCCGGCCACCCGGTAGGATTTGGACAGGCCGTTGAAGGTCAGGCAGAGCACGTCCGGCGCCAGCGAGGCGGTGGAGACGTGGACGGCGCCGTCGTAGAGGATTTTGTCGTAGATCTCGTCGGAGAACAGCACCAGGTTGTGCTGGCGGGCCAGCTCGCCCATGCCTTCCAGCACTTCCCTGGAATACACCGCACCGGTGGGGTTGTTCGGGTTGATGATCACCATCGCCCTGGTGTTCGGCGTGATCTTCGCCTTGATGTCTTCGAGGTCCGGCCACCAGTTGGCCTGCTCGTCGCACAGGTAGTGCACCGGCTTGCCGCCGGCGAGGCTGACCGCGGCGGTCCACAGCGGGTAGTCGGGAGCGGGGATCAGCACCTCGTCGCCGTTGTTCAGCAGCGCCTGCATGGACATCACGATCAGTTCCGACACGCCGTTGCCGAGGTAGATGTCCTCGATGCCGACGCCCTCCACCTGCTTCTGCTGGTAATACTGCATCACTGCCTTGCGCGCGCTGAACAGACCCTTGGAGTCGCTGTAGCCCTGGGCGGTCGGCAGGTTGCGGATGACGTCCTGGAGGATTTCCTCGGGAGCTTCGAAACCGAACGGCGCCGGGTTGCCGATATTCAGCTTGAGGATGCGGTGACCCTCTTCCTCTAGGCGTTTGGCGTGCTTGAGCACCGGCCCGCGAATGTCATAGCAGACGTTGGCGAGCTTGTTCGATTTGCTGACCTGCATGATGTGTCGAGTCCCGAAGTGAGCGAACACCGTGGAACAGGCTGCGAAAAGCCCGCTGGATCGCGGCTTGGCAGGCTGTAACGCGGATGACAGACTGGCGTCTATAAGGAGCACGCATGATACGTGCGGCCCGTCCCCCGGAAAAGGGAGCGCCGGGCATTTTTCAGATCGCGAGGTAGAGCCGATGAGCAAGATCGACAAACCCCTGGACTCCTGGCGCGAGGAGTTGACCGAAGAGCAGTTCCACATCTGTCGCCTGGGCGGTACCGAACGCGCCTTCAGTGGCGAATACCACGCCACCAAGACCCCCGGGATCTATCATTGCACCTGCTGCGGCACGGCGTTGTTCGACTCCGACGCCAAGTACGACTCCGGCAGCGGTTGGCCGAGCTATTTCCAGCCGGTGGACGCCGAGGCGGTCCGCGAACTGGACGACTTCAGCCACGGCATGCACCGCATCGAAGTCCGCTGCGGCCGCTGCGATGCCCACCTGGGGCACGTCTTCCCGGATGGCCCCCGGCCCACCGGGTTGCGTTACTGCATCAACTCGGCCTCGCTGAAGCTGGTGCCGCGGGAGAGCTAGAGAGCGACGACCCGTCTTTGGTTCGGGTCGTTTTTCATTCAATCAAGTTGTGTGCAATTGAATTGCGAGCTACTTTGTTTCGAGACCTACCCTCAACAAGGAAGACAAGCCATGAGCGATTCTCTGCTGAGCATTCCCTGCACCACCATCAAGGGCGAACAGAAGACCCTGGCCGATTTCGGCGGCAAGGCGCTGCTGGTGGTGAACACCGCCAGCAAGTGCGGCTTCACCCCGCAGTACCAGGGGCTGGAGGCCTTGTGGGAAAAATACCGTGAGCGCGGACTGGTGGTGCTCGGCTTCCCCTGCAACCAGTTCGGCAAGCAGGAACCGGGCGACGAGGGCGAGATTTCGCAGTTCTGCGAGCTGAACTACGGGGTGAGCTTCCCGCTGTTCAGGAAGATCGAGGTCAACGGCGCCGGCGCCCACCCGTTGTTCGTCAGCCTGAAGAAGCGCGCGCCGGGCCTGCTCGGCAGCCAGGGCATCAAGTGGAACTTCACCAAGTTCCTGATCGGCCGCGATGGCCAGGTGGTGAAGCGCTACGCGCCGACCACCAAGCCGGAGGAGCTGAGTTCGGCGATCGAGGCGCTGCTTGAATGAGCACCCGGGGAAAAGTCGCCAGGCCGGATGGCGTCGAAGAATCGCTGCTGCTCGACAACCAGCTGTGTTTCAAGCTGTACGCCGCCTCGCGCGCAGTGATCCGCGGCTATCGGCCGCTGCTCGAACAGATCGGCCTGACCTATCCGCAGTACCTGGTCATGCTGGTGCTCTGGGAGTGGCATGCGAGCCCGCCGGAGCAGCCGACGGTGAAGGCCCTGGGCGACCGCCTGCTGCTCGACTCGGGAACCCTGACGCCCTTGCTCAAGCGCCTCGAACAGCTCGGCCTGGTGGATCGCCGTCGCGCCAGCCACGATGAGCGGGAGGTGCACCTGGCGCTGACGGTGCCAGGGATCACCTTGCGCGAACGGGTCATTCCGCTGCGCCAGCAACTGATCTGCAGCACCGGTTTCGACCTCAACGAGATGTTCGACCTGCACCAGCGCCTGGGCGGGTTGCTGTCGCGTTTTCGCCTGGTGGTGGGAGGCTAGCCGTCGTCGCGAGACCGGCTAGTCGCCCGCGGTGAGCGGGCACCAGCGGTCGAGGATGGCCTTCAGTTCGTCGCGGTGGAAGGGCTTGGCCAGGTAGTCGTCCATGCCGGCGGCACGACAACGTTCGCGCTCGTCCGGCAGGGCGTTGGCGGTCAGCGCGATGATCGGCAGGCCGCCCCAGCGTCCGCTGTCGCGGATCTGCCGGGTCGCTTCGTAGCCGTCCATCACCGGCATGTTGCAGTCCATCAGGACCAGGTCGATGGGATGCTCCTCCAGCATCTTCAGGGCATTCAGCCCGTGTTCGGCGATCCATACCTGGCAGCCGAGCTTGTGCAGCAGGCCCTTGGCGACCAACTGGTTGACCGGGTTGTCCTCCACCAGCAGGACCCGGGTGTTGCGCTGTTCTCCCGCGGTGTCCGAGGCGCTCGACGGGGCTATGGCGGTGTGTTCGAGCACGTGTTTCAGGGCCTGGTACAACTGGTTGCGACTCAGCGGCCTGGCCAGTTGGCGCAACGGCGACAGGCGGCGGGCCAGCTCCGGTTCGAGGAAACTGCCGTAGGCGGTGACCAGCAGGATCGGCGTACCGATGCTCGGACGCAGTCCCATCAGGCAGTCCGGGCAATCCGATATCAGTACGTCGAGCGAGTGGCCGAGCAGGCTGTCGTCGGTCTCCAGACGCTTGTACTCCAGGCCCCAGCGCGGCAGCCAGGTTTGCAGCAGCTGCGCCAGCCCGCTGTTGGCCGAGCATTGCGCGATCACCCGGCCGCGCAGCGGCAGCGCCTGTAGCGGAGGGCTGACCGGCGCCAGCGGCAGGCCGACGCTGAACAGGCTGCCCAGGCCGACCGTCGACTCCACCGTCAGTTCGCCCTGCATGGCCTCGCACAGCTTGCGCGTGAGGGCCAGGCCGAGGCCGGTGCCGCCGTATTGGCGGGTGATACCCGCGTCGGCCTGGGTGAACGGTTGGAAGATGCGATCCAGCGCCTCCTGGGCGATGCCGATGCCGGTGTCGCGCACACTGATGCGCACACCCTCGGCGGTGGCTTCCACGCGAACGTCGACCCGCCCCAGGCGGGTGAACTTCAGCGCGTTGGACAGCAGGTTGCTGACGACCTGGCGAATCCGCGTCGGGTCGCCGGAAACCTGGGCGGGCAGGGCGGGGTCGACCAGGCAGGTCAACTCCACGCCGGCCGCGGCGTTCTGCGAGAGGAGGCTGGCGGTGTCTTCCACCAGGACGCCCAGGTCGAACGGGATCTGTTCCAGGACCAGTTGCCCGGCCTCGAACTTGGAGAGGTCGAGCACGTCGTTGAGCAATTCCACCAGCACCTTGCCGGAGTCGTGGGCGATCGACAGCTGTTGGCGCTGTTCCGGGGTGAGCGGGCCGTCGAGGCTCAGCGAGAGCATGCCGAGCAGGCCGTTCAGCGGCGTGCGGATCTCGTGGCTCATGTTGGCCAGGAAGCTGGCGCGGGCCTGGGCCATGTCGAGAGCGGTCTGGCGGGCTTCTTCGAGTTCCTGGTTGGATAGCGTCAGGCGCGCGTTGGCGGCCTTCAGCTCGGCGGTACGGGCGGCGACGATGCTTTCCAGCTCCTCCAGGTACTGGGTCAGGCGGTTCTCCGCCTCCCGGCGCTGTTCGATCTCTACCGAGATGCGCCCGAGCTGGCGGTTGATGACTTCCACCAGCACGCCGATCTCGTCGCGTTCGTGGCCCTTGGGGCAGGGCAGGCGCATGCGTGCCGGCGAGCGTGGATCGTGTCCGCTGAGGGCCTGGATCAGGCTGACCAGGGGCTTGGTCAGCAGGGTATAGAAGAGCACCAGCAGGATCAGCGACAGCAGCAGGCTGCGCACGAAGCCGGAGAGCAGGGTGATGCCGGCGCGACGGAGGAAGTCGTTGCCGAACACGAAGGTGTCGATTTCCAGCTGCAGTACGCCGAGGGCCTCGCCCGGCGCATGGTCGACATGCAACGGGTCCTCGTAGACCCGCTTGTGGCCGAAGAGGAAGTCGCTGAGCGGCCGCAGGCGGCTTTCGGCGGGTTCGCGCGAGGCGCTGGCCAGCGGCAGGCCGGAGGTGTCGATGATTTCCGCGCGGACTACGGCGGGCGAACGGAGCAGGCCGAGGACCAGCTCCTGGGCCAGCTCCGCATCGATGTTGTAGGCGATTCGCGCGGCGGGGTTGTGGCTGACGTCCAGCAGCGCGCGCACTTCGCGATTGATGGATGCGTCCTGGCTGGCATAATCGACGCCAACCTGAATCAGGCTGAGCAGGGTTCCCAGGATAAAGGCCACCAGCACGGTGAGGCTGGCCTGTTTGAACGACAGGCGATGGGTCAGCGCTATATCCATGGGGGCGGGGATCAGCCTTGGCGAGGTTCTGCCGCCTAGCATAGCCCATCCCGACCGTCTGTCGGGGTTCCTGGGCGCAACCGATGATCGATCCGTGACGTCAGTCCGATCCGAGGAGAACAGAGTGGATTCCCGATTGAGCGATTTTCTTGCCCGCGCCGAAAGCGTGCTCGCGCGCCTGGAGCCGCTGCTGCCGGCCGTACGCGAAGCCGTCGACTGGGAGCGCAGCCTGGCGGCGCGCTGGCACCGCGACGGCCGCAGCGGCTACCTGCAGCCGCTGGAGGTCAGCCTCGACCTGCGCCTGGCCGACCTGCTGGGCGTAGAGCGGCAGCGCGAGCAACTGGAACGCAACACCCGCCAGTTCGTCGCCGGCCAGCCGGCCAACCACGCGTTGCTCTGGGGGGCCCGCGGGACCGGCAAGTCCTCTCTGGTTCGTGCGCTGCTGGCTGAGCTGGCCGGCGCCGGGCTGCGCCTGATCGAGATCGAGCGCGACCACCTGGCCGACCTGCCGCGCGTGGTCGAGCAACTGCAAGGCCTGCCGCAGCGCTTCGTGCTGTTCTGCGACGACCTCTCGTTCGATGCCGGGGAAGGCGACTACCGGGTACTCAAGAGCGTGCTCGACGGCTCGCTGGAACAGGCGCCGGACAATGTGCTGCTCTACGCCACCTCCAACCGCCGGCACCTGGTTTCGGAGAAGCAGAGCGACAACGAGAACTGGAAGATGGTGGACGGCGAGCTGCATCCCAACGAAGCGGTGGAGGACAAGATCGCCTTGTCCGACCGTTTCGGCCTGTGGCTGTCGTTCTATCCCTTCACCCAGGAGCATTTCCTCAGCGTGGTTCGCCACTGGGTGGACGTGCTCGCGGAGAAGGCCGGGCTGGCCTGGAGCTGGAGCGAGGAACTGGAGAAGGAAGCGATCCGCTGGGCGCTTGGCCGCGGCAACCGCAACGGCCGTTGCGCCTATCAGTTCTCCCGCTACTGGGTGGGCAAGCAACTGCTGGAGCGCCAGGCATGATCGATCTGCAGCAATCTGGCGCCGGGCTGGCCGGCTACGCCCTGCTGGCGGCGCAGGCCGAGGCGCTGTTCGCCGGCGAGCGCGATTTCATCGCCAACGCCGCGCAGTTCTCCGCCTTTCTCTTCCATGAGCTGGGCGACCTGAACTGGGCCGGCTTCTATCTGAACCGCAACGAGGAACTGGTCCTGGGACCGTTCCAGGGCAAGGTCGCCTGCGTCCGCATTCCCTTCTCCAAGGGCGTCTGCGGCGCCGCGGCGCGTACCCGGCTGACCCAGCGGGTCGACGACGTCCACGCGTTTCCCGGCCACATCGCCTGCGACAGCGCTTCCAGCAGCGAACTGGTGGTGCCCCTGCTCAAGGACGGCCGCCTGGTCGCTGTGCTCGATCTGGACAGCCCGAGCGTGGCGCGCTTCAGCGCCGAGGACCAGGCCGGGATCGAAGGCCTGGTGGAGATATTCCTGCGCCTGACGGACTGCTGAGCGACGCGTTCAGGCTTTCGCTGCGAGCTTGTCGAGGGTCCGTCGTTCCCCCGGCAGCAGCGCTTGCATCGCCGGGCGTTCGAGCATCCGCGCGAAATGCGCGGCGAGGGCCGGCCAGCGTTGCTCGTCCAGGTTTTCGCCGGCGTGACGCAGGTTGACCAACTGGCTGGCGATCGCCAGGTCGGCGAGGGTCAGTCGCTCGCCGACGAAGAAGGCCCGGCCGTCGAGATGGTTTTCCAGGTAATCGAAGTGCGCTGGCAGCTTTTCCTCCAGCGCGCGACGCACGTCGTTCTCCTCGCAGGCCTGGCCCATCGCCGGCTTGAGTATCCGGTTGCGGAAGATCGTCAGCGTGGCCAGGGGAGCGATCTCGTAGTCGGCGTATTTTTCCAGCCAGCGCACCGCTGCGCGGCCGGCGGGGGCGTCGCCCTGGAGATTCGGCGGTTCGGGATAGCGTTCTTCCAGGTACTGGCAGATCACGCTGGAGTCGGCGAGGGCCAGGTCGCCGTCGCGTAACGCCGGGATGCGGCCCAGCGGACTGATCTCGCGATACCAGGCCGGCTGGCCGAACGGGGCGATCGCTTCCAACTGGTAGTCGAGGCCCTTTTCGGCCAGGAGCAGGCGGACCTTGCGGACGAACGGAGACAGCGGGGCTCCGTAGAGTGTCAGGCTCATAACGATTTCCTCGGTCGATATGAGCCTGGGTTATAGCACGGCTGCCGTGGGCAGGCCGGAATCAGTCGTAGACGTTCTTCTTCTTCCACAGGTCGTCTGCATCGAGGGCCTTCAATCCCTCGTTGAGTTCGCTGGGCTCCTCGCTCGCCGGCTGGCTGTTGTTCAGCACCATCGCGTTGGCGCGGGCCAGCTGCGCTTCCATCTGCTGCAGCTCCGCCTGGTAGCGCGCCAGCTCGGGCTGCTTGCGCAGGTACTGGGCGCCGCGCTCGAAGGCCAGGCGCGCCTGGCGCGGTTCGTTCTGCTGCAGGGCCTGCTGGCCGAGATTGCCGAAGAACTCGATATGCAGGCGCACCAGGAGGTGGCGAATCTCCTTGACCCAGATCTGCGCCTCGCTGCGCGGCAGGTGGCCGTCCTGGGTGAAACGGGCGAGCTGGGCATGCAGGGCTTCGAAGAGGAAGCGGACTTCCTTGGCCTTGTCCTCGGTCAGGATCGCCTGGGGCGGATTGCGCACCGGGATCGACTCGCCCTTGGCGACCAGCGCGCGCAACTCTTCTATGCGAGCCTTGAGCCCGGCATCGGCTTTCTTCTCCAGCGCCAGTTGCTGCTCGCTGAGGCTGAGCTCGATCTGGCTCATCAACAGCTTCAGCGACGGGCTGACGAACTGGCCGGGAAGGCTCTCGGAAATCTGCGCGCAGCGCCGGACCCGGTCGTTGAGTTCGGCTTTCAGGCGCGCTTTCTCCAGCTTGCTGTTTTCCACCACGTGGTTGATATAGCCAATGGCGATTAGGAGGGCGATCCCGCCGATGATGAGGGCGGTAATGAGGAGTGGCGACACCTTGGGACTCCGCTGTAAGAATTTTCTCAGTCTAATGTCTTGGTGCTACCACTGATAGCAGCAGCTCATTATTTGCACAGAAGTCTTTGATTTAAAAAAATTTTCTCAGAAGGGTTGACGCCTCCCCGGACGCTCCATAAAATGCGCGCCACTTCCAGCGTGAAGCCAAGCGCGAAACACTGGAAGCCGGAAATATCTGTTGTAAGTTCCGGGCCGCGTCCCCTTCGTCTAGTGGCCTAGGACACCGCCCTTTCACGGCGGTAACAGGGGTTCGAGTCCCCTAGGGGACGCCATTGCGGGAATAGCTCAGTTGGTAGAGCACGACCTTGCCAAGGTCGGGGTCGCGAGTTCGAGTCTCGTTTCCCGCTCCAAATTCTACAACCTGGCTTCGGCGGGGTTGGTGAAAGTTAGGCGTCAAAGGTTCGGTTTCGGCCGAACGGGCAACAAGTTGTAACGCGGGAATAGCTCAGTTGGTAGAGCACGACCTTGCCAAGGTCGGGGTCGCGAGTTCGAGTCTCGTTTCCCGCTCCAAACATGATCCAGGTTTCGGCCTGGGTCGAAGAGAAAAGGGCCTTCGGGCCCTTTTTTCGTTTCTGCGATCCGCACCGCCCTGGTGCTTTTCCCGATTCCCCCCATGTTCCCCTCGGCAGGCCGCTGTCCCGCCGCATCTGCTCGCTCGATCGTCGAGACGAAAAAGGCCACTCGTGGAGTGGCCTTCTCTGGTGTAGCGACGGCGGCGATCAGGGCAGCGCTTTGAGCACCGTCAGCAGGCTGGTGAGGTTGTCGGCCACGCCCAACTGGCCGACTTTCTCGGTGGCTCCGGCATCGGCGGCGGTGTCGAGGCTGTAGATCTGCATCACGCCCATGTTGGAGGCGGCCAGGGCCAGGGCGTTCTGCTGTTGCTGGGCGCTCACCGCGTTCTCGAAGAGAATCCCGGTGGAGTGGGCCATGGTCTGGTAGATGGTGCCCAGCGCCATGGCTGGCGCCTCACCGACGACCTTGACGTTGGACTGGGTGACGGCATCGGTGATCTGGTTGTTTACTGCGGTTGGGAAGCTCATGGTGATTCTCCTGAATCATTGCGAAGGATGTACGGCGATTGCTTGGACCCGGCGGGTCAGGCTCAGGTGAAGGATTTCAGTACGGTCAGCAGGCTGGTGAGGTTGTCGGCCACGCCCAGCTGGCCGATCTTCTCGGTGGCGCCGCCGGCGGCGCTGGTATCCAGACTGTAGATCTGCATCACGCCCATGTTGGAAGCGGCCAGGGCCAGGGCGTTCTGCTGTTGCTGGGCAGCTACCGAATTCTCGAACAGGATGCCGGTGGAGTGGGCCATGGTCTGGAAGATCGAGCCCAGCGCCATGGCCGGGGCTTCACCGATCACCTTGACGTTGGACTGGGTGACGGCATCGGTGATCTGGTCGTTGACTGCGGTCGGAAAACTCATGATGTGACTCCCTGTGAGTGAACGGCACGGCTCATGTCGTGCTGTCTTGATGAACGCTCCAGCCAGGGAGTTGTGAATCCGTCGGCGCCAGGCCTGGCGGGCGGCGAAAATGCAAGCGCCCCGCGAGGCGGGGCGCTTGTCGGTGCGGTCTCATGCGGTGGGCGGGTCGGGCTTGTCCGGCGGCGGTGCGGACGTGTTGTGGTTGCTCTGGTTGAAGATGGCGATAGCGTTCTCCAGTTGCTGCTTGAGCGAGCCGAAGTTCTGCTCGAAGCACAGGCGTACCTCGCTCTTCACTAGGTTGGCCAGGCGGTCGGCAATCTGCGACATCACCAACTGGTTGGCGCTTGCCTGGCCGCTCTGCAGGTGGCCGGGACGCAGTTCGGCCAGGCTGCCGGCGGCATTGACCGCCTCGAGAATCGCCTGCTCGCCGCTGTCCTGGGCGCGGAGGGCCTGGGTCGAGGCCTGCTGGACGTTCTGCAGGATCTGGCGGATGGAGCCTTCGGAACGCTGCCGGCCGTTCTCGATCACCTGTTCGGCCTGCTGTCGCGCGTGCACGGCCGGATCGCTGCTGGCGTCGTTGCCGAGGCCGAGCTGGAACTGTCTCAACTGCTCGTGTTCTTCGCTGGTGAGGGGGCGTTTCAGCCAGAGTTGCGCCAGCTGGACCAGATTCCTTCCCAATTCTTCCGAGATCGACATGCGCGGACTCCTCTGCGATAGACGCGCGGTGCGCGGGGTGTCGTGGCGAGGCTTCAGTACTGCTGCGTGCCGTCCGCCGAGGGGGCCTGCGCGCTGCCGCCGGTATCGCCGGGGTAGGCGGCGGCAGCGGCCTGCAGGGTGCTGTAGGCGGTGCTTAACTGCACCGCCAACTGTCCAAGGCTGGCCGGGTCGTCCACGCTGTCTCCCTGGGACAGGGCCTGGAGCCAGCCTTGCAGGCATTCGGTGAGGAGTGCCTTGACCTGGGTGACGAGGGTTTCGAGTTCTTCCTTCATGACGCTTCTCCTGGGGTGGGTGCTCATCCGAGCAGTTTCAGCACGGCCAAGAGCTTGGCCGCATCGCTGTCCGATATTTCCAGCAGGCGCTTTCCGCTCGCCGGCCCGCTGGGGTGCGGTTGGTCCCGTGCCTCCTCGCTGGCGTCCGGCGAACGCTGCGCCGGGCGGTCCGCGGCGGCGAGCGCGCGGCGTCTGATGTAGCGTGCGTAGGCGCTCATCGGTCGCTCCTCAACTGCTGCGGGTGGAGATGCGCACGACCGAGGCGGGGGCGGCGAACCCTTCGAAGCGCTGCAGCTCTCGGTCCCGATGGGGCGCGGCGGCCAGGTCGACGGCGCCGATGGTTTCCTCCCAGTAGGCGCTGCCCAGTTGCACCAGCAGGCGTTGGGCATTCTCCAGCGAAGCGACCGGTACCCGGCCGTGGCGGTCCGCGGCGGCATAGTTGAGCAGGAGCGCCATGCGGATCGCTTCGTCCTGTACGTTGGAGTGCTCGACACCCTGGCCGTCGGCGCCCAGCAGATAGGAGCGCCAGTTGAGGACCTGGGCGAAGAGGCGCCGGTAGGCTTCGAACTGGAAGTAGCGATCCTCCTCGGAGCGGTAGAGCGCGCACTGACTTGCGAAGAACTGTTCCAGCGCGGGTTTCGCCCAGCCGGGTGTACCCGGGAGGTGTTCGCCCAGTTCGTCGAAGCCGCTCTGGCTTTCCGCCAGGGCATGGACGTACTGCATCTGTTGTGGGTCCAGGCGCTGTTCGCCCTGGTAGGCGATGGCCAGACTGAGTTCCTTGAGCTGGTCGGTGCCGACGTATCCGTCGAGATGGCGCAGGCCACGGTTCAGGCGGTATTCCTGCAGCGAGTCGAAGAGGCCGGAGGCGCCGGTAATGAAATTGCTTCCCAGGTTGGTGTCGAAGCACAGCTCGGGGAACTTGCTGGCCAGATAGTTGCGGTAGTAGTAGGCATGGCCGATGCGCAGGCTGAACAGATCGCTCTCCAGCAGGCGGCGGTAGTAGCTGTTGCCGTCGGCGTCGCGGCTGGCCAGCGCCTGGCAGAGGTTCACGACGTTGGTGCGGGCGTAATAGGCGACCAGGGCCTGGGTAGTCCCGCTGGTGATGTCGAAGCGGCGTAGCCGCAGGCCGGAGGCGGTCAGGCTGTTGCCGAAAAACAGTTCGTCGAAAAGGCCGGCGAGGGCGCTGGGCGCCTTGTCACGGTCCTGCAGGTTCTCCCGTTCGCGTAGCCGCGCCTTGCCCTGGCGGATGGTGTTGCCATAGCACTTCCAGGCATAGGCGGAGAGCGCTGCGTAGAAATCGTCCAGCGCGTTGGCGTTGCGCAGGAAGTAACCGCACAGCGACCGGTTGTCGTCGGACACCCCGGTCCCCTCTCCACAATGGATGTGCAGGACCACCTTGCGGGTTTCCGGCTTGCCGTCCAGGTAGCGGCGAAACACCGCGGCCTGTCCGAGGAGGAAGTCGAAGAACTGTCGGTACAGGCCGGTAGCGGTCTCCATGCCGAGCAGGTCGATGCCGACCAGCCGGGCCTGCGGTGGCTGCCCCTGCTGTATTTCGAAATGACGGAGGATCCTGTGCAGCTCGGCATCGAAGGCGGCTTCGCTGGCATAGCCATGCGCGGTGTGGGCGAGCAGGCGGTAGGCGGTCTTCTCGGAGGCGTTGAATTGCTCGAACAGGGAATCGAGGACGGCCACCTCGTCTTCCCCCGTCGCCGTCTGGGTATGGCTGATTCCTTCGTGGAGGAGGAACCCCAGCGTCAGGCAGGCGAATTCGCCCGGATGGCGATCGCGGATGGCGCCGCGGGCCCAGTAGGCGTCGTCGAACGGCGTGTACTTGTTGCCGCTCCAGATCTTGCGGTTGAAGTAGCGGACGAACTGGTCCGTCTCGCTGTCGCGAACCGCGCTCGCACCGAGCAGTTCCAGGGTGCCGAGGTAGATCGCTGGCTGGTCGATGGCCGCTGGCGGCGAGGTCCGGCCAAAACGTTGCGCCAGGATGAGGCAGGCGAGATAGATGTTCTCCGCCGCGCATTCGCCGCGCAGGTAGCCCTGACGGTCGGTCGCGGCGAACGGATTGCGCCTGACCATCCGCTGCAGAGCCAGTTCGAACAGCTCATAGTGCGCGGCCTGGCGAGCCTCCTCCAGCGCCTTGCCGTCGACGTCCGGGGCGACGCCGCGGGCACTCATCAGCAGCCCGATCAGGGAAAGCTCCTGGCCTTTCTCCAGGCTCACTTGCCGCTCGCCGACGCGGAAGACCCGGCGGTCGCGCGTCCAGCGGCTGTTGCTTTCCACCGGCAGGATGCCGGCGAAGTGACTATGGAAGTCGAAGGGATAGCGATGGAACCTGACCGGTTCTTCCAGCTTGAAATAGGCCATGACGGCTCTCCTGTGCCAGGGCCGGACGCCGCCGGCCCCGCCGGTGGTGGCTACGATTGGGTGTCCTTGCCGCCGCGACTGGCGAGGGTCTCGCTGTACTTGGCGATGCTCTGGTCGATCTTGTCGATGGCGAAGCTGGCCGATTCCGCCTCGATCGCCCCGGCCGCCGCGGCTACCGCGGCGGCGGCGCCCATCAGCAGGTCGGTGGCGAGGGCGCCGAGCGCGTCCTCGGCAGCCTGGGCCAGCTTGTTTTCGGCGATGTTCTGGGTCATCTGCCGGAGCAGGATCGCCTGGCTGGCCAGGGCGATCTTGCTGACTCCGTCGAAGTAGCTGGCGGCGGATTGCGCCACCAGCCCGGAGGCCTGGCTGATCATCATGTTCGGCGCGATGGCGATCTGCGACGGCGCATAGCCGGCGGTTTCGCTGTTGCTCATCTGCACCGCCTGCACGACTTGACTGTTCAGGGCGCTGGTGTCCGGCGGCGGCGCCTCGGTCTGCTTGAGCAGGCGCTCGCTCATGCCGGCCAGCGGCGAAGGGCGCGACGGCAGCTTCACGTCGCCGTTGGCGGACGCCCTGCCGCCGCTGGCTGGCGTCTGCCGGCCGGCCTCGCCGGGGGCGGCGGCTTGCTCGCTGTCGCCGGATGGCGCGGGCGCGGGCGCGGATTTCTTGCCGAAGCCGAACATGTCTGGGCACTCCTGGGATCAAGGGGCGGGTCAGATACCTTTCTTGTCTTCTATCGCCATGATCATCGACACCGCCTTGGAAACCACCGCGGTGGAGATCTGGTTCAGGGCCTGCTGGCTGTAGACTGCGTTCTGCAGGGACAGGCCGGCGGAATGGCTGGCGATCTGGTAGAGCGCGGCGATGGCCTGGGCCGGGGCTTCGGCGACCACCTTGACGTTGGTCTGGGTGACGGCATCGGTGATCTGGGCATTCACAGCCGTGGGGTCAGCCATGGGACTCTCCTTGAATGGGCAGGTGCTCGTCGGGCAGGGGGCCGGTCGCACGGGCCTCGACTCGCTTGTCAGGAATGAACGCGGCTGCGTCTGTCTTGTGAAACGTCGCCGGCGAAAAAGTCGGCGCTCAGCCGCGAGCGCAGCAACTGCACGCGCTTGCGCACCAGCGGCGGGGCTATGCCGAGCTGGCTGGCGATGTCGGCATAGGGCAGTTCCTCGATGAAGCGCAGTTCGAAGAGCTGCTGCTGTTGGCGCGACAGCGAGGCCAGGGCCTTGTCCACCTGGTCGAGACGTTCCAGCTGCTCCAGGCGTTCCAGCGGCGAGCCGACGGCGGCGAAGCGCTCCAACTGGCCATCGTGCAGGTCGATGCCGCGGTCGATGAGGCGGTCCTCGCGGATCTGGTGGCGCGCGCTGTCCAGGTAGACGTGTTCCAGGATCAGGAACAGGAAGCCCTGGGGGTCGCGTACCCGCTCCGGTGACTGGCGCAGGAACAGCAGCGCCTTGACCGCGGTGCTCGACAGCCATTCTTCGGCCCGATGGCTGTTGCCGCGCGCAAGGCGTTGTGCGCGTTTGCGCAGGCCAGCCTGCGCGGCACGCCAGCTTTCCTCGAACAGGCGATCGGAACCGGTTTCGTTGCCGCCTGGCTGATTCGGACGATCCATAACCGCTACCTCCCTGGTTGCTCGTGTCGGCGAGCAGTCTGTGAGGCGGGCGGTGGGCGAGGCTGTTACCTGGGTGACAGGGGCGCGGCTGGTAGTTCGGCCTTGCGTCGCAGGCGACCGAGGTCGTTGATCAGGATCCGGTCGTTACGGCAGCTGATCAGCCCTTCGCGTTTCCATATTTGCAGTTGCGCGTTGAGCTTCGGCCGGCTGGCGTTGAGCATCGCTGCTAGGATGCTCTGGTTGGTCGGTAGCGTCGCGCAGGCTCCCTCGGGTTGTTCGCTCGCCAGGCTGGCCAGGAGATGGCGCGCCAGGCGCGACTCCAGGCGATGCAGGCAGACCCTCTCGACGAAACCGGAGGCTTCGCGCAGGCGCGAACAGAGGAGGGCCAGCGCGCGGTTGAGGAATTCCGTGTCGGCGATCAACGGGGCGAAGTGACGTCGGTGGAGGATCAGCACCGACGCCGCGCCGGAGGCGTAGGCAGAGGTCTCGCGGCGGTTCGGCTGGATCAGCGCGGTTTCCCCGATCACTTCGCCAGGACGGATATCATTGACGATCAGCTCTCGCCCGTCCGGCCCGTAGAGCACGGTATAGAGGTGTCCGCCGAGGACCAGGCCGATGAAGTCTTCAGGGTCGTGCTTGAGGAACAGGACGTCCTTGTCGCGCAACCGGCGCTCCGACGCATGGGTCGCCACGTGCCGCAGCAGATCGGGCAGCCCGTGCAGCAGCGGGCACCGTTGCAGCAGGGTGTAGTGGCGTGAACAGCGGTCTTCCGTTGACTCGTTCGAGTGCATGCCTGCGCCTTCGCCAGATTGATCGGCAGCTCCGGCGAGGTACGACATGCTCGCTGCAGAGCAATCAGTGGGGACGTGTGCGGCGAAGGGGTGTGAAGCTCCGGCTACCCGGCAGAACTGCTAGGTACGGACTCGGCGCGCTCCGGCAATCGGGCGGGCGGTCCGTTTTTTATTCGGAAAGGGTAGCGAGGTTTGGGCTGGCGGGAGGCGGCCCCGAGCGCACGGATGGCGGTCGGGGCGGGACGGCCGGTGGCCGTGGCGATTCAGTGCCGCGGGCTGTCCTCGGGCAGCGCGAGCAACTGCTTTTCGCGGTTCCAGTCGAACGTTTCGCCGCGCTCTTCGGCTTCGTAGCGGCGCTCGTCGAGGCGCTGGAACAGGTCGATCTCTTCGTCCGGCATGAAGTGCAGGCAATCGCCGCCGAAGAACCACAGCAGGTCGCGCGGTACCAGGTGGGCGATCTGCGGATAGCGGTGGAAGACCTGGGAAATCAGGTCCTGGCCGAGGTATTGGGCGCCTTCCGGGTCGCGCGGCAGTTCGTCCATCAGTTCGTCGAAACGTTCGAGGAACAGCCCGTGGTTTTCTTCCGGCACCTGCTCGGCCTCGCCCAGGGCGCCGAGGATGTTGCGCAGGTGCTGGAGCAGGGCGAGGTGGTGCTCGAGGTAGGAGTTGGCCATGACGGGTCCTCTGGAAAAAAGCTGGGCAGTATAAAGGGTTTCGCGGCGCCGGCCAGTTTCAGCGGATCGCCGGGGACTGGCTCTGGCGCCGGCGGTTTTCCAGTTGCCGGCGTTCGCTATCGAGGCGCCGCTGGTCCTGCTCCAGGCGCCAGCGCTGCTGGTCCAGTTGCTGCTGGCGGATCAGGTTGTCCTGCATCTGTCGCTGCTGCCGTTGCCGCTGCAAATTCTGCTGCTGGCGTTGCAGTTGATCCTGCTGCAATTGCAGGCGTTGTTCGTCGAAGCGCTGGCGCTGTTCCTGGAGCTGGCGTTGGCGCTGTTCGCCGGCGCGCTGCACCGCCTGCTGGTGCGGCTGCACGCCATAGGGCGCAGGCGGTGCGGCCTGCGCCGGGGGCAGGAGGAGAAACGAGGCTGCCAGGCCGGTGGCAAGTAGCTTGAGCATGATGGCCTCCCGTACGTCAGGGATGTGCCCGTCGATTCTAGCCAATCGCCCGGGTTTGGGTGGGTGAAGACGACAAAGGCGCCGGAAGGCGCCTTTGTCGGTTGCGACCGTCGCTTTGCCGCGGAGTGTCAGCGGATCCTGCCGTCGGCCAGTTGCAGTTCCTCCTTGGCGAAGTCGTCGACGTTGATCACCTTGCGCCGTGCCGCTTCGGCCTGGTGCAGGGCTTGCGCCTGCTCGGCGCTCAGCACGCCGGCGGCGGCGCCGGCATCGATCGGGTTCTGCCCCGCTTGCGGCTGGACCCTGCCTTCCTTGATCGCCTTGTGCAGGGTTTTCTCCAGCGCGGCGCTTTCGCGTACCGCGTCGAAGGCGTGGGCGAGGGCACCGACCGGGTCCTGCGGGTCCTTCGGCAGGAACGCGCCGGCGAGGATCGCCTGCAACGCCGGGTCGTCGTCCGGACGGCCGAGGATTTCCGCGATCTCGGCGTCCAGTTCGTCGCCCGGCCCTTTGTGCCGGCGGCCGAACGGCAGTACCAGGACCTTCAGCGCGCAGCCGAAGAAGCGGCTGGGGAAGTTGTTCAGCAGGTCCTCCAGCGCCGCCTCGGCCTTGCCGAGGTTTTCCTCCATGGCCCAGCGCAGCAGCGGATGCAGGTAGTCCGGGTTGCCCAGGTCGTGGTAGCGCTTGAGCGCCGCCGAGCCCAGGTAGAGATAGCTGAGGACATCGCCGAGACGCGCGGAGAGGCGTTCCTTGCGCTTCAGTTCGCCGCCCAGCAGCATCATGCTGAAGTCGGCGAGCAGGGCGAAGGACGCCGCCAGGCGGTTCAGCGCGCGGAAGTAGGGACGGCTGATGCGGTCGCCGGGCGCGTTGCCGAGGTGGCCGCAGCTGAGACTGAGGAGGAAGCTGCTGGCGGCGTTGCCGACGGCGAAGCCGATGTGCTTCACCAGCAGCGCGTCGAACTCGCGGGCGGCCTGGTCTTTGTCCTCGCGCTGGGCCAGTTCCATTTCCTTGAGTACGTACGGATGGCAACGGATCGCGCCCTGGCCGAAGATCATCAGGTTGCGCGAGAGGATGTTCGCGCCTTCCACCGTGATGAAGATCGGCGCGCCCTGCCAGGAACGACCCAGGTAGTTGTTCGGGCCCATGATGATGCCCTTGCCGCCATGGATGTCCATGGCATGGGCGATGCACTCGCGGCCGCGCTCGGTGAGGTGGTACTTGAGGATCGCCGAAAGCACCGAGGGCTTCTCGCCGAGGTCCACCGCGTTGGCGGTGAGGATTCGCGCGCTGTCCATTAGCCAGGCGTTGCCGCCGATGCGGGCGAGCGCCTCCTGGATGCCTTCGAAGGCGGCGATCGGCACGTTGAACTGCTCGCGGACCTGAGCGTAGCGACCGCTGACGTAGCTGCTGGCCTTGCCAGCGCTGGTGCCCACCGCCGGCAGCGAGATGGAGCGTCCGACCGACAGGCAGTTCATTAGCATCATCCAGCCTTTGCCGATCATTTCCTGCCCGCCGATGATGTACTCCAGCGGCACGAACACGTCCTTGCCGGAGTTCGGACCGTTCATGAAGGCGGCGCCCAGCGGCACGTGGCGGCGGCCGATCTCGACCCCGGGGGTGTCGGTGGGAATCAGCGCCAGGGTGATGCCCAGGTCCTCCTCGTCGCCCAGCAGATGGTCCGGGTCGTGGCACTTGAAGGCCAGGCCGAGGAGGGTGGCCACCGGGCCGAGGGTGATGTAGCGCTTTTCCCAGGTCAGGCGCAGGCCGAGCACCTCGCGACCTTCCCATTCGCCCTTGCAGACGATGCCGACGTCGGTCATGCCGCCGGCATCGGAGCCCGCGTAGGGGCCGGTGAGGGCGAAGCAGGGGATGTCGTCGCCCTTGGCCAGGCTCGGCAGGTAGCGCTGGCGCTGCTCGTCGGTGCCGTAGTGGAGCAGCAGCTCGGCCGGGCCGAGGGAGTTCGGCACCATCACCGTCGAGGCCAGGTCGCCGCTACGGGTGGCGAGCTTCATCACTACCTGCGAGTGGGCGAAGGCGGAGAAGCCCTTGCCGCCGTACTCCTTGGGAATGATCAGGCCGAAGAAGCCGTGCTGCTTGATGAAGGCCCACGCTTCTTCCGGCAGGTCCATGCGCTGGCCGATGTCCCAGTCGCTGACCATGGCGCAGAGTTCTTCGGTCGGGCCGTCGACGAAGGCCTGCTCTTCTTCGGTGAGTTGCGCCTTGGGGTAGTCGAGCAGTTTCTGCCAGTCCGGGCGGCCGCTGAACAATTCGCCATCCCACCACACGGTGCCCGCCTCGATGGCCTCGCGCTCGGTGTCGGACATCGGCGGCAGGACTTTCTGGAACCAGGCGAACAGCGGACCGCTGAGCACGCGCCGGCGCAGGTCGGGCAGGGCGAGGGGAAGCGCCACCGCCAGCCAGAGCAGCCAGAAGACCAGCAGCAGCCAGCCGGGCGCGTGGCTGAACACGCCCATCAGGATCAGGTAGGCGGCGCTGATGCCAAGCGCGGGAGCGGGTGGGGTACGCCGATGGGCGAGGTAAGCGACACCGAGTACCAGTACGACTAACCAGAGCAACAACATGCGGAATCCTCCATGAAGACGCCAGGCGGCGTCTCGAGCTTAGCCCGTTTGCCGCCGTTTGGCGGCAGGGCCGGTCAGCTTGGCCGGTTTGTCACGTTATAGGCGAAAACTTCCCGTTTAGACTGGGACAAATTGCCCGCCGGGAGCCCGCCATGCAGTCCTACCTACAATCCGGCCGCTTCGTGGATAGTGACCACCCCGTGGTGGTGGAGTTCGCGGAAAAATCCCGGGGGAATTCGGCGAAACCGCGTGACCAGGCGGTCGCGCTGTACTACGCGGTACGCGACGGGGTGCGCTACAACCCCTACGTGTTCAGCCGCGATCCGCAGACCCTGAAGGCCAGCCACGCGCTGCAGCAGGGCGAGTCCTATTGCGTGCCCAAGGCCATCCTGCTCGCCGCCTGCGCCCGGCATTGCCGGATTCCGGCGCGGATCGGCCTGGCCGACGTGCGCAACCACCTGGCCACGCCGCGCCTGCTGGAAGCGCTGCGCAGCGAGGTGTTCGCCATGCACGGCTATACCGAGCTGTACCTCGAGGGCCGCTGGGTGAAGGCCACCCCGGCGTTCAACCGTGCCTTGTGCCGCGCCTTCGACGTCGCTCCGCTGGAGTTCGACGGCGTCGCCGACAGCGTCTTCCATCCGTTCAACCGCCAGGGCGAGCGCTACATGGAATACCTGGCCGATCACGGCCAGTTCGCCGACCTGCCGGAGGAACTGTTCTTCTCTCACCTGCAGCAGCACTATCCGCACCTGTTCTCCGGCCGCCCGCTGGCCCTGGGCGGCGATTTCCAGGCCGAGGCCGGACAAGATGAAGGGCGTCGATAGTCACCATCAGCCGGCGCGTCTTCCTTCTTCGGTCCATCCTCGGTAGGGTGCGGCATGTCGTCCGGGCGCTCCGGCGACCCATCCGCCGCATCAACCGAAGAGGGAACGCAGAGTATGTTGACCATCTGGGGCCGGAAGAACTCGAGCAATGTGCGCAAGGCGCTGTGGTGCGCCGAGGAGGCTGGCCTGGAGTACCGGACGGTGGATGCCGGCGGGGCGTTCGGCCTGGTGGATGAGCCGGCGTTCCGCGCGATGAACCCGAACGGTCGGGTGCCGGTGATCGAGGACGACGGCTTCGTCCTCTGGGAGTCCAACGCCATCGTCCGCTACCTGGCCGCCCGCTATGCGCCGGGCGACCTCTATCCGCAGGACCCGGTGCGCCGCGCCGACGCCGACAAGTGGATGGACTGGACCACCTCGACTCTCGCCGGGCCGTTCCGCGACCTGTTCTGGGGAACGCTGCGTACGCCGCCGGAGCAACGCGACGAGGCCCTGATCGCAAAGGCGCTGCAGACCTGCGGCGAGTTGCTGCGGGTGCCGGACCAGACCCTGGCCGGCCAACCCTGGCTGTCCGGCGAACGCTTCGGCATGGGTGACATTCCCCTGGGCTGTTTCATCTACGCCTGGTTCGAGATGCCCATCGAGCGCCCGCCGCTGCCCCACCTCGAGGCCTGGTACCTGCGCTTGCGCGAGCGCCCGGCGTTCCGCACCGCGGTAATGACCGAACTGACCTGAGCCGGCTACTGTTGCATTTTGTTACCCGTAGCCTTATCTAGCTCTTCCTCTTCACCTTCCGACACGGGAAGCCTAATGAGTTCCGCCCTGTCCATCCGTCAATTGACGAAAACCTACGGCAACGGTTTCCAGGCCCTCAAGGGCATCGACCTGGACGTCGCCGAAGGTGATTTCTTCGCCTTGCTCGGCCCCAACGGCGCGGGCAAGTCCACCACCATCGGGATTCTCTCGACCCTGGTGAACAAGACCAGCGGTTCGGTCTCGGTGTTCGGCCACGACCTCGACAAGGACCCGGCCGGCCTCAAGCGTTGCCTTGGCGTGGTGCCGCAGGAGTTCAACTTCAACCAGTTCGAGAAGGTCTTCGACATCGTCGTGACCCAGGCCGGCTACTACGGCATCCCGGCGAAGATCGCCAAGGAGCGCTCCGAGCGCTACCTGACCCAACTGGGCCTGTGGGACAAGCGCAACGAAGCCTCGCGGATGCTCTCCGGCGGCATGAAGCGGCGCCTGATGATCGCCCGCGCACTGGTCCACCAGCCGCGCCTGCTGATCCTCGACGAGCCCACCGCCGGGGTCGACATCGAGCTGCGTCGTTCGATGTGGAGCTTCCTCACAGAACTCAACCAGGAAGGCATCAGCATCATCCTCACCACCCACTACCTGGAAGAGGCGGAGCAGCTCTGCCGCAACATTGCCATCATCGACCACGGCGAGATCGTGCAGAACACCAGCATGCGCGACCTGCTGATGACCCTGCATTCGGAAACCTTCCTGCTCGACCTGAAGAACGTCCAGGCCCTGCCGCCGACTCTCGACGGCTACCCGACGCGGCTGGTGGACGATCACACCCTCGAAGTGCAGGTGGAGAAAAGCCAGGGCATCAACGATCTGTTCGCCCAGTTGGGCGCACAAGGCATCGAGGTACTGAGCCTGCGCAACAAGACCAATCGCCTGGAGGAGCTGTTCGTGTCGCTGGTGGAGAAGAACCTGACGAGGATCGCCCGATGAGCAGCGAGCTGAGCGCCAACCTGGTCGCCCTGAACACCATCGTCTACCGCGAGGTGCGCCGCTTCACCCGGATCTGGCCGCAGACCCTGCTGCCGCCGGCGATCACCATGGTCCTGTACTTCGTGATCTTCGGCAATTTGATCGGCCGGCAGATCGGCGACATGGGCGGCTTCACCTACATGGAATACATCGTGCCCGGCCTGATCATGATGTCGGTGATCACCAACGCCTACGGCAACGTGGTGTCGAGCTTCTTCGGCAGCAAGTTCCAGCGCTCGGTGGAGGAGCTGCTGGTGTCGCCGGTATCGCCGCACACCATCCTCCTCGGCTACACCATCGGCGGTGTGCTGCGCGGCCTGGCGGTGGGGGTGATCGTGACCCTGCTGTCGCTGTTCTTCACCAAGCTGCAGGTGCACCACCTAGGCATCACGGTGCTGGTGGTGGTGCTTACCGCGACCATTTTCTCCCTGGGCGGTTTCATCAACGCGGTGTTCGCGCGCAACTTCGACGACATCTCGATCATCCCGACCTTCGTGCTGACGCCGCTGACCTACCTGGGCGGGGTGTTCTACTCGATCAACCTGCTGCCGCCGTTCTGGCAGACGGTGTCGCTGGCCAACCCGATCCTGCACATGGTCAACGCCTTCCGCTACGGCATCCTCGGCGTCTCCGACATTCGCATCGGCGTGGCCATCGGCTTCATGCTGCTGGCCACCGCGGTGCTCTATCTCGGCTGCGTAAGGCTGCTGGTGAGCGGGCGCGGCATGCGCCAATGAAACGCTCGAAGGCATGAAACAGAAGCCCCCGTCATGGGGGCTTCGCGTTTCATCGGCGCGGGCGAGCGAAATCGATGACGAAACGGGTCCAGCCGTCGGCAGACTCGCAGCGGATCTCGCCGCCGTGGGCCTGGACGATGGAGCGGCAGATCGCCAGGCCGAGCCCGGCGTGTTCGCCCTGGCCTTCGCGGCGCGCCGGATCGGCACGATAGAACCGGTCGAACAGGCGCGGCAAGCGCTCGGGAGGAATCGCCGGACCCTGGTTCTCCACGCTCAGGCGTCGGTCGCCGAGACGGATACGTATCTCGCCGCCATCGGCGGTGAAGCGCAGGGCGTTGTCCAGCAGGTTGGCCAGCACCCGCCGCAGCATGCCGCGGTCACCGGGCAGGCTCAGGCTGCCTTCGCGCAGCAGGCGGATGTCGCGGTCTTCCGCCAGCGGCTGGTAGAACTCCAGCAGCGAGTCGACTTCCGCGCCCAGGTCCAGGGCCTGGCGGCTGGGCGCCAGCAGGCCGTGGTCGGCCTTGGCCAGCAACAGCATGTCGTTGACCATCGCGGTGAGCCGTTCCAGCTCCTCGAGGTTGCCGTGCAGGGCCTCGCGATAATCCTCCAGCGAGCGTGGGCGGGACAATACCACCTGGGTCTGGGTCAGCAGACTGGTGAGCGGGGTGCGCAACTCGTGGGCGATGTCGGCGGAGAACGCCGAGAGGCGCTGGAAGGCTTCTTCCAGGCGCGCCAGCATGGCGTTCAGCTCGCCGGCCAGTCCGCGCAGCTCCTCTGGCATCCGGCTGGCGTCGAGGCGGGTGGTGAGGGAGTTGGCTGAAACCCGCGCGGCGACTTCGCGCATCCGTCGCAGCGGCGCCAGGCTGGCGCCGGTGGCCCAGGCGCCGAGCAGCGCCGTGGCCAGCGCCGACAGGCTCATGGTCAGCCAGATCAACTGGCGCATGCGTTGCAGGAAGTGCTGGTGATGACTGATGTCGAGGATCACGGTAAGTCGCGGCGAAGCGTCGTTGCCGGGCTCCAGCGGGGCGCCGAGTTCGCGGTTGGCGGGCAGGCCGGGATGCGCAGGCTGCGGCAGGCGCTCGAACCAGAGGTTGCCATCCGGGCCGTTCAGACGCAGGCCGAGGTCGGGATGGCGTGCCAGTTCGCGCAGCAGTTCCGCTTCGCGGCGGCGCATCTGTTGTTCCGAGCCGAGGCCGCGCAGCTCATCGCGAAACACCGCGAGCTTGGCGGACATCGCCATATGGTCGAGCTCGACGAAATGCTCGTCGATGGCCCTGCTGAAGATCAATCCGGCGATCAGCGAGACCGCCGCCGTGCAGGCGGCGAACAGCAGGCTCAGGCGGACGCCGAGGGACATCCGCGAGCCGAACCCGGCGCTCATTCGTCGCGCTCTTCGAGAACGTAGCCCATGCCGCGCACGGTATGGATCAGGCGCTGCGGGTAGTCGTCGTCGACCTTGGCGCGCAGGCGGCGGATGGCCACCTCGATGACGTTGGTATCGCTGTCGAAGTTCATGTCCCAGACCTGCGAGGCGATCAGCGACTTGGGCAGCACCTCGCCGCTGCGCCGCAGCAGCAGTTCGAGCAGGGCGAACTCCTTGGCGGTGAGGTCGATCCGCTTGCCCTGGCGTTGCACCCGGCGGCGCAGCAAATCGAGTTCGAGGTCGGCCAGTTGCAGGGTGGTCTCCTGCAACTGCTGGCTGCCCCGGCGCAGCAGGGTGCGCACCCGGGCGAGCAGTTCGACGAAGGCGAACGGCTTCACCAGGTAATCGTCGGCGCCTTGTTCGAGGCCGCGCACGCGGTCCTCTACGGCATCGCGGGCGGTCAGGAACAGCACCGGTACGGTCATCCCGGCGTCGCGCACGCTGCGCAGGATCTGCCAGCCGTCACGGCCGGGCAGCATGACGTCGAGGATCAGCAGGTCGTAGTCGCCGCCCAGGGCCAGTTGCTCGCCCTCGTTGCCATCGTCGCTCAGGTCGACGGCGAAGCCTGCCTCGGCGAGCCCCTGGCGCAGGTACTGGCCGATGCGCGGTTCGTCTTCGACGATCAGCAGTTTCATGTTCATCCCTCGTTACATTTGCCGGCCATGCCGACCTGTTTCTGACAGCATCGTAATCAGTGGGTAACGGGGGCGACAGTGGCCCCCGCGCAGACTACAGGGGAACTCATTCGAGGAGACTTCCCATGCGTACCTTCACTGCCTCCACCCTCGCTTTCCTGCTGGTCCTCGCCCCGACCGTTCCGGCCATGGCCGACAGCGGCGGCGACATCGTCTTCGAGCGCATGCAGGCCCAGGCCGCCAAGGCTCGTGCCGCGCACCAGGAAAAACTGGCGAAGCAGGCCGAAGCGACGAAGAAGGACAAGGAAAACTGCTGATCGCCAGTTCTTCCACCCCCGGCTCCACACGGGATGACGGAGGGCTCCGATCCCGTCTTCACCCGCCACCGGTTCCCTGGTTTCCGGTCGGCGGGTTTTTTATGCCCGTCGGTGGCGCTGGGCGATCTTAGCCTTCGCGGTCCGCAACGGCGGCAAGCTGACAAAGATGTAATGCTCCCGACAGCCAGCCGGCAGGCGCAGCGACACAGGATAGGCGACATCAACCCGATGGAGATTCCCCGTATGTTTCCGCGCCGCCTGCTTCCCGCTTCCCTGATCGTCCTCGGCGTGCTTTTCGGTGCCAACGCCCAGGCTTCGCCGGCCCACGGCCAGGCCTTCGGCAAGCCGGCCCAGGCCGCGCAGGCCAGCCGCAGCATCGAGGTGGTGCTCGGCGACATGTACTTCAAGCCGCGGGCGATCGAGGTCAAGGCCGGCGAGACGGTCCGCTTCGTGCTGAAGAACGAAGGCAAGCTGTTGCACGAGTTCAACCTGGGAGACGCGGCGATGCATGCCGAGCACCAGAAGGAGATGCTGGAGATGCAGCAGTCCGGGATGCTCACCCCGACCGGCATGGCGTCGATGGACCATAGTCAGATGGGCCACGGCATGGCCGGCATGGACCATGGCCGGATGATGAAGCACGACGACCCCAACAGCGTGCTGGTCGAGCCGGGCAAGAGCGCCGAGCTGACCTGGACCTTCGCCAAAGCCACCCGGCTGGAGTTCGCCTGCAACATCCCCGGCCACTACCAGGCCGGGATGGTCGGTCAACTGACCGTGCAGCCCTGAGCCGGCGGACGGCCGGCGTGAAGATGCCGGCCGATCCGTATACACTTGCCGCCGCCCGCCAGTGCGGCGCGGCGCGCGGGGAAGGGCCCTGCGCGATTCATCCAGCAGGTTTCCCTCATGCAGCATCCCGCCGAACATTCGCCGCTGGGCAAGACCAGCGAATACGTCTCCAGCTACACGCCGTCGCTGCTGTTTCCCATTTCACGCACGGCGAAATGGGCCGAGCTTGGCCTGAGCGCCGAGACCCTGCCTTATCGCGGCGTGGATATCTGGAATTGCTACGAGCTGTCCTGGCTGACCCCGGCCGGCAAGCCGGTGGTGGCGATCGGTGAGTTCTCGATCCCGGCGGACTCGCCGAACATCATCGAGTCGAAGTCGTTCAAGCTCTACCTCAATTCCCTCAACCAGTCCGCCTTCGACAGTCGCGAGGCGCTCCGCGCGGTATTGCAGAAAGACCTCTCGGCCGCTGCCGGGGCGCCCGTGGGCGTGCGCCTGCGCAGCCTCGACGAGGTGGCCGAGGAGGGCATCGGGCGTCTGCCGGGGCGCTGCATCGACGAGCTGGACATCGCCGTCGACGGCTACGAGCAGCCGCGCCCGGAACTGCTGCGCTGCGACGCCGGGCGGATCGTCGAGGAGCAGCTCTACAGCCACCTGCTCAAGTCCAACTGCCCGGTCACCGGCCAGCCCGACTGGGGCACCCTGGTGGTCGACTACCAGGGCCCGGCACTGGACCCGGCCAGCCTGCTGGCCTACCTGGTTTCCTTCCGCCAGCACCAGGACTTCCACGAACAGTGCGTCGAACGCATCTTCCTCGACCTGCAGCGCCTGTTGCAGCCGCAGGCGCTCAGCGTCTACGCGCGCTACGTACGCCGTGGCGGCCTGGATATCAATCCCTACCGCAGCCTGGCGGAGGTCGCACCGGACAACCGACGCCTGGTGCGCCAGTAACGCCTCGCAACACGCGGATACGAAAAAGCCCCGGCCATGCCGGGGCTTTTCATTTCGGCAAGTCGTTCAGATACCCATGTTGGCCAGGCTCTGCACGATGGAGCGGAGCGTGCCGGCGAGGGTCGGGTGGCTGACCTCGAAGCGCTCGACGGCGAGGTTGACCCCATCGACCAGGCTGCCTTCGTTGAGGGCGTCCTCGTTGGCCAGTTTCAGTTCGATGTCCCTGATCAGGAGTTCCAGTTCGGCGCGCTGCTCTTCGTTCAGCGGCGGTTGTTGCTCCAGTTGCTCGCGCAGGGCGGACAGTTCGCGCAGCAGACTCTCTTTCGGCATGGTATTTCCCTCGACGTACAAGTCTTCGGTGGACCTCCGGCGGGCGCCGAAAGGTCCGTCCATGCCGAACAGATTAACCTGTCGGGCGCAGATGTGCGCGATCCGGATCAATCCGCAGCAGGCGTTCCAGCAGCGGGAAGAAGTGCGTCAGTTCGGGGGTGCGCATGGCCGGGTCCTTGGCCAGGTCGTCGAGGCGGCGCAGGGTCAGGCCGTCCTGGGCATAGGGCGCCTTGATATAGGCCGCGGCGGCACGCTCGTCGAACGGCCCGCCTTGCAGCACCAGGCTGTGCCGGGAGGCCGGCGACAGGCTGGCGTGGTAGCTCGGATCCACCGCGCAGAGGAAGCGCTTGGCCGATACGTGCAGGCGCACCGGCTGCCAGACCGACTCTGGGAACAGCTCGCGCAGCAGGCGTGCGCCGAATTCCTCGTGGCGCAGGTCCTCCTCGTCGATCTGCGCCGGGTCTTCGTAGAGGTGGCCGATATCGTGCAGCAGGGCGGCGACTACAAGGCTGTCCGAGCAGCCGGCGCGCTCGGCCAGGGTCGCACACTGCAGCGCGTGCTCGGCCTGGCTGACTGCCTCGCCATAGGGCTCGGCGCCATGGCTGGCGAAGCGTTCGGCCAGTTCGTCGAGAAAGCGGTGACGGGCGCGGCTCATGGTTTTTCTCCTTTCAGGCGGCGGACGGCGAGGTCGTGCAGGCAGGGTTGCAGCTCGCCCAGGTGATCGATCACGGAATGCACGCCCAGGCGGTACAGTTCCAGGGTGGCGTCGGCACGCAAGCGGTCGCGCTCGGTATGTCCGAGAGCGTCCCAGTCGGCCGGCGAGAGGCCGCACGACGGCCCGCTGGCGGCCAGGCCGATGGTCCATAGCCCGGCATTGAGTCCGGCCTGGAGTTGACGCGGTTGGGCGCTGACCAGCACGCAGCCGTCGAGGCGCTCGATGCCCAGCCGGGCGAGGGCCTGCCAGCAGCCATCGGGGGCCGGCCAGGGGCGCGCGCCGGCGAGGGGGATCAGGGCGTTCGCTCGGCCGAGCGGCGCGGCAAGGCGCTGGCAGACCGATTCCGGTAGCTCGTCCTGCCAGGCGTAGGGAATCCGTTGTTCGTCCAGGCTCTCCAACAGGGCCACGGCACCGGCGATGGCCTCGGCCTGTTCCCCGGCGGCTTCGTCGAGGGCCTGCTCCAGGCGCTGGCGCTCGCTCTTGTTCGGCTTGCGCCGCAACAGGAAGCTTTGTGCCTCGGCGAAGGGCAGCAGACTGGCGTCGCGGAGGTGTTCGGCAGGGCTATGCGGATGGCTGCGCAGCAGCGCCAGGGACAGGGTCCGGGCGCCGAAATCCACCAGGCCGCCGGAGAGTCCGAAGAGCAGGGCGGTGAAGCGCGGGAGTTGGTCGGAGCTGGGCATGCGAAAGGCGTCTGGCAAATGGTCTAGGCCAGCCTAGAGGGGTTTTGTGACGCTGCCGTGACGTTTTCGTGGCAGTGGCGATAGGCCGACGGGCTGCCGTTATAATCGGCCGGTCTGAATCAGCGAGGCCGTCATGCCGGTCGATCAATCTCGTCAGTACCTGCGCATCCGCGACCAGCTCGCCGCGGATATCGCCCAGGGCGTGCTGCAGGTGAAACTTCCCTCCGAGCGGGAGTTGGCCGAGCGCTTCCTGTGTACCCGCATCACCCTTCGCGAAGCCCTGCAGCAACTGGAAACCGAAGGCCTGGTCTATCGCGAGAACCGCCGCGGCTGGTTCGTCGCGCCGCCGCGGATCCGCTACAACCCGACCCGTACCACCGGCTTCATGGAATACGTCAGCGCCCAGGGACGCCAGCCGCGTACCGAGACGCTGCACGCCGAGCGGCGAGCAGCCGGCGCCTGGCTGGCCAAGCGGATGGGGCTGGAGGACAGCGCGCCGGTGTATTTCCTGCAACGGCGCCGCTGGGTGGACGAGCGTCCGGTGCTGATCGAACTGATCGCCCTGGATGCCGGGTGGTGCCCAGGCCTGCTGGACCACGACCTCGATACTTCGCTGATGAGCCTGCTGCGCGAGCGTTTCGGCCTGCAGCCGACGCGCTGCCAACTGGCGATGCACCCGACCGCGCTGAACGCGGCCCAGGCCGAGCCGCTGCAACTGGCGCCGGGTTCGCCGGCGCTGTACCTGGAGCGACTGAGTTACGCGGAGGGGCAGAGGGTGGTCGAGTTCGACCAGGAGTTCTGGCGCCCGGACGCCCTGGAGATCGTGCTCGACGCGGCCTATCCGGGCGCCTGAGTCAGGCGATCGCGGCGCGTATGCTGTCCGGCACGGGCGTCGAGCGGTTTTCCGCGTGGCGCACCCAGACCAGCTTGCAGTGGCCTTCGCCATAGGTGCCTTGCGGATCTTCCAGGGTGCTCAGGCGATGTTCCAGTACCAGGCTGCTGGTGCCCAGCTTGCCGGCGTACAGTTCCACCACCACGGTGGCCGGATGCACCACCGGCTTCAGGTAGGTGTGCAGGCTTTGCAGCACCACCGGCCCCTCGGCAGCGCCTTCCAGGTCGATGCCAAGGGTTTCGAACCAGGCCACCCGGGCTTCTTCCAGGTACTGGAAATAAAGGGTGTTGTTGACGTGCCCGTAGCTGTCCATGTCGCCCCAGCGCACCGGGATATGGGCCGTGTGTAGCAATTGTCTGTCAGCCATCTCGTAACTCTTCTAGTCTCAAAATCAATGCGAGCCTATATACTGCGCGCACGCTGAAGCCGCGCTGGCGGCCAAGACTAGTCATGCAAAGGAGATACAGCAATGCGCGCCCGCGGCGTGAACTGGATCGAACGTAGTGCCCGAATCCTGGCTTGCGCCAGCCTCGCATTGGCACCCACGCTGTCCCTGGCGGCCAGTGAAGAAGACCCTTGGGAAAGCATCAACCGTCCCATCTTCACCTTCAACGACACCCTGGACACCTATGCGCTGAAACCGCTGGCCCAGGGTTACCAGAAGGTCACCCCGAACTTCGTTCAGGACGGCGTGCACAACTTCTTCAACAACCTCGGCGACGTGAAGAACCTGGCCAACAACCTGTTGCAGGCCAAGTTCCACAATGCCGGTGTGGACACCAGCCGCCTGCTGTTCAACAGCACCTTCGGTCTGGCCGGCTTGATCGACGTGGCGACCCCGATGGGCCTGCAGCGCAACGACGAGGACTTCGGCCAGACCCTGGGTTATTGGGGCGTCGGCAGCGGCCCGTACGTGATGCTGCCGTTCCTCGGCCCGAGCACGCTGCGCGATGCCCCGGCGAAGATCCCGGACATCTATGTCGGTCCCTACCACTACATGGACGATGTACGCGCGCGCAACGTGATGTTCGGCATCAACACCGTCGACACCCGTGCCAACCTGCTGAAGTCGGAAAAACTGATCAGCGGCGACAAGTACATCTTCATCCGCAACGCCTACCTGCAGAACCGCGAGTTCAAGGTCAAGGACGGCGAGGTGGAGGACGACTTCTAAGTCGTCCCGCTTCGTGCGACACCTGGAAAGGCGGCCCTTGGGTCGCCTTTCGTCGTTTCAGTGGATCGCGACGATGCTCAGCCCCAGGCTATGCCGCCCCGGGCCGAGCCGTTCGCAGCGCACCACGCGGGCTTCCAGTTCCAGGCCGGTGAGGGTCTCGTGGGTGGACGGGATGCTCACCCGCAGGTGGTCGCCCGGAGCCAGCTCGCTTTGCGCTTCCAGCAGCAGCCCGCTGGCGGACAGGTCCCGGCACAGGGCCACCGACTCGCGGCCTTCGCAGCGGATGGTGACCGGGGTGTCGAGCTTCATGCGGATGAAGTCGCGCTTCTCGCTGTAGTTGTGCTCGATGGGCTGCATGGGCTGATCCTCATGGTCGGGGCGATGGGGGGCGACTGGCAATCCTGGCGATTATCGTCAAAGTTTATACCGTGCGGACGGGATCGGACGGACAAAGGCGGATTTTCCGGCAAAGGTCAACGGCTTGAACTGCTCAACGGATGGGAGTACCGTCTGCGCCTTGTCGAACCCCGTAGCCGCGCTGTTGTCACTTACAATAAGCGCCTAGGACCCACTGTTTCCGGCGCCGTTTGCCTGGATGACCCATGCATAAAGTCAGTGCCACGCTGCTGATCATCGATGACGACGAGGTGGTGCGCGAAAGCCTCGCTGCCTACTTGGAAGACAGCAACTTCAAGGTGTTGCAGGCCCTCAACGGTCTGCAGGGCCTGCAGATCTTCGAAAGCGAACAGCCGGACCTGGTCATTTGCGATTTGCGCATGCCGCAGATCGACGGCCTCGAACTGATCCGCCGCATCCGCCAGACCGCTTCGGAAACGCCGATCATCGTGCTTTCCGGAGCCGGCGTGATGAGCGATGCGGTGGAAGCCTTGCGCCTGGGCGCCGCCGACTACCTGATCAAGCCCCTGGAAGACCTCGCGGTGCTCGAGCATTCGGTGCGCCGGGCCCTGGATCGCGCCTACCTGCGGGTCGAGAACCAGCGCTACCGCGACAAGCTGGAAGCCGCCAACCGCGAATTGCAGGCCAGCCTGAACCTGCTCCAGGAAGACCAGAACGCCGGCCGCCAGGTGCAGATGAACATGCTTCCGGTGACGCCGTGGAGCATCGAGGGGCTGGAGTTTTCCCACCGGATCATTCCGTCGCTGTATCTCTCTGGCGACTTCGTCGACTACTTCCGGGTCGACGAGCGACGCGTGGCGTTCTACCTGGCCGACGTTTCCGGCCACGGCGCTTCCTCGGCCTTCGTCACGGTGCTGCTGAAGTTCATGACCACGCGTCTGCTCTACGAGTCGCGGCGCAACGGCACGCTCCCGGAGTTCAAGCCGTCCGAGGTGCTGGCGCACATCAACCGCGGCCTGATCAATACCAAGCTGGGCAAGCACGTGACCATGCTCGGCGGGGTCATCGACCTGGAGAAGAACTGCCTGACCTACAGCATCGGCGGCCACCTGCCGCTCCCGGTACTGTTCGTCGACGGGCAGGCGAGCTACCTGGAAGGCCGTGGCCTGCCGGTGGGCCTGTTCGACGATGCGAGCTATGACGACCGGGTCATGGAGTTGCCGCCTTCCTTCAGCCTGTCGCTGTTTTCCGATGGCATCCTCGATGTGCTGCCAGGAGCTACGCTGAAGGAGAAAGAGGCTTTGCTACCGGAGCAGGTGGCAGCCGCCGGAGGCACCCTCGACGGGCTGCGCCAGGTCTTCGGGCTGGCCAACCTGGCGGAGATGCCGGATGATATCGCCTTGCTGGTGTTGAGCAGGAACCTTGCATGAGTACCGGTAAAATCCAGTTTGCCGAACAGAACGGCTCCTTCGTTCTGAAATTCGTCGGTGAGGTCCGCCTCACCCTGTGCTCGGCCCTGGATTCCACCATCGAAAAGATCTTCGCTGCGCTGAATTTCTCGGCGATCATCATCGATCTTACGGAAACCCAGGGCATCGATAGCACCACGCTCGGCCTGCTGGCCAAGCTGTCCATCCTGTCGCGGCAGAAAATCGGCCTGTTGCCCACGCTGGTGACCACCAATCCGGACATTACCCGTCTGTTGCAGTCGATGGGTTTCGATCAGGTGTTCAATATCGTCGATCGTCCGATTCCGTGTCCGGAGTGCCTGTCCGACCTGCCGCCGCAGGACCAGTCGGAAGATGTGGTGCGCGACAAGGTCCTGGAGGCGCACCGCATCCTGATGGGCCTCAACGAATCCAACCGCGAAGCCTTCCACGACCTGGTCAGCGCCCTGGAGCGCCATTAACCGGTCGATCCCTTCCCGAATTCCTGCTGAATCCTCCGCTGCGCCGGAACGGGACGCCCTGCATGCGCGTCCCGCCGGCAGCGGCGATCAGTGGCGGGTCGCCAACTGGTATTCGAGCTTTTCCTGGTCGCGTGCGAACAGGCGGATGCCTTCGGCCAGCTTTTCGGTGGCCATGGCGTCCTCGTTCATCTGCCAACGGAAAGCGCTCTCGTCGAGCACCTGGCGCGGCTCGCCTTCGCCCGGCAGCAGCAGGCGCGGCAGCTCGCCCTGGGCGTCAGCCAGTTGTTGCAGCAGGTCGGGACTGATGGTCAGGCGGTCGCAGCCGGCCAGTTGCTCGATCTGGCCGAGATTGCGGAAGCTGGCGCCCATCACCACCGTCTTGTAGCCGTTGGCCTTGTAGTAGCGATAGATGCGCGAGACCGACTGCACGCCGGGATCCTCGGCGCCGGCGTAGTCGCGGTTCTCGCTCTTCTTGTACCAGTCGTAGATGCGCCCGACGAACGGCGAGATGAGGAACACCCCGGCGTCGGCGCAGGCCACCGCCTGGGCGAAGGAGAACAGCAGGGTCAGGTTGGTCTGGATGCCCTCGCGTTCCAGAATCTCGGCGGCGCGGATTCCTTCCCAGGTGGAGGCGATCTTGATCAGCACCCGCTCGCGGTCGATGCCCTGTTCGTCGTACAGCTCGATCAGGCGGTGGGCGCGGGCGAGGGTGGCCTCGCTGTCGAACGACAGGCGCGCGTCGACTTCGGTGGAAATACGTCCGGGAATGACTCCGAGGATGTCCTTGCCGACTGCCACGGCGAAGCGGTCGCAAGCCAGTCCGGCGTCGCCGCCGCTACCCGCGGTAGCCTGTCGAAGGTGCTCGGCGTAGCGCGGCAGGGCAGCAGCCTTGAGCAGCAGCGACGGGTTGGTGGTGGCGTCCACCGGCTTCAGGCGGGCAATGGCATCGAAGTCGCCGGTGTCGGCGACCACCGTGGTGTATTGCTTGAGTTGTTCCAGCTTCGAAGTCATGGCGAGGTCTTGTCAGGTGGGTTCTTGGGAAGAAGAATCCCCCGACCTTACCCGAGCCGCAGGCGCGGCTCAATGGGAGCTATCGCCCCGCCAGAAGTTCCAGCGCCTGGTCGAAAACCCGCAGCGGATCGGCGGCCTTGTGCACGTCCACCGAGAGCAACTGGCGGAATCGCCGGGAGCCGGGGAAGCCCTGGGCCAGGCCGAGGATATGGCGGGTCACGTGATGCATCGCGCCGCCTTCGGCCTGGTGTCGCTCGATGTACGGACGCAGACGGAGCAAGGCCTCGCTGCGACTGAGCGGCGGCGCTTCGCTGCCGAACAACTGGCTGTCCACCGCGGCCAGCAGGTAGGGGTTGTGGTAGGCCTCGCGACCGAGCATCACGCCGTCGAAGGTCTGCAGATGCTCGCGGCAGGCCTCGAGGGTCTTGATGCCGCCGTTGAGGACGATCTCCAGGTCCGGGAAGTCCTTCTTCAATTGCGCCGCGACCTCGTAGCGCAGCGGTGGCACCTCGCGGTTCTCCTTGGGCGAGAGCCCTTCGAGGATGGCGATCCGCGCATGCACGGTGAAGCTCCGGCAGCCGGCCTCGCGTACCTGGCCGACGAAATCGCAGAGTTCGGCATAGCTGTCGCGCCCATTGATACCGATGCGGTGCTTCACCGTCACCGCTATCTCCACCGCATCCAGCATCGCCTTCACGCAGTCCGCCACCAGCGCCGGATGCCCCATCAGGCAGGCGCCGATCATGTTGTGCTGGACCCGGTCGCTGGGGCAGCCGACGTTGAGGTTGACCTCGTCGTAGCCGGCCTCTTCCGCCAGCCGCGCGCAGGCCGCCAGTTCCGCCGGCACACTGCCGCCCAGTTGCAGCGCCAGTGGGTGCTCGCATTCGTCGTAGCGGAGGAAGCGCTGGCGATCGCCGTGCAGCAACGCGCCGGTGGTGACCATCTCGGTGTAGAGCAAGGTGTGACGGGACAACTGGCGCAGGAAGAAGCGGCAGTGGCGATCGGTCCAGTCCATCATCGGCGCAACGGAGAAGCGGCGGGAGAGTGTAGGGCGCGTCATTGCTGGCGTTGAGGCTTGATTCATCAGGTCTTTTGTGTGCGCTTTATCGGTGCGTTTTTCGGGGTTTTCGGGAATATTTGGCGGGTTGGTGGTAAAAATTACCACTCGCCTAACGCCTTTTACCACCGGGACCGGGAGTTACGATGGCCACTATTCGCGCTCGGCGCAACGCCGATGGAACGGTGATGTACACCGCGCAGATTCGTATCAAGCGCGGAGGCGCGCAAGTCTATCAGGAGAGCGCAAGTTTCAGCCGGAAAAAGGCCGCTGAAGCATGGGCGCTCCGTCGGGAGGCTGAATTGGCGGAGCCCGGTGGCTTGGAGCGGGCGACGAAAAAGGGGGTACTGCTTCGGAACATCATCGCCCAGTACCTGGCCGACCGGGATAAGACTCGCCCGCTGGGTAAGACCAAGATCGCCACGCTGACCGCCATCGCCGCTTCCCACCTGGGCGATACCATCGACCGGGATATCACCAGTCAGGTGCTCGTTGACTATGCGCTGTGGCGCATGGGGCCGGACGGGGGAGGGGTGAAGGCGCAGACAGTTGCCAATGACCTGGCACATCTTGGGTCGGTGTTAGGAGTGGCGGAGGCAGCCTGGGGGTATCAAGTCGACCCGGACGTTATGGCGAAAGCCCGCAGAGTTCTCAAGAACCTGGGTTACAAGTTGCGCAGCAGGGAGCGTGATCGGCGCCCGACACTTGAAGAGTTGGATCGGTTGTTCCAGGCGTTCGAGCGCTCATGGCGATCGCGGCCGACCTCGATGTGCATGGCGAAGGTCGCTGCCTTCGCATTGTTCTCCAGCCGAAGGCAGGAGGAGATCATCCGTATCCGGTGGGCGGATCTGGACGAGGCCCGGGGCGCCGTCCTGGTCCGGGACATGAAGAACCCAGGCGACAAGTGGGGTAACGACGTGTGGTGTCAGCTACCCGAGGAGGCAATGGCGGTCATCAAGAGTATGCCGCGGGCCTTCGAGGAGATCTTTCCATACACCACCGATGCGATTCAGGGGGCATGGAGTCGCGCGATCACTGCCGCAGGTATAGAGGATCTGACGTTTCACGATCTGCGCCACGAAGCGATCAGTCGGCTGTTTGAGCTGGAGTGGGACATTCCCAAGGTGGCTTCGGTCAGCGGGCACCGAGATTGGAACTCTCTTCGGCGATATACCCATCTGCGTGGGTCTGGCGATAAATATGCTGGCTGGGAATGGCTCCCGAAGGTCCTGGCGATGCCGGTGTCCTTCGGGGAATGGGTTTCCAAGAAGAAGTCAGGCCGCCGGTCGGGCTCGGTTTAGCCGTTCATGGTCTTTCAGGGCGACCTCGCGCTGTTTGTCCAGATACGCCGCCAGGTCCGCCAAGTGAATGCCTCTGGCAGCCTTCTGGCTGGACTCGATCCGCGTGATAGGGATCTGGATCTGTCCGGCCAGGACCTTCCGCTGGAACTGCTCGACAGTCAGGTGACTGAAGTAGTCGGCGCATACTCTATTCAGCGGGATGATGGCGAGGCCGTTGTACTGGGCCATGAGAAGGAACAGGGTATTCATCAGTAGCACCCCGCTTGCCAGGCGGCCAGCGTGCGGAGGGCTGGGAACACCTCTGCAGCGAGCACCGCGGCAAGGCCGAGGGCGGCGATGATGCCGAGTGCGGTCAGTGCTCTACGCATTGTTGCTCCCCCTCAGTCTTGTTGATGTTGGACAGTGCGTGGGCGCGCTGGTCGAACCAGACGGAGGTCAGTGGGCGGGATACGCCGGCGCACGGTGCGGAACCGGTCAGAAACTCGGTGGAGTGCTCCACGCTGAACTCTGGAAGGTCGACCACCTCGACGATGGGGCGGCTGTCTTGTTGGGTGTTCTGGCTCATGCTGCCTCCCTCATGGTTTCTTCGGGGAAGAGGGGGTTGGCTTTGAGGAGGGCGTAATAGGGCTTGGGCGACACCGAGTTGCCGCACATCTTCACTTTGGCCTTGTTGCTGAAACGGCGGCCGTCGTGCCCTACGTCGATCTTGTAGGTCTTGGGGAACCCTTGGATCAGGAACAGCTCCAGCGGCGTGAGCATCCGCATGCCGATATCTACGATCACGTAGGGATTTCCCTTGATCGTCACGGTCACCAGTGCGAGGCGGTCGCGGGTGGTGATGGTGGCGGCCGGATCTCGCGGATCGTAGGTGTTGTCGGACCCGTAGTACCCCATGAGGAAGGCCGCCACCCGCAGCGCACCGGCTTCGTTCTCCGGCGATAGCGTGCATTCCATGAGCGCCAGGTCATCGGCGCCGGCGGTTATCGCTGGGGCTCCTTCTCGGAGATCGCGGCCGGTGCAGCCGTTGCGCAGTGTTACTAAGCTGGCGGTCACGACGTTCTGTTGGCTCCCGCTGGTGGTCAGGGCGGTGGCTGGCTCCGCAGGATGGCGGCCGAGTGTCGCGTTGTACCCGCCATTGTGTTGCGCCAGGTAGGCGACGCCCACGGCACGGTGGTTTTCAGTAAGGACCGTGCCGGCCGGTTGTCCGCAACTGGTCGGTTTACCGCCGTAGGAAGGGCCGCCAGCGCTCACAAGTACGGGGGCGACAACGGCGAAATGGCCCCCTTTCACCTCGCTACAGATAGTTCGCGCGGGCTCGTTGGCTGGCATGTTGCGTTGGTTGCTTGCGTTGGCATGCTCAGTGATGAATGGGGCAAGCGTGGGCTGAGCTACAGCGAATCCGTGGCCTCCGGTGATGGTGGCTGCGGGCTCGCGCACGGACTGACCCCGGAACCCGGCGCCACCGTGATTCACGCTGACGATGAATGGATCGGCGTGATCGGTGACGTATTTCTTTACGCCCTTGCGGAGCCTGTCGAGCGTCTTCCTGACGAGGGGGCGGCGTACCTTGAATTTCTTGCCTTCAGTCGCGTCGAGGAAGATCGACGGGCACGGAATGCTCCAGTCAATGTGCGTAGCCACGGGAACCCATGGGAGCTGGTCAGGGCCTGGGGTCTTGGCGTGGGTTGGCTCTGGCCAGTTCAATGGGATGCCATCGCGGCGCGCGATGAAGAACAGGCGTTCCCTGGTGGTGGCGGCGCCGAAGTCCGCGGCAACGAGCTTGTCGTAGTGGTACTGGTAGCCCATGTCTCGGAGCAGGCGAAGGAAGCGCGCCCAGGTGCGTCCTTTGCGCTTGGGGTCCGGTATCAGGTACTGGCGCTGTACGGGTACGCGCTCGCCTGGTTCGGCTACGCGGTGCATGGGCTTGCCGGTGGTTGGGTGCGGCACCATGTCGAGAGTGACCACCCGCTTGGTCTGCGGGCAGCGTTTGGCGATCAGCGGACCCCACTGGAGGATCTGCATCACGTTCTCCATGGTGAGCATCAGGGGACGTGTTTGGCCTGCCCACTTGATCATCATCCATGACAGCGACCGACTTTCCTTGCTGCGGGGCTGCCCACCTCTGGCTTGGCTATGGTGGGTGCATTCGGGGCTGGCGTGCAGTCTGCCTACGGGCCGCCCGCGAGTTGCCACCCGAGGCTCTACCAGGCGGATATCTTCTCGGTAGTGCGTGGTCTGCGGATGGTTGACGATGTGCATGCTCACGGCATCGTCGTCATGGTTCACGGCGATATCGACGAACTCGCCAGTGGCTTCCTCCATGGCCTCAGAGGCCCCGCCGCCGCCGGCGAAGAGATCGATGTTCAGATATTCGCGAAGATCGAGAGGGAGCTGGGCCTGGTAGATGGCCTGGGCGAGATCGTGGCGACGGAAAGCGGTCATGCCCGTCCCCCTTCGGCTTTCTCCAGGCGCTGGAGGAGGTCGGTGTTCGCGATGCGCAGCGCGGCAATCTCTTGGTTCTGCTCGCGGATCTGCGCGCACAGCGTGCGGATCAGTGCGTTATCGGTGGGCTTCGGTGGGCGCTTTCCCCCCTCGACAAGCTGCGCGGGCGAGCGAGTCATTAAGCGAAGCGTGGCTATGTGCTTCGCGCCCCGGCGCAGCCTTTCGTGGGGTATGCGTGCCTTCGGCGTGTGCTGAAGGTTGGGTTGGAATATGCCTGCTGCTGCGCAGCAGTGGCTTTCTATAGCGCCACCCTCGGGCATCGGTTGGCGGCCTTGGGCGATGGCGATCAGTTGGATGCGACGTGCCAGGCCGCCGCCGCGCTTTTGCGCGGCCGGGGCTTGGGTGCTGTGGGTGGCGTGTGCCAGGGCGGCGCCCTGGTCTTGTGCCGCTACGCGGCTAGCCGGGATAGTAGTCATCGCGCTGCCTCACATGCACATCGGGGCGGTGTCGCCGGAGTAGTCGAGGTCGACTGACTCCCAGCCGCTCGGACGAAGGTGGTAATCGATCTCGCGGATCTGGTCGCTGATATCGGCCATCGTGATTTCCCCGCGTCGAGCAGCGTCCTCGTCCCACTGCGGCTGGGCGCGGCGCAGGCGGGTCAGGCTGTCGACGTGGTGGCTGCGGTGCTTCAGCAGGTCGTAGGTGGAGAGGCTGGAGTAGTTCATGCCGCCTCCTGCGCTTCAGCTTCTGCGCTCTGGCTGGCCAGCTCCGTGATGGCGAGCCGCTGGAGGATCGCGGCGAGCTGCTGTTGGGCTTCGGCGTCTGCGTTGCGCTTGGTGGTGCCGGTCTTTTGGAACTGTCGAGCGTGGCCGCTGAGGAGGCGACTGGCGGTGCGGATGGCGTCCAGTTCTTCGGCGGCCAAGTTCTGCTCGCGGAGGAGCTTCGCGGTCTCAGCCTGCCGATGATTGGTCGCGATGCTTGTCTCCAGCTCCGTCTCCAGGCGCTTCAGTTCCGCTTGTTGCTCTTCGTGGCGCTGCTGCCAATCCGCAAGTTTCTCGGTGGCCTCGGCTTCGATGCTTTGACGAAGCTCCTTCTGGTCGCTGATCTCTTCCTCCTGCTCATCTATGACCTGTTGCAGGCGCTGGGCATTGGTGCGCAGCTTGATCAGGTCGGTATGCAGCGCAGTCAGTTCCTGGCCGTGCGAGACGCGGCAGAGATAGAGCGCCTCGTCGACCGCCTGCTGTTGCGAGTTCTTCCGGTCTTTGCGGCCAGCAAGGTAAGCGGTGGCGATCAGGATCAGCAGCGCGGCTAGCGTGGTGGCCGCGAGAATGATGTGTTGGGTATGCATGGTGGTTTCTCCATTGGTGGTGGATGGCCGGTGGTGGCGGCCGGTGTGGTTACTCGTTACTGCCGGGTCGGGCATATGCCTCGTCGGCCTGCCAGGCTCGGGAGTCGATCAGGGCCGCAAGGTGGCGTACGTCAACGAACAAAGGCGCCTTGCGGCTGGGGTCCAGGGTGGTCAACGGGAGAGCTATCCGCTTGGCCTTGATGGCCAGGCTGAAGCTGTCTTCGTTGAGGTTCCTGAAGTACCTGGTGCGCAGTTGCTCCAGCGGGATCAGTACATCGCCGAACGTGCGGTAGAGGAGTTCCACCGTCTCCGGGCGTGGGGCCGGAGTCAGGCGAAGCTCGGGTTGGTTGTCGTGCGGAGTGCTCATGCGGCGGCCTCGTTGAGCACGGCTACCGCGTCCTCGATGCCGCTGGCTGCTTCGTTGAGTTGGTCGACGATCTCTTCCATGCGCGCTCCGCGGTTGCTGGCTTGCAGGCTCTCGGGCATAGCGTTCAGGGCCTCCTCCTCCTCGCTAACCAAGGTTTCGATCTGCTCGCGGATCTCTTCGAGTTGAGCGGTGATCTGTTGCAGTTGGCGTCGGCGTGCGTTGTTCATTTGGTCCCCTTCGGGTGGTTCCAGGCGATCTCTACGTGGGTTCGTACAAGTTCCCGTAGGTGTTCCGGCACCCGCTCCAGGGCCGCCCTGCGTTCCTCGATGGTTCGAAGGGCGACGATCTGGCGGGCGTATTCGCGGGGCCGGGGCTCGTCAGCCAACTTCGCGGCGGTCCGGGGCCGCTGGGGCGCAGACGCGGGGGATGCCGAGCTTGTCGGCCAGCCATGCCACTCCGGCCGGGCGCACTTTCGTCGAGTGGCTGTACTGCATGCCGAGTTCGGGGTGGTGCCAGGACGTTTCCTTTGCGCGCAGGTAGAGGCGGTCGCGGACCGGTGCGGCTGGAAGGTTGCTGCTGTCGAGCAGGCCGGCCGCCTTCATGCGCTTGATCAGCTCGGGACGGCTCAGGCCGAGGCGCTGCGCGGCCTGGTGCAGGGACAAGTCTTTCATCGCGGCCCCCTACGCAGCCTGGTCGAAACGGCGGCGAGCCGGGGTCTCGTCCGCGGTGTCCAGGCGGCCATTCGCGATGGACTCGATGTAGTCGGCCACGGTGTTGGCGTTGGACTGGGAGTCGAGCGGGAGGCCCAGGCTGTTCAGCGTGGAGCCCATTCGAACGATGACGTGGACCTGTCCAGCGCCGCGCTCAATGTCGAGAGTGACGTGGACTGCTTGACGGGTTTCGGCGTCGTAGAGGGCGTGGTTGAAGCGGCCGTTGAGGCTGAGCTGAGCCTTGAGCCGCACAAAGGACGGTTGACGGAGTGCGTAGGTCATGCCGCGTCACCTCCAAACGGGGAGGTGGCGGTTACCACATGACGGCGGCCCGAGGGACGGCTAGCTACAAGCTGGGCTTTGCCGTTGAAGATGACGACAAGGCAGCCAGTGTCGGCCTGGAGGCGTTGGATCTGTTGGGGGGAGGAGGTACAGGCCGGGTGGACGTGTACCGTGGCAGAGCGTTGCATGGTGTTACCTCGTCTCTGTGGTGGAGAGTCGAGGTAACTATGACTAAGGTTTTAGATGCGGTCAACAACTAATGTTTTAGTTCTTGGGGCGAGAGCATCTTGGGATGGGAGGAGCATTGAGCGGTCGAATGGTGGACCACCAGAAAACGCGGCCAAGCACCTTCATTTGTCTTTCCAGATATTGATCGAACGTATAGCTCTCGCTTGGATACTCTTCGTCGTTGTAGCTAACCAGCTTGAGGCCGCCCCCGTCGAGGCGTTCCAGAAACTTCACCCTTAGTTCCCCGTCTTGTTCGATTGCATACAGTTGGCCGGGGAGGATTCGTGTCATTCCGCAGTCAATTCCTATTGTTGCTCCGCTCAGAATAAGAGGTTCCTGGCTCTTACCTGTAACTGTGGCGCACAAGGCGTTTGACGGAGAGACGCCGCACGCACGTAGCGTTGCGTAGGAAAAGCGCAATACTCGGCCGGGCTCCGCCTGGACGGCGGTCCTGCCATGCCCAGCAGCAATCTCAACTTGCTTATATAAGGGGACCTCTACCTCATCATCATCCAGAGGGGTGTTGCTGTCCCAGGGGGAAATGGGTTCAAGGGTAACTCTCGCTGCTCTATCTGCATCTCTGTTTGCTCTGTGCAGAGGAGTAACGGTGGCGGGCATCTCGCCGTTCTCCAGCCATGCAACAGATATACCCATTCCTCGCGCAATGGCACCGGTCTTTCTGCTCTCGCGCGTTTGGCCTTCGAGAATCTTGAAGATAGTGGTTTGTGAGCAGCCCGCCGCCTTGGCGACTGCTGGTTGGCTCATGCCTAGCTGCTCCATCGCATAGCGGAGTCGTTCGGCTAGGGTGGGGAGTAGATCTCTCGGTACGTATTTCATCAGCCCATTCTAAGACCAAGGTTATAGGTTTTGTTTTAACTTTGGGTGTTGACTGGTCTATTCCTAAGGTTGTAGTCTTTGCGCATGTTCTCCACCACAGAGCTATACGCCATGACTGCAACGAAATCTAACGCTACCCAATGCCGCGAGGCACTGGAGGCGGTCCTCTCCTTGTGTAAGGGCAATCAGTCCGAACTCGCGCGCCGATGCGGCGTAAAGCAGCCACACGTCTGGAAGTGGCTCAAGGCTGGACGCGTTCCGGCTGAGCGAGTGCCGACGGTCGTCAGCGCCGTAGGCGGAGCCGTCGAGGCGTGGGAGTTGCGCCCCGATTTGCCTCAATTGTTCCCCCGTCCTGACTCGAAGGTTCGAGTCGCTGCTTAGAGGAAAGTCCCTATGTGCACTGACCCTAATTGTGCGGTGATGGTTACCCGCCGCCGTTCGTACTCTGCTCTGATCGAGGAAGTTCGTTGCAGCGAACTCGATCCCGAAGACCGAGCCCGCTTTGGCTGTGAGGTGGTACGTCGCTATCAGTCCTCGACCACTGAAAGAGAATGTGCTTCGGCACAAAGCTCTTCGAAGACGCTGATCAGTAAAGCAGTGTCGTTGCCGTTGTCACCTTCGAAGTCTTTGACGATCGCTTTTGCAGTCAGCAGACGCTCGTAAGTGTTGATAGCCGCCAGTTTCTCGCTGTCGCTGGCATTGCCATCTTCTTCCAGAGTTTTCAGGCGCGCTTCGAATGGGAAGGAGAATGTTTTTTCTTTGTTAGCAATTCTCATGGATAGCTCCTTGAGGTAGGTGGCCAGCCTTTGCGGGGCTGGAGTTGTGGCAAGTGCCCGATGTTGGTCGGGCTCAGGCCGAATTGTTCCGGAGCCTCTGGCGCCGGAGCAGGCCGACAAAACAGCGTCGGCTCACGTAACAAACCCCTCGCCACCACCGAGGGTGGGCCGGCAAGGCTGATCAGGTTGGACGCACTGCATGCCCAAGCCTGACCGGCCCTGCCATCCCGAACCAAGGCACGGATGCCTTGGGGTTGCCAGCCTCTCCACCACAGAGCTGCTGGCTGTAACGGTCGGGTGATCAGGGATGCCGATCACCCGGCCATTGTGGCAGATGGCGTTTCCACCACAGAGCGGCCATCTGCCTTGTGACCACCATGCAATGTGACCACGGCGCCTACTCTAACAAGGTTGGTGGCGTCGTGGCACTGGCAGTAAACAGGAATAATTGCCATGTCCCGACCCTCGTTCGCGGATCAGTTCGACCGTATGGGCCGCGAGGTGCTTCCCTTGGGCGAAGCGCTCAACCTCGTCGCTCGCAATCAACGCATGTGCCACGGTGGCATCACCGGCTTCGCTCACTCCACCGGCCGCAGCGTCTCCCCCACCTCCCACAAGTTCGATCCCAGCCACACCAGCCACATCCTCAACATCTACGACGTGCTCGACTTCCTGCGGTACGTGTCGGCCGAGGGGCGGGCGGTAGTGCTCGACGCGCTGCATGCCGAGCTGGGCGACAGCCTGTGGTTCTTCGTTTCGCCGCTTCAGTTCTAGGATGTGCCGGCCAGCCTGATTGCCGGCGCCGGCGAGATCCTGCACACGTCGGCCAACGCGGCGACCACCATCGCGCGCCATATCGAGGACGGCCGCATCGACGCGGCCGAGCTGGCGGAAACCCAAAAGCTGGCGATGAGCATCATCCGCGCGGCGGTCGGCCTCTACGAGCGTGCCCGCTACGTCCACCAGACCACCAAGGGCGCCGAACGCGGGGAGGTGGCCAATGGCTGATATCGCGGATCACGCCAATGACCTGGTGTTGGAGCGCATGGAGGCGGCATTGGCTGCCCGAGCGCTGGTGGCGGTTGGCGAATCGGCTCATGAGTGCGAGTGCTGCGGCGAGCCGATCCCGCCGCGCCGTCGCGAAGCTGTGCCGGGGTGCCAAACCTGCATCGAATGCCAGTCCTTCAACGAGCGGAGGGGGCGCCGGTGAGTAACGAAGCCTTGGACGAAGTGCTGAATCAGCTTCGAGACCATGGAATTGAACCCTTCACCAAGCGGAGCCCGAGCTGGGTGTTCGGGAAGTTGGTGCGCTGTAAGGTCGAGAGCGACCGGAACGGGGAGGCTACCGGCTGGTACGTGCTGCACGAATACACCACTGCCAGCGGCAAGACCCTCTATTTCGGGCGCTTCGGCAACTGGCGGCAGGATCTCAACGAGAAATTCAAGCTCAAGGGTGTTCGCCTGACTGCCGAGGAGCGCGAGCTGATGCACGCGCGGCAGGAGGAGGCCAAGCGCAAGGCGGCAGCGAAGGCCGCCTATGCCGCCCAGCGTGCTGCCCAGGGCGCCGCGCGGCTGTGGGAGCGGTTATCGGAGAAAGGCAAGGCGCCGTATCTCGACCGCAAGCAAATCGTCGGGATTGGCGGTCGCTACGGTTACGGCGGGCGTTTCATGGTGCCCATGCGGACCCTCAAGGGGCTGGTGGGACTGCAAATCATCTACCCCGAAAAGCAGCCCGATACCGGCCGGGACAAGGCGTATTGGCCCTACGGCATGCAGAAGGAAGGAGCGTTCTGCCTGATCGGTCCGCGCCCCGAGCCCGGCGAGCCGGTGCTGATTGCCGAGGGGTACGCGACCGGCGTCAGCCTGCACATGGCGACGGGCTGTGCGGTCTGCATCGCCTTCGACGCCGGCAACCTGCTGCCGGTCGGCAAGGCGATGCAGACCGAGTATCCGTCTCGGCCGTTGATCTTCTGTGGCGATGACGACTGGAAGACCACCCGCCAGGACGGGTCGCCTTGGAATCCGGGCGCTCAGGCTGCGGAGAACGCCGCTACGATCCTCGGCGGCCAGTTCGTACTCCCTCGCTTCGGCAGCGAGCGGGAGGAGGGCTGGACTGACTTCAACGACCTGCACTGTGCCGAGGGGCTGGAGGTGGTTCGCGCCCAGGTCATGGCGGTGGTCCGGCCACCGGCTGAGGGGGGCTGGCGTGACTGCCTTCTGCGGATCAAGGGCGGCGGCCTGGCGGCGCACATGGTGAACATCAGTCTGATCCTTCAGAACGATGAGCGCTGGCACGGAGTGCTCGGCTACGACGAGTTCAGCGCCAAGACCATGAAGCGTTGAAGTGGTCGATGGGATTGAACTGGTGCAGGAGCTGGACATGGTGGTTCAGCGTCTACATGAGGATCTAGCGGAAGGAGAGCCCGCGCGTAGCGGGCTCCGAATCGCTATCGGTCGTGGGTACGGCTGAGAGCGCTGTGCGCTGACGAGACCAAATCATCTACATAGAGCCCGGCTACAACGATGCGGCCAAGTCGTTTCTTGATAGTCATCAATCTGCGCGTCTTGGCAATGTCGTCGCATGAGTGGATAGGATGAGTACGCGGCATCGCATCAAGCAGGGTAAGCGTTCGGGGAGGGCATACTGCGATGCGCTAAGCTGTAATCCTTTAGGATTGAGGTATCAACATGGAATGCCACGTTCGTCCCGCTACGAGCAGAGATGCAGCAGCAATAAGCCGCGTAGTTATAGCCGCCCTGCGTGAGTCAAATTCACAGGACTATCCACCTGACGTGATCGCTCAGGTTGAGCAGAGCTTTTCTCCTGAAGCCATTACCACGCAGCTTACGAAGCGTAGGGTCTTCGTTGCCTTACTGGGCGAAAACATTATTGGCACTGCCGGTCTCGACGGTGATGTCGTCAGAAGTGTTTTTGTTGACCCAGCTCACCAGAGAGGCGGTATCGGGAGGCACTTGATGGATGTAATTCATACGACTGCTGCCGGCGCAGGAATTGAAGCTCTACGTGTGCCATCGTCGATTACAGCTGAAAGGTTTTATGCCGTGCTGGGTTATCAGAAAATCCGCGACGAGTTTCATGGGGAGGAGCGCACCATCCTTATGGAGAAGCGGCTGTAGGATTGTAACCGTCTGGCTAACAAACCTGACTTTTTGCTACGGCTATTAACTATGGCGCCCATCACATTCAAGTGGACGCCATTTGCAGCCTTACCAAGCGGATCCCACCCGCTAACGAAAATTTTACTCACGCCTTTCAGCGTTTCAGTGAGCAGACGCGTAGCAGGTCTTTCGGAAAAAATTTTAAAGCAGCACGTTAGACCAATCGTTTCTGGAAAAAGAAACGCTTATGCTGTGGTGGGAACTCATCGAGATGACCGAACTCGGTGAAACCATGTCGTTGGTAGAAAGCTGGTGCTTGGAAGTCAAAGGTATCGAGCCAGATTCCAACGCAGCCCTTTTCACGCGCGACGTCTTCCGCCATATTCATTAGGCGTGAACCCGTGCCTTGCCCCCTCGTTTCCTCAGGTATGGCTAGCAACTCGATAAATAACCAACGATAAAATATCTCACCGTAAAGCCCCCCAATGATGTCGTTGGTTTGCTCATCGCGGACTAGCAGAGCGATTGACTCCGATTTTGGATCACCCGCTTTAGAAAAATTATGAGCCCGTAAGGGTTTAAGGATAGCCGAGCGTTCATTTTCTCCTGGGTTGACCGTGATTTCGATACGAGCATTCATTCGCTAATCCTTGATATCTATACTGGCAGTAAGCGTACGGCCAATACACCTTTACTTAGGTTGAGCCGTATCAGCAAAAGAATCGATTCATATGTGTGAGGTACCGCCTCATGCACATTGGCTTTGGTACCGACATCTACTCGGAGACCCTCGTGCCTTGGTGAAATACCATGTGCCAACCATCTTCGTAGGTTTTCCAAACAGAGCTACGCATTGATAACGACTCATCGCCATTAGCATTTTGATGACGGCATCGGTACGTTGCTAACGCGACACCATCTGCAAGCACACGCAGTTTGAAATCCTCGATTGTCCTTTTGATCCAAGTCTGGGATTTTAGTCCCACGATCACCTCCGCTTTCGTCCAGCTTTTGCCGACAGCTCCAAATTCAACGAAGTCTTCGGCAAGCAGCTGTTTAAGCAGTCGATCATTCTTTCTCGCTTCCGGATCTAGCAACAGCTGTTCAAGCGCTAAAATCTCCAGACGAATATCCATTTCCCTCACCTACCAAGTGTGATTTATATGTGTTTCACAGGGGACAATAGATCACATAAGCGTAAGCGTCCAGCCGCCCCACCCTTGCTCAG
>NZ_KV813370.1:0-19051 GCF_001813645.1 Pseudomonas sp. HMSC063H08
CTCTGGGCTCTGGGCTCTGGGCTCTGGGCTCTCTGGGCTCTCTGGGCTCTCTGGGTCGACTTGGCTTTTGGCCAAGTCGACCCAGACCTCCCCGACGCCACATTCTCGAATGGCAGAGAGATCCTGAGGCTCGGTCAGCAGGAAGCTGCCGCGCCAGAATGGGTGTCGAACCCAAGAGCAGGCGAGCTTGTGGATGTACATGCCGAGACGAAGCTCGGATACGGGAATGCGTTTTACCAACTTATTTTCCTTTCTGAGTTGGGTGGTTAGGCGTGCGCCGAGGCTGGCACCCAGCGGTAGAGCGGAGGTAAGGTCACGCCAAGATTCTTGGATCAGCCGGAACCGCCGAAATTTCCGTCAGCCGATCAACATGGCTTTGTCTCGCGCTCGGTCGATGCGTTCCTGCATCGCCTGCATGACTTCTTCGTGGGTGTACGACTTGGCGTTGGGGTCGTCGGCCTCTCGGAGAGCTTCCTCGACCTCGCGGGTCATCCGCGCATATTCTTCCGGCCACAGCGCTTGCTCCATGCGCAGCGACGCCTGCCCAAGCAGGTGCAGCAGGCCGAACAGCCGCATGTCATTGGTGGCGACGACGTGCTCTCGAATCCGCTCCTGGATCACCTCGCAGGCCCGATGCGCCTCTGGCGTCGCCGTGCCCTCGTAGCCGGCTGGGAGTTCTGCTTCTTCAGCGATTCGCGCCCAAGCGATAGCCAGCGCCTCGATGGTGGACAGGTTCATTTGCTCATCCACTTGCGCAGCAGACGCTTTTTCAGGGAGGCGCGCTCTTGCGGATTGCGTCCCTTGTGGTTGGCAATGCGATCCGCCGTGGCGGCCTGGCGCTTGATGGGCCAGTAGGAGCGGCCATCCTTACCCATCGACCAGACGTTGCTGACCTGGTTTTCCAGTAGAGGCAGATGGGCGCATAGAGCTTCCGGCGACGCGCTGGCCAGCGCGGTGCGCTCGTGGGTTCGCCAGCGCTGATGCCAGAGTTTCTTGTCCTCGCGCTCGCTACGGCAGGTCGTGTGCCCAACGATGGGCGTTTTGCGGCGGCTGCGGCTCATGATGTGGTTGTCTCCAAGAACATTCAGGACAGGCTTTCTGGGTAGAGCGCCGTCACCGGGACAGGGTTTCTTGCACTTGTTCCAGCGAGGTCATCAGATGATCAACCTGATCCTGAAGATCCACGGCGAGATCAAATAGCTCAGCCACTCGGCTGCGTGATCCCTCGTTGAACGCGGCCATTGCCAGTTGATGCAGCTTCAACAGGTCGGTGCGCAGTTGCGGAGGTGCGCCGTCTGCGCTGTCATTCAAATCGCCGCGCAGCACGTCCACGGCATCGACTGCACGCAGCAGTGCCGTGGTATCGAAATTCTCGGGAGTCAGTTCGTCCCATTCGTCGTCGGTGATGCGGGCTGCCATCAGGAGAGCTCCGATTAAGCGGTTGCGAGCGTTAGATGCCCGATCGGCTCGGCTGCTGGCCGTACCTTGATTTCGATGTCGTAGCCGAGGCGATTCAGACAATCCATCAGCTTGCGTTCGGATAGATTGGTGAAGTCGCCGCGCATCATGCCCGACACCTTCGGTTGCGGGATGCCCATGCGTTTGGCCGCCGCTTGTTGAGTCAGCCCAAGGGCGCGCATGGCCCTCCTGATCTCGACCACCAGGCCGGTCTTGATCTTGAGCTTTTCAGCGTCAGGCAGTCCAAGGTCGGCAAAGACGTTGCCCGAGCTGCGCTGAACCTCGACGCCTTCAATGATTCGTTTTTGCATTTCGTAGCTCCTGTGCCAATACCTCGGCCACCTTCAGCCGAGCGCGGATGATGTCCATGTCGGCCTTTGGCGTGGCGATTCCGCTCTTGCTCTTCTTCTGGAAGCAGTGCAGGACGAACACCGCTTCCGCAAACTTGACCGTGTATACCGCTCGATAGGTGCCGCCGGCATCGTCTTCGACGACCTCCAGCACGCCGGCACCACCGAACCCCTTGAGCACCTTTGCTGCGTCATCCTGATCGCCTATCTGCGCCAACGAGAGCGCGTAACCGAAACGGCGACGCACGTCGGACGGCAACGCCATCAAATCCTTGTGGCTGCTCGCGATCCATTCGAGCGGTTTTTCTTTGTTTGTCATGACGGAATTTTATACCTGTTCAGGTAATGATGTAAACGCGGCAACCTCAAGGAGGTGTCGTAAAACATTTGTTTTGCGACAGGCTGTCAGCCGCCGCTGTGCTACCTGTGCAACACCCCCTCAAAAATGTACGGAAAACTCTATCGCTATTCACTATTATGCGGAAACCTGTTTTTGATGGTTATCCGCCTATGTTGGTTGGCTACATGCGCGTGTCGTCGGACTCCGACCGCCAGAGCACGGACTTGCAGCGCGACGCGCTGCTCGCCGCCGGCGTCGATCCGCGTCACCTGTTTGAGGATCGTGCCTCTGGCGCGAAGGATGACCGTGCCGGCTTGGCGCGGGCGCTTGAGTTCGTTCGAGCCGGCGATGTGCTGGTGGTGTGGAAACTCGACCGGCTCGGTCGCTCGCTGTCGCACCTGCTCGCCATTGTGACTTCGCTCAAGGACAAGCGGGTGGCGTTCCGCTCGCTGACAGAGAACCTGGACACTACGACGCCCTCGGGCGAATTCCTGTTCCAGGTGTTCGGTGCGCTCGCGCAGTACGAGCGCGCCTTGATTCAGGAGCGCGTCGTCGCGGGCTTGGCCGCCGCACGCAAACGCGGCCGGATCGGCGGCCGGCCGCAGGCGATCACTGGTGAGAAGCTGGACGCCATCGTCGCCGCGCTCGATGGCGGCATGTCTAAGGCGGCGGTGTGCCGCAACTTCAATGTCAAGCGCACTACGTTGATCGAAACATTGACGCGAGCAGGTTGGCGTGGTGCGGGAAGGACGGTCGATGAGCAACAAGAATAAGCTACTCACCGTCTTTTCTGACGCAGAGCAGGAAGCCTTGTACGGCCTACCGGACTTCGACGATGCTCAGCGGCTGGAATACCTGGCGTTGGCCGAATCTGAACTGGCGTTCGCCAGCAGCCGGCCTAGCCTGCAGGCCCAAGTCTATTGCGTCTTGCAGATCGGCTACTTCAAGGCCAAGCATGCTTTCTTCCGCTTCGATTGGCATGAGGTCGAGGACGATTGCGCCTTCGTGCTGAGTCGCTATTTCCACGGCGAAGCGTTCGAACGCAAGGCGATCACCAAGCATGAGCACTACAGCCAGAGGGGTCAGATCGCCGAACTGTTCGGCTACCGGTCTTGGGCGGCTAGCTTCCTGCCGCAACTGGCACAGCAGGCTGAACAGATCGTGCGGCGCGACGTAATGCCAGGATTCGTGGCCGCCGAACTGATCGTTTGGCTCAGCGAGCACAAAATCATCCGGCCCGGCCACACCACCTTACAAGAGCTGGTCAGTGAAGCCCTGTCCACCGAACGCAGGCGCTTGGGCGGCTTGCTGGCAGAAGTGTTGGACGAATCGGCCAAAGCTGCGCTGGGCCAGCTCCTGGTGCGTGACGACACCCTGTCTCAACTGGCAGCGCTCAAGCAGGACGCTAAAGATTTCGGCTGGCGTCAGATGGCAGGGGAGCGCGAGAAGCGCGCCACGCTGAAGTCCTTGCACGGGATCGCCAAGGCGCTGCTGCCCAAGCTCGGCATCTCGCAGCAGAACCTGCTGTACTACGCGAGCCTGGCGAACTTCTATACCGTCCATGACCTGCGCCACCTGAAGGCGGAGCAGACCCGGCTCTACCTGCTGTGCTATGCCTGGGTACGTTACCGGCAGCTCACCGACAACCTGGTCGACGCGATGGCCTTCCACATGAAAAAACTTGAGGACGAGAGCCGCACGGGTGCGAAACAGTCCTTTGTCGCCGAACAGCTGCGACGCCATCAGGAAACGCCGCAGGTTGGCCGCCTGCTGTCGCTGTACGTGGACGACAGCGTGGCCGATCCGACGCCGTTCGGCGAGGTGCGCCAACGCGCCTACAAAATCATGTCCAGGGAATTGCTGCAAAACACGGCGCAGCGCATGAGCGTCAAGCCACTGAACAAACTGGCGCTGCACTGGCAGGCGGTGGACGGCCTGGCCGAACGCATTCGACGCCATCTACGGCCGCTGTACGTCGCGCTCGACTTCGCCGGCACGGCCCCCGATAACCCATGGCTCGCGGCGCTGACTTGGGCCAAGAGCGTGTTCGCCAAGCAGCAGCGCCTATCACAACGGCCACTCGACGAATGTCCGGCGGCAACGCTGCCGAAACGCTTGCGTCCGTACCTGCTGATGTTCGATGCCGAAGGCACGCCGACAGGCCTGCATGCCGATCGTTACGAATTCTGGCTTTACCGTCAGGTCAGGAAACGCTTCCAGGCGGGCGAGCTCTACATTGACGATAGCTTGCAGCACCGGCATTTGTCCGACGAGTTGGTTTCGATGGACGAGAAAGCCGCCGTGCTCGCGCAGATGGACATCCCCTTCCTGCGGCAGCCGGTCAGTGCCCAGCTCGATGCACTGGCGACCGAGTTGCGTGCGCAATGGGTGGCGTTCAATCGCGAGCTGAAACAGGGCAAGCTGACGCACCTGGAATACGACAAGGACACGCAGAGACTGACCTGGCGCAAGCCCAAGGGGGAGAACCAGAAGGCGCGCGAGCAAGCTCTCTACGAGCAACTGCCATACTGCGATGTCGCCGACGTGTTTCGCTTCGTCAACGGCCAGTGCCAGTTCCTGTCGGCGCTGACACCATTGCAGCCACGCTATGCGAAGAAGGTAGCCGACGCCGACAGTCTGATGGCGGTGATCATTGCCCAAGCCATGAACCACGGCAACCAGGTTATGGCACGTACCAGCGACATCCCGTACCACGTCCTGGAGAGTACCTACCAGCAGTACCTGCGCCAGGCGACGCTACATGTGGCCAACGATTGCATCAGCAACGCCATCGCCGCACTGCCGATCTTCCCGCATTACTCGTTCGACCTCGATTCGTTGTACGGTGCCGTTGATGGGCAGAAATTCGGCGTCGAGCGACCAACTGTGAAGGCGCGCTACTCGCGCAAATATTTCGGCCGCGGCAAGGGCGTCGTCGCCTACACGCTGCTGTGCAATCACGTGCCGTTGAACGGCTACCTGATAGGCGCACACGAGTACGAGGCTCACCACGTGTTCGACATCTGGTACCGCAACACGTCGGACATCGTGCCGAGCGCGATCACCGGCGACATGCACAGCATCAACAAGGCCAACTTCGCCATCCTGCACTGGTTCGGACTTCGTTTCGAGCCGCGCTTCACCGACCTCGACGACCAGTTGCAGGAGCTGTATTGCGCCGATGATCTGGCATTGTACGAGAAATGCCTGATCCGGCCGGCTGGCCAGATCGACCGGCAACTCATCGTCGGTGAGAAGGCGAACATCGACCGAATCGTCGCCACACTGGGCCTGAAGGAAATGACGCAGGGCACGCTGATCCGCAAGCTGTGCACCTATACGGCGCCGAACCCGACGCGGCGCGCAATCTTCGAGTTCGACAAGCTCATCCGCAGTATCTACACACTGCGCTACCTGCGCGACCCGCAACTGGAGCGTAATGTTCACCGCTCGCAGAACCGCATTGAGTCCTATCACCAGCTACGCTCGACCATCGCCCAAGTCGGTGGGAAGAAGGAATTGACCGGCCGCACCGACATCGAAATCGAGATCAGCAACCAGTGCGCCAGGCTGATCGGCAACGCGATCATCTTCTACAACTCGGCGATCCTGTCCCTGCTGCTGACGAAGTACGAGGCAGCTGGCAATGCCAAGGCGCTGGCGTTGATCACGCAGATGTCGCCAGCGGCCTGGCGGCACATCCTGCTGAACGGGCATTACACCTTCCAGACTGACGGCAAGTTCATCGACCTGGATGCGCTCGTGGCGGGACTGGAGCTGGGCTGACGGAAATTTCTGGGATTCCGGCGTACAACCCCGTAAAATAGAAGAGTGAGCACTTGATTTGCTGGTGCTTTCAAACAACGGTGTTGTTTTTTTAACAGCCGAACTGGAAAGGGAGGCTGAGCTGCTCAGTGATCACTTTATCCGTTGGCTGATTTACGCCGGCATGTTCGCTACAGGCACTGAACGACAACGCAGATGGTATGGTCTGTGCGTTCTGACTCGTCAAGGATCGGCCAATGGATCGTTTGTCTAATTTGCTCTCGCGGTTCGGCGTGCGGGCCAATCTGTTCTATGACGGCGACCTATGCGGCTCTGCATCTTACGATGGCGCCGAGCGGCGAGGTTATATCCATCTGCTTCAGGCCGGCAGCGTGACGTTGCTTGGTCCCGATCGCAAGGATTTGCAGCTCACTCGCCCTAGCTTGATTTTTATGCCACGCCCCGCCAAGCATCAATTGTTTGCGGGTGAGTCCGATGGCGCAAAGTTGTTGTGTGCTTCCATGGAGTTTGAGGGCGGAATTGATAATCCTTTGTCGGCTTCATTACCGGACTGTTTGGTGCTCGCACTCGATGATCTGCCCATGCTGGCAGACACGTTGGAGTGGATGTTTGCCGAGGCGGCAAATGTGCATTGTGGAAGGGAAGCCGCGCTTGAGCGCTTATTTGAGCTCCTAATCATTCTGTTGCTCCGTTACCTGCTCGATCATCACCAGTTGCGCACCGGAATGATGGCTGGACTGGCCGACATGCGGCTTGCCCGATCGCTTTTACAGATGCACAACTCCCCGGAACATGCCTGGTCAATAGCAGAGCTGGCCAGTGAGTCAAATATGTCACGCGCTGCGTATGCCGTGCATTTCAAGAGTGTCATCGGACAGACGCCTGCTGATTATTTGTTGAGTTGGCGAGTTAGCCTGGCTCAGAAGCTGATGCGAGAAGGGCGCTCGATTACGCTGATTGCAGCTCAAGTCGGCTACGAAAGTCCTTCGGCGCTGTCTCGCGCATTTAGACGCAAGACGGGGTTGAGCCCTCGTGACTGGTTGAAAGATCTGGCGGGGGAAAATGACGGCAAAAAGGCCTAAGGCATTACTGCCTTAAGCCATTGAAAAAATTATGCATTAATTTTACGTTTTTCCAGTTCAACCAGCGAATGGCCTGCCACAAATATCGAAACAGCAAGCAACCCTAAGTCTTTAAGCAGAAACTGACCTGGCGCAACGGAAATCGCCGGAAACCCTAAACTAGGCTCAATGACGCCCGGAGTGGAAAACATAAAGCTAAGGGTTGTGAAGAACAGGCCTGCAGACAGAGCGCCTCCTACCACGGATAGTTTGGGTGACAGCATGCGGCCTGCGATCAGAGTGCCGATCGAAATCTCTAGTATGCCGAGCAGGCTGGAGAACATGTCGACCGAAAAAATGCTATACACCCATCCCAAAAGCGGGCTGTTGCTCACCAGTGGAACCAGGCCCTCGGCCTCGTAGTGGGTAAATTTCATGCCGCCGAACCAGAAGTAAATAATAGCGAGAGCCAAGTACGCGCCATAGATACCTAGCCCCATAGTTTTGGTTCCAAGCGTTAAGTGGGCCTGTACGCTGGACTTCGAGTTTTCAATGCCTATGGTTTTCATGTCTGAGCTTCCAGTAGTGAGTGAGAGTGTGTTGGCTGCCGAACGCCGTATGCGTTGGCGATGAGATGATTATGGCTGGCATCTCTAATCAAGAGGCATCAGAAAGTATTGATTTCAGTGCAGATCGTCTTGGGCGGTGCAATTCGCGATGAAGGGATCGCCGTGGAGAGCGATGAGTGCACTATTTCGATAAAGGAGTCGTTTTACATAGGTCGATGAAGCGCGTTGCGGCATCGCCTACTGTCATTTCTCAAATCTGACTATGGGGCTTGGGGCGAAGGGCGGCACTGACTAGGCTTAGAACAGCTACCAACTAGCCGCGCGGCCGCGATGCACAAAGAATGGTAACTGAGCCGTGAGTGCGGTGGGCGCCCGCATTTATTTCCAAACCCTACAGATACATCGATCTTCGACTTCAACCGGGCAGATAGCTGTTGCAGCAAGCCTATCAATCGACTTTGACGTGTTAAAGAGGATAGGTTTTCCAGGGTTGGGGAACAGCATGCCCTGCAGAACGACACACGTCACTTTTGTTAAATTAATAAGCTAGCTACCTATTGGGCATAACCTTGCAATTTGCTTCAATTTACGCACATGCACTTGCGACCTCAAAATGCAACGTAAGCCCCGAATATCTCCATTATTGTCGCCGCCAGCCTTAGTTACAGCTGCTATGATGAATGAGATCGAAAACTGAAATCCCCCACTAGAATTGTTGACTGGAGTCAAAATGAATAAAAAGCGGCCGGTTAATCTTGATATTCGAACCATTCAGCTTCCTCTCACGGCGCTTACATCGATTCTGCACCGGATTTCAGGAATTATGCTCTTTATTTTTCTGGGACTGATACTGTATATGCTGAGCAAATCGTTGGAGTCAGAAAAGGGTTTTAATGAAGTCAAGGAGATTTTTTCTTCACCTTTCGGCAAAGTTAGTTTCTGGTTGGTATACTCTTCATTTATTTATCATCTCGTAGCCGGAATTCGACACCTAGTTATGGATGTGGGTGTTGGTCATACTTTGAAAGGCAGCAATCGCGCCTCTACTATTGTTTTAGTAGTGTCGGGTGTTTTAATGGTTGCTGGCGCCGTATGGATTTGGTAGCTGTGGAGTCGTAATGCGTATTTACAAGGACTAAAAGCGTCCTTTAAAGCTAACTTACGAAAGTATTTATAATCGACGGTTCACGCTTAAACGGTTGAATCCTTTCGGGCTTCCGAATAGCTGTTAGCTGAAAGCTATCATGAGCTAAGTTTTCTGTGCATCATCAAATGTGTTAATGGGAGCGCCATAGTACTAGGTACAAATATGGCTCTAGGACAATGTTAGATGTTTTGGATTTTGAGGCGGATCGCTCTTATCGAAGATCGTCTAATTCGCTCTGAAGCGCAGGTTTTTTGAAACTATCACCTGGTTGGCACACTGTGCGAATCAACATCAGATATGAGAAAGCCAATCAGGTGAACACTACCCTCGAGGGCTCATCTGTCCAGTTAAAGCCTCGAGTCTTTCTGGGTGCGCAAAAGACAAGAAGGTTATATGGGAAAATTATGAGGCCTGGATACCATGCGTCATGGGCGTGCCGATGCTGTGAGTGACAGAGCGAGAAGCAAGTGAAAGTCCCTGAAGTAGGGGCGGGATGCGCCCGAGTGGCATTTTTTGTCTTAAGGTAGATCGCGTAGCTGTTCTTCAGAATAATCTTCAGAGCGTTGACGACAGCCATCGCTGTGCATTCCTCAAGAATAGAATGTGTCGGAAGGGTGGCGTCATTGGTGTTAGTCATCGCTTAGGATTTCTCAATCTGGCTTACACGGGCGCCTGTACCGATATCCCCGCGGATGGCGACGTATCGATGTTGAATTCCTCGCCAGACGAAGTGCAATGAGCTGCGGCTATAGGCTTGCGCAGCCTTAGATAGCCGGCCGTCGCAGGCGCGCCGGTTGGCCGGGATCTTCTTCTGCCCGTCAGGTGTCCGGTCGGAACTCCAGCACGAACGCTACGACCTTTTCGGCGGACATTTCGCACGGCTTCAACAATGTCCTATCTGATGTAACGCGGAAGAGGTTGAAGCTGACAATGTCAGTCCCGTCCAACTCCCTGGCGAACAGACTGTTGCGACGTCCGTCCCCAGATCGCCGGACGATCAAGCTGAAACGCCGGCCTTCATAAGTCCCTTCTCTGTATCCCTCCGCAAGCTTCGCGAAAGCGGCATCGAACTCGGAATGCTCCATGTCATCCATCCTTATTGATAGAACAGAGGCGCGGCGGGTGCGAGACCGCCAGTGCCGGGTCGCGCTAAGGTGCCGGGCAGATTCCTGCAGCCGACGAGGCCCGGGGTGGGCAGGATAATTGAGATGTCGGCGCCCGCATGGCTATCAGCGAAGTCGTCCGTCCAGTCTGCTAGGCAACGTCCACGCCTTTCCAGAAAGCGATGTAATCCCGGATACCCTCGGCATCCGGAGTGGGGGCGGGATAGGTCCAAGCGGCGTTCACGTTGAGCGCGTCACCCGCGCGAACATGAAAGAAGCGCGCGGCGCCTTTGATCGGACAGACAGATGTGTGCGGGCTCATCTCAAGCAGGCTCAGGTCGACTCCTGACGGTGGGAAGTAGTGATTTCCCTCGACGATGACTGTTTCGTCGCTTGTGGCGATAGTAGTGTCTTTCCAGATGGCTGAGACCAACGGACTCTCCTTTTGTATTCATCAACCGGCGAAGGCTCGCGGGCTGGCTGCCCCAAGCCGCACCTCCTCAGGTGGCAGGCGGGTTGCGCCCGAGAAGTTTGTCGAGCTCGCCTCTGACATCGAGCGCGAATAGCTCATCGGAGCCACCGATAAGGGTGCCATTGATGAAGATCTGCGGCACGGAGCTTCGCCCCGACGCTTCCGCCATGGCCTGCCGGTGAGCCGGATCCGCCTCAATATCGAGCTCCTTCCATCGCACGCCCTTTTCCTTGAGGAGCGCCTTCGCTCGGCGGCAGAACGGGCACCAATTCGTGGTGTACAGCAATACATCAGTTGTCATATTGCATCTCCGGCAGTTGCACGCGGATCGCTGTCATGGCGTTGATCTCCAATTCGCGGCGTTCAAAGATGGCGACTGCACCTTGGCCGACATCGGAGCAGATGCTGACGATTGGCCGCTATCCAGGCGACATGGCCCAAAGTGCTTTCACCGCCAGGCAGAGGCCGCACGCGCCTCCTGTAGCGCCGAGCCGATGCTCTAAGGTAACCGAGCCTCGATTGGGACGGAAGCGGTCCCGCTCGAATCGCCCATCATGCTGGTCGAGCATATCAGGACGACGGATAGTGCAGGAACTTTCAAATTGAGCTTGATGTCGAGCCAGGTATCGCGAGCGAAGGCGTTCTAGAGGCCGGGGGGTACGAAGACTGTGTTCGGCAAAACGGTTCACGTTGATCGCCAAAGCTTCCCAGGGCGCACGTCTACGATCGGCGCGACGTGAGATAGCTCGCGCCGCTAGCCCCCGTAGCGCTCCGTCTTGATGATGGAGGCGTCCAAGCCCGCCAGCAGCGCGCTATCGGTTGCGATGTTGACGAATCCGTTAGACCCGCAGACGAACACTTGCGTCGGCTTTCCCTGAAGCCTGGTTAGAATTTCTTGGACCATCATGCCGTCGATCCGTCGCGCAAAGTCCGATGCGCGAACCGGTTTCTCGCGCGTAATCGCGAGCGCCAGGACGAACGCCGGATCGCTGATTTCGATGCAATGAAGTTCTTCTGAGAAGAGAACGTCCTCGGCGGTTCGTGCGGACAGGAGCAACGCTGTCGGAACGGCTTGGGCCAATGCGCGGCGCTGCCGGATCATTGCCATCAACGGCACGAGGCCGGAGCCTCCCCCGATCAACAGAACCGGATCTATGGCAGGCTCAGGCCAAAGGAAATGGCCACCGAGCGGACCGCGAACTTCGATTTCGTCACCAATCGCCGCGATGTCGTGAAAAAACGGCGAAACTTCGGCATCCGGCATGCGCTCGATAGCTATCTCGACGATCGGGGTCGAAACTGCCGATGACGCGATCGAGTAGCTGCGCATTGCACTGTAGCCGTCGGGCGCGGTCAGCCGGATATCGACGTGCTGACCTGCGGTGTGCGCGAACGGCTTGCTCAACCGAAGGAAGAAGCTCTTGATACTCGGTGTTTGCTGGATGATGTCGTCGATCACGCATGATTGCCACGAACGGACTTGCGCTTCGTTTTCAGTCATGGGTGTATCGTTGTTCGCGCCACGGATCGCCGTAGATGTGATAGCCGTGCAGCTCCCAAAAGCCGGCCTCGTCACGCGTCGTGAATTGCAGCGCATTCACCCATTTGGCGGATTTCCAGAAGTAAAGGTGCGGCACTAGAAGACGCGCCGGCCCCCCATGATCGCGGGAAAGTGGCTTGCCCGCATAACTGAGGGCGACCATCGCTTTCCCGGAAAGCAGATCCGTCAGAGGGACGTTTGTCGAATAATTATCGTAGCAGTGCGCCAAGACGAAATCGGTAGGCCGATCAAGCTCTGCATCTGCAAGGATGTCTTCAATGAGTACACCCTCCCAAACGGTATCCAGTTTGGACCAAGAGGTGACGCAGTGAATATCCTTTGTCACCTGGGTCTTTGGTAGAGTGTTGAATTCGCCCCAATTCCACGTTTTGACGGGCTTCGGACCAATTTTGACTGTGAATTTCCAGTCGGAGGGCTCTACCCTCGGCGTAGGGCCGGCCGACAGAACAGGGAAATCCTCCACCAGATGCTGACCTGGCGGAATCCGATCGGACTGGTCGCCTGAACCGCGACCGGTGAAACCTCTGGTGACCATAGTGACCCCTCTTGCTCGATACGGCAGACCGAAGCCGGCCTTCATTTCAGTACTCTGCGTAAAGCATTTGCCCGCACATCCGCCGAATAAGCCAATCGACTAAAAATCAGATACAGATGCTCTATCATCGTAAAAAATCGCGTATCGAACATAGCGTCAGGCCAGCATGATTCCCAATACCCAATGGCTATAGGGTAGATAACCCCAAGGCTGCGTACGCTGATCTGCGGTATGCGGAGCGGAAGTTGCAGGTTCGCTCTCAAACGGATGGGCAGCGTGCAAAGCTCAAGGCTCACCAGCGCATGGTTGCCCAGTTCGCGCTCGCCGGCAGCTTGAGTATATTAAGGACGAAATGTCGATCTGATCTATTCTGGCTTCAGGAAATAGGGAAAATAAGGTCGGACGTTCGCGCACCGTCGCGACGCGCGATCATCCACTAAGCTTCTGTATCGGGGTTGGAGGATCAGATGAACGAGATCGAACGACAAGCGCCTGAGCTGCGGGTGCAAAAATGGATTGGCAAAGATGGGGAAAGTATCGCGCCGTTCAAACTGTCAGATATCGGGCCCGGCCCGAAAATCTTGTTTGCCTTCCAGCATTGGTGCCAAGGTTGCCATTTGCATGGGTTTCCGACGCTACAAAAGTTGCATGCAGCGTTGAGCTCAAAAGACGTGGGGTTCGCAGTGATCCAGACCGTCTTCGAAGGAACGCATGAGAATACCTTCGAGAAGTTGCGCGTGAACCAGCTCAAGTATGAGCTTCCTATCGTTTTCGGTCACGACGAGCAACCGACCGGCTCGCCGTTTCCAACCTTCATGGAAGACTACCGCACACGAGGAACTCCGTGGTTTACGGTTATCGACGCTGGCGGTAGCATTGTTTTCTCGGACTTCCATCTCGACGCGGAGCGACTAGTGAAGCAACTTGAGCAAGGTTAATCGTTGGAAGGTGGGCAATCATCCTGATTGCCACCCATCCCCTGATGCCCACTACAGGCGTTGCGCGCTGTAACTCTGTTGATCAGCGTGCGAAAACCCGGATCCGGATAGGAGGAGCGTCAACGATTGAATCAATCCGTTGGGAGAGGGCGGCTCCGCTCCGTCAGCTCGGCAATAGATAACCCATTCTCGCCGAGCAACTCTCTGATCCGATCAACGATATGAGCCCCTAGCGCCGCTGTCTTGGTCCCCCCCACAGATTCCCAAGATGCGAGTTCACACGCCGATACCTCGTGGTCAGCGCCGAAGTGCTTCTGTCGGTATGTCACCGCCGCCCTTCAATGATAAAGGCGCGGTAACGGGAACCGGCAAAGCGTTGAGCAGCGATGGTTTGGTAGGCGGGACTGTCATACCAGTCGCGAGCGGCCTGCATCGTCGGGAAACGCAAGATTACGGCCCCTTCGATGGGCGGCCCCTCCAAATGCTGGATCGCGCCATAAGCGGCGAGAAAGGTAACGTCGTGACCATCGAACGATGGTCCGACGCCTGCAGAATAGGTTGCGAGTGCATGTGGGTCGCTGGTTTCTTCCCGCGTAAAGACGACGAACGCTTCCATCATTAGGCCTCTCAAAGGTTGGATCTGTTGGCCATTACCACCGGTGATGGCCTCACAGTCGTCAGGCTGGCAACTGGAACCCGATTTTCATGAGTGCCTCGACGCACGCATCCTGATCCTGCTGATAGTTGCCTCCGGAGATGCCTATGCCGCCGATCAACTTCCCATCCTCCAGAATCGGATAACCGCCGCCGACAGCGACCATCCGAGGGCGATAGGCTAGCGGCGCCACTTTTGGATCGTTGGTCACATAGTCGTTCCAGACATGGGTCGGGAACCCAAACGAGGCGGAACTCCAGGCCTTGTCGATGGCAACATCGACGGTAAGGAACGGCGCATCGTCGGTGCGCTCGAACGCGCGCAGGTTACCGGTGGCGTCGACGACGGCGACGGCAGCCGGGATGCCGATGGCACGGGCCGCAGCGAGCGCCGCGTCGATGAGGGCGACTGCGGTTTCGCGGTTGATCGAGGCGGTGGCAATAGATTTGGTCATGGGATTCTCATCGCTGGGGCATAACCCGTTCGGCTTTTTGAGGTTGGACAAGATGTTTGGCGATCGCGGTCGTTAGAAGCCTTCGAGGACGATCTTGCCTTTAGCCGCGCCACTTTCGATCAGTGCATGCACCGTCTTCAGATTGGCGGCATTGATCGGCGACAGTCGTCGGGTCAGCGTCGTGCGGATTTTGCCGTCGTCAACCAGCGCTGCCATCGCATCCAGAATCTCGCCCTGCTCATTCATGTCGGGCGTGCCGTAGATCGACCGCGTGAACATCAGCTCGTGGTGGATCGACACCGCCTTGCGCTTGAAAACCATGATATCGAATGCCTTGGGATCGTCGATCAGTCCGAACCGTCCTTGTGGGGCGATCAGTTCGGCGATGTCGGCGACATGTTGCTCGGTATGTGTGGTCGAAAAGACGAAAGCGGGAGCACCGATGCCGAGTTCGGCGATCTGTGGCGCGAGCGGACGAGAATGGTCGATGACGTGGTGAGCTCCAAGCCCTCTTACCCACTCTTGGGTTTCCGGTCGAGAGGCTGTGGCGATGACGGTGAGGTCCGTGCGCTGTCGCGCGATCTGGACGGCGATCGACCCAACCCCGCCCGCGCCACCGATGATGAGGATCGCCTCCGCCGCACCGGGTACGGGCTTCGCCACGTCCAGGCGGTCGAACATCGCCTCCCAGGCCGTCAACGTCGTCAGCGGCAGCGCCGCCGCTTCCGCCCAGGAGAGCGACGCAGGTTTGTGACCGACAATCCGGGCGTCGACGAGATGGAACTCCGCATTGGTACCGGGCCGTGTGATCGATCCGGCATAATAGACCTCGTCGCCTAACTCGAACTGCGTGACGTCGGGGCCGACCTCGCGCACAATCCCGGCGGCATCCCATCCCAGCACCTTCCAATCGCCATCTGCCGGCGGCGTGCTGTTGCGGACCTTGTAGTCGACCGGGTTGACCGAGACGGCCTTCACCTCAACCAGGATATCGTATCCTGCAGCGACAGGCCGAGGCAGATTGATGTCGACCAGCGCGGCATCCGCGGCGATGGGTCCCGGAACCTTGTAACCAATGGCTTTCATAAATGTCTCCAGCTTGCTTGATCGGATGACGCGAATGCTCGTTAGTCAACTTCTTCTACATTGAGGTCCCGACTCTTGAACTGGGTCGCGGTAGCAGATTTCATCGAACACGTCGATCAACAGGCCCTTATGCTCGGTCGCCGGATCGGTGATCGCGTAGAGGGTGGAGGCGTTATCGCCATCATCACCGCTTCCGAGGCGAAACGCCGCGTCGACGCAGATGCCGCACGGACCGATGGTTGATCCTGGCTCGAGATCGACGAGATTGCTGTCCTTGACGCGCTATTCGCGGTCTTAGCCCTTGGCGATGAAGGACTGAACTGCTTGTAGAGCGTCGGTCAGCTGCTATGTCATGGACGCACCTTCATCTTGAGTTGGATTGGACAAGCTTCCGTATAAGGCCCGCTGTAACCGTCAGATGACGGCGAAGAAAACGATGGGCAGTATTCACAGCCACTTAGCCTTCTTGAAGCGCACAAATAGGAAAACGCACGATATCGCTATCACTCCGAGCACGACAAAGTATCCGTAGGCCGTGTCCAGCTCCGGCATGTGCTTAAAGTTCATGCCGTATATTCCAGCGATCGCCGTCGGGACTGCCAGTATTGCCGCCCAAGCCGCCAGCTGGCGGGTGATCACCCCCGTCCTTTGCGCTTCAAGAAGGCTGCTGGCCTCAAAGACCGTGGACAGGACAAGCAGGAGGCCGTCGACCATGGACTGCACGCGGTGGACATGGTCCGCGACGTCGTGGAAATATGGTGTCATTTCGGCGCTGATGCAGGGAAAGTGGCCGCGAACGAGCTTTCGCACCAGCTCGGCCATAGCCCCGAGCGTGCGCTGGAACCGCGTGAGTTCGGACCTTAGTTCGAAGATTCGCGCCACCTCTTCTGGCCCGAGGAAATCGTGCAGCGACCGTCGCTCCATCGCCAGGACGTCGTCCTCGATCATTTCGAAGATGGGCAGATACTGGTCGACCACGCGATGCAAGATCGCGTGCAGCACATAGTCGACACCCTTGCCGAACTGCGTCGGCGATGCCTCGAGTTGCTCCCGAAGTTTGCCCAGCGCTCCGGCATTGCCGTGCCGCACGGTGATAAGGTGATTGTGACCGGTGAAGATCGCCATCTTGCCGTAGCTGATCCGGTCGCCGACCAGCTCGGCGGTCTGCGCGACGACGTACAACTCATCGTTGTAGACCTCGAGCTTGGGCGGGCACAGCGGGTGCATCGCGTTGTCGATCGCCAACGGATGAAGATTATATGTCCTTTGGATCGCGAGTAGTTCCTCGGGGGTGGGTTCGCTAAGCGCGATCCAGCAGAAGCCCGAGCGACTCTCGCCCAACTTGACGTGCTCATCGAGCGCGATTTCGCGAACTCGCTTGCCTTCGTTGTAATAATAGGCGGCGATGATGCTCATGCTGGCCTCGCGGGAATGTGGAGGCCACGCTGGACGGCCGGTCGAGCCAGCCCGCGTCCAAGCCATGCGCGGACGTTCGAAAAGCTGCTGAGGCCAAGGATGTCACCCGCAGCGTAGAATTCCACCAGCGCATTCACCCAGCCGAGCGTCGCGATGTCCGCGATCGAATAGTCGTCGACGATCCAGTCGCGGCCTTCCAGCCGGCGATCCAGAATCCCCAGCAGACGCGTGGATTCGTCGATAAAGCGCTGTTGCGGCCGCTTGTCCTCATAGTCCTTGCCGCCAAATCGCAGGAAGAAGCCGAGCTGACCGAACATCGGCCCGATGGCCGACATCTGAAAGAACACCCACGCTAGGGTCTCGTAACGCTGGCCTGGTTCGGTGGAGATGAACTGACCCGTCTTGTCGGCCAGATAGAGGAGGATCGCACCGGATTCCCATAAGGCGATGGGTCTACCGTCAGGGCCAGCCGGATCGATGATCGCCGGTATGCGTCCGTTCGGGTTCAGCGACACGAACGCCGGATCCTTCGACTCGTTGTTCGAGATGTCGATCAGGTGGGGCTCGTACGCCAGGCCAGTCTCCTCAAGCATGATCGAGACCTTGACGCCATTGGGCGTAGGGGCTGCGTAGAGTTGCAGGCGATCGGGATGAGATGCCGGCCAGCGCTGCGTGATCGGAAAGGACGAGAGGTCTGGCATAAATCTGCGATCCTGGTGTTGCGATGGCGACTGACTGGAACGAGCCGTCACTCTGAAGTAGGGTTCGATGACCGCGTCGCTGAACGACGCGGTCACGAAGATTGCGGACCGGATCGGCGCAGTGGCAACGGCAGTGAAGCCTATTCCGCCGCGGTCCCGGCCGCTGGCTGTACGTCGTCAACCTTTTGGCGCTTCGGAAGCACCCAGCCGGGACGGACGAAGTGGCAGGTGTAGCCGCCCGGGCGCTTCTCCAGATAATCCTGGTGATCGGGCTCGGCCTCCCAGAACTCGCCGACCGGCTGGACCTCGGTCACCACTTTGCCATCCCACAGCCCCGAGGCATCCACATCGGCGATCGTATCCTCGGCGACGCGCTTCTGCTCCTCGTCGACATAATAGATGCCCGACCGGTAGGAGAGCCCACGATCATTGCCCTGGCGGTTCAGCGTCGTCGGATCGTGGATCTGGAAGAAGAATTCCAGGATGTTCCGGTAGCTCGTCACTGTCGGGTCGAAGACAATCTCGATCCCCTCGGCATGCGTGCCGTGATTACGATACGTGGCGTTCGGAATATCGCCGCCCGTGTAACCCACACGGGTCGAGATGATGCCGGGCCGCTTGCGGATCAGATCCTGCATGCCCCAGAAACATCCTCCTGCGAGAACAGCGCGCTGATGCATGTTAAGCCTCCTCTACTTGATCGAGATATTCACCGTATCCCTCGGACTCCATCTCGTCGCGCGGGATGAAGCGAAGGGACGCTGAGTTGATGCAGTACCGCAGACCGCCGCGGTCGGAAGGACCATCGGGGAACACATGGCCGAGATGACTGTCTGCGTGTACTGACCTGACCTCCGTCCGGACCATGCCGTGTGCGCTGTCCCGCACCTCGTTCACGTTTGCCGAAACGATCGGCTTGGTGAAGCTGGGCCAGCCAGTACCCGAATCGAACTTGTCCGTCGAAGCGAACAGTGGCTCTCCCGACACTATGTCGACGTAGATGCCAGGCTCCTTGTTGTCGTTGTACTCGCCCGTGAAGGGCCTTTCGGTGCCCGCCTCCTGGGTAATTCGGTGTTGCTCGGGAGTCAGGTGGTCGATTGCTGTCTGTGACTTTTCAAACTTCATTACAGTCTCCAATACTTATCTAGAGGGCCAGGCACGCTACCGCTAATTTTTTATGTCTCCTGATTTGCTCCTACAATGGTAGTGGGATGGCAAACGAGGTTTTACTAAGTGTTGGAAAATTAGAGATTTAAATTTCGCGTCTATTAGTTCTAGCGCAACTGAGTGGTTAAGCAAGTACGTAATCAGTAAATATTAAAAAAATAACACAAAAGCACGATTATATAATACAGTGTCAGTGTTTTATGATAATCAACAACGCCTGTCAAGGCAATCGCATGAAGCTCACCTGAGACC
>NZ_KV813371.1:0-2987 GCF_001813645.1 Pseudomonas sp. HMSC063H08
GGTGGGTGACCAGGGGCTGGGAAGTGTTCATGTATGGGCTCCTTGCCGGCGTGGGCCGGCAACTGGCAGCGGAAGACGAGATGAAAAATGAGGTTGCAGGACCGGTAGCGCTAAAGGCGTGACGGTCGCAGCTAGAAGGGAGCCGGACGCATCCGGTGGTAAGGTTGGCGTCGCCAAACAAACCCACCCAGACCACAGGAGGTCCGGCATGAAAGGAGACAAAATCGGGACGTCACAGGCCGTAGAGCCGTATGAACGCACACTCTCCCGCCTAATCGAGCGATATAGGCAGGAGAATGGTTTGGAAAAGGAGCAGCCGCTGACCACTGAAGATGTAATGGTGCTCCAGCAGCAGTATTTGCTCAGCGTCTTGGGCACTGCACTTGCAGAAAAGCACAGCTGGTCCTTGGGCGAGATCGTCGCAATCGACTTCGCGCTCATAAGGCGCTACTCCTGGACGCCCCAGCAGGTGCAGGCGCTGTCTCCTGCTCAAAAATGGCTAGCCATATGCGATGAGCTGGAGCCGCTTCATGTCCCGGAAGAGGCGCGTCGGGTGTGGCGCGATGAGAGGCAGGTGCGGGGACCAGTTCCCATAGATAGTAGGGAGGACGACCTCGAGGTGTGGCGGGAAGCACTTGCCCAGTAGCATCCGTGGGCGAGCTAGAGGTCATTGGAACGATCGCGCTCTCACCCCATTCGTAGTCTGCTGGCGGACTGTTCCAGCTCTCCCAGAGAAGCCGCCCTCTCAGCTCAATGATGAGTTCGTCATGAGCGGCCAGGACGGCTGCACGCTGGGTCGGCAGGTCCAAGGCTTGGCTGGGGTCGTCAAGCGCGAAGGCGAGCGTCTGCCGGCACAGGCCAAGGGCCTGTAGGTAGGGTTGCAGGCCTGCGCTTGGCCAGGCGTCCTCGATTTGCGGGGTTGACCAGCCTTTGTCGGTGAGCGCCTGGCGTAGGGCGTGCTCCAATGCAGTGGCCCGAACGAACGGCCGGGTCGTCCGGCCGAGCCCCGTGAACCAGAGTACGGGGCTCGGCCCTTCGTGGGTCCGCAACTGTGTGACGGCGCTTTGCAGTGCCTTCAAGACAGAGTAAGCATTCGTCTGAGCGACTTGTCGCTCGAGCTGGCGCTGCCTGAGCCAGGTCGCATCGATACCCAGGAAGGAAAAGGTGTACTGCAACTGCTTGAAGAGGTCCTCCATCAGGAGGACGAGGTTCTCATGTGAGAGCCCGAAGCGTTCGTAGTAGGGGAGTCGCTCCAAATGAGCCTTCAGGAAGGCTTTTGCCTGCTCTTCGGGTTCGGCCATGAGGGACTCGATTAGTGCATAGGACAGGTCTTGGCGCCAGTCTGGATTCTGGGCGCAAGCCTCGGGAGGATTGGTCGTGGTCTGCTGGTCACGCATGACTAGACTCCTTGCCGGCTCCCGCCGGCGAGAGATCGGAAGTTCAATAGATGAGATGAAAAATGAGGTTGCAGGACCGGTAGCGCTAAAGGCGTGACGGTCGCAGCTAGAAGGGAGCCGGACGCATCCGGTGGTAAGGTTGGCGTCGCCAAACAAACCCACCCAGACCACAGGAGGTCCGGCATGAAGAACGAATACCGCTTTGGATACGACGAGATGCTTATCCAGATCCAGGCATGCGTTCCTGACTCACAAAAGGGGGACGGATTGCCTATGACGATGGCCAGAGCGCAATGGATAAGCCAAGTCTTTGTGCTGTGTACCCTTGGTAACTCACTGGCACGTGACAAAGGCTGGAGGCTATGGGGAATGGATGCCATTGAGTATGCGCTCATGCGTCGCTACTCCTGGCCACTGGAAACCATTCGGGAGATGCCAATTCGGGATAGGTGGCTAGCACTGCATGAAGAACTGGCGGATTTGCAATGGGATGAAGAGGCTCAGCAGGTATGGCTAGCGAAGATCGAACCAGTGCTGCCAGGCGCACCGGGGACGGACTACGACGTCTGGCGTTCGGATGCGCCAGGATTTCAATTACCCCAAGCTCCTGGCTATCTAGTGGTCCGGTAACGAATGCTTCGGGTCTCGAGCGCTTATCGGGCCAAATCTGTTCGGGGTCGATCCTGACCACCGTGGAAAAGCGATAGCCGTGCTCCTGCCAGTGCAAGACTGCCCCGCACCGGTGACTAATCAATCCCTCCTGCTCGAGCCGCTGAGCCACCCAGCTTGGGCGTAGCCCTCCGTATGGTATGTCCTCACGGCTGTTAAGAATGTACTCGATGACACCGTGGATGAGGGCAGCGCTGGGAACAAGTAGGCAGGCATCCAATAGCCAGGCATTGGCGGCGGACCCGTCATACACTCGTCCGTGGTGGCAGAAGTTCTGCAAGGCTTGTATCCATTCGGCGCTCGCTATCGAAAGGAGATTGTTAGCGGGCTGCTGGTCACGCATGACTAGACTCCTTGCCGGCTCCCGCCGGCGAGAGATCGGAAGTTCAATGAAGGGGCTCATGCAAGAGCTCCCTGCCAAGTTGGTGCAAGGTCGGCGAAGCGGGTCTGGTTGGCGATGAAGGCGGCGCGGACGGTGCCGATCGGGCCGTTGCGGTACTTGCCGATGATGATTTCGGCAATGCCCTTGGCCTCGGTGTTGGGGTGGTAGACCTCGTCGCGGTACACGAACATGATCACGTCCGCGTCCTGCTCGATTGCGCCGCTCTCACGCAGGTCTGCGTTGTTCGGTCGCTTGTTCGGCCGGTTCTCCAGGCTGCGATTGAGCTGGGACAGGGCCACGACGGGGCAATCCATTTCCTTGGCCAGTGCTTTCAGCGAGCGGGAGATTTCCGAGATCTCGGTGGCTCGGTTTTCCAGGCCTGGGCAGCGCATCAGCTGCAGGTAGTCGACCAGGATCAGTACGGGGTGGCCGTACTTCCTGGCTGCACGGCGAACCTTGGCGCGCAGCTCTGTCGGCGTCAGGTTGCCCTGGTCGTTGATGACCAGTCGGCTGCCATAGTCGTTTATGCGCTGGATCGC
>NZ_KV813371.1:3087-3997 GCF_001813645.1 Pseudomonas sp. HMSC063H08
TCTTCTTGCAGTTGGCCCTTCATCAGCTTGCCAAGGTCCAGGTGGCCGAGCAGGGCAGCAAGCCTGAACAGCAGCTGCTCTGCTGGCATTTCCATGCTGTAAACCTGGACAGACTTCTGTTGGTCGCTCTGTAGCGCGGCGTCGATCAAGTTGAGGGCAAACGACGTTTTGCCCATCGAGGGACGGGCACCGACGATGATGAGATCCGACTTCTGTAGTCCGCCGGAGAGCTCGTCGAGATCCTTCAGGCCTGTCGGGACCCCCGTTACCGTCACGTTGTTGTTGAAGCGGTAATCGATGGTGTCGACGATCTTCGCGAGGCCCTTGTTGATATCGACAAAGTCGGACTTGTGCTGATCTTGGCCGAGGGCGAACAGCTTCTGCTCGATCTCCTCCTGAACCTCACAGGGATTCGCCTGGTGGTTCGAGGCGGTTCTGGTGCAGTGGTGCCCGAGAGACATCAACTGCCGCAGGTGCGCCCGATCGCGAACGATCTGCGCGTAAGCCTCGATATTGGCCACGGAGGGCGTGTTGTCAGCGAGCTGGCCGAGGTAGGCCAGCCCGCCGGCTTCTGGAAGGTCTTCGATCGCTTCCGACACCGTCACGACGTCAAACGGGGCGTCCTTCGCGGCCAACTCGCTGATGGCGGTGAAGATCAGCCGATGTTCATGCCGGAAGAAGTCCTCTTTATGCAGGTGATCGCCGACAATGTCCCATGCCGCGTTGTCCAGCATCAGGCCACCGAGTACCGCTTGCTCTGCCTCGACTGAGTGAGGAGGAGTAAGCTCCAGCGCGCTCACTTCGAGTCCTCCTGGCCGATCTGCAGGAATGTGCTTCCGCTGCTGCCCGGGGCGCCGATGATCTCCAGCGCTTTCACCTCCACCTTGGCGGACTCGATGATCACCGAACC
>NZ_KV813372.1:0-71262 GCF_001813645.1 Pseudomonas sp. HMSC063H08
GAACCTGGAGCGCATCCCCGACGAAACCACCATTCTCAACTTCCGCCGCTTGCTGGAGAAACACGAGCTGGCGGCCGGCATCCTCGCTGTCATCAATGGCTCTGGGCGACCGCGGCCTGTCGCTGCGCCAGGGCACCATCGTCGATGCAACGCTGATCAATGCGCCCAGTTCGACCAAGAACAAGGACGGCAAGCGCGACCCGGAAATGCACCAGACCAAGAAGGGAAACCAGTATTGTGTGTCACGAACACAGGTCAGATGACCTGTGCTGCTGTGCCGAAGATGGAAGTAGGCCTTCCGAAGTCGGCTTGCAGGAGCGGACTTCAAACCACCCGGTGCTGCTGCATCCAAAAGGTGTGGTGGTGAGCGACCGAGGAAAAGTCATCCCTGAGGATGGCAGGTGAGTATGGAGAAGATGAGCGAAAGCAAACCGTCCGATGACGCATCGTTATGCCCAAGGTGCTGCCGAAACTGAGGTGGAGTACTGGCTTCAGGACAAGTCGGGGCGTTACCTGCTTACGGACCCGATGGCAGCCGGTGTATAGGCGGCATGATCTTCATACAGGCTTTGGTACGGAACGTGAGAACCTTGTTCCAGATGCGAAGGAAAATGACAAATGGCCAACACCATGAGGAAGAATACCGATGCTGGAACGAGGGGCGGAGCTTCCCGTAGTAGCGATGAAGCCTCTGTAATGGAGGTGGAGCGAAGGGGCGGCGTTATCCGGCCGACGAGCGTTGCCAACCTCCGGGGATGAGTGGCGTGAGCTCGGCGAAACCTTATGACATAGCGAAACGCACGGTATGGGACGCCTACCAGCAGGTCAGGGCCAACCGCGGTGCTGCCGGCATCGACGATGAAACCATCGCCGATTTCGAGCGGGATCTGTCTAAGAATCTCTACAAGCTGTGGAATCGGATGTCGTCGGGGTCGTACTTCCCGCCTCCGGTCAAGCAAGTAGAAATTCCCAAGGCATCGGGAGGCACGCGCAAGCTGGGAGTGCCCACGGTTGGTGATCGTGTCGCGCAAACCGTGGTCAAGCTTCTCATCGAGCCGGAGCTGGACTCGATCTTCCACTCGGACTCCTATGGGTACCGGCCGGGACGATCAGCGAAGCAGGCGGTGGCGATCACGCGTGAGCGCTGCTGGCGATACGACTGGGTGGTGGAGTTTGATATCAAGGCAGCCTTCGATCAGATCAATCATGGGTTGCTGATGAAGGCGGTGCGCCTGCACATCAAGGAGGACTGGATACTTCTGTACATCGAGCGGTGGCTGGTTGCGCCGTTCGAAACGGATGACGGCATGCGCGTCCCACGCGAACGCGGCACCCCGCAAGGTGGAGTGCTCAGTCCCCTCCTGATGAATCTGTTCATGCACTATGCCTTCGACACCTGGATGCAACGTACCAGCCCCAACTGCCCGTTTGCCCGCTACGCCGATGATGCGGTGGTGCACTGCCGCAGTCGAAAGCAAGCGGAGTACGTGATGCGCTCCATTGCTTCACGGCTGGCTGCCTGTGGCTTGACGATGCACCCGGAGAAATCGAAAGTCGTGTACTGCAAGGACAGTAACCGTCGCGCAGGTTATCCGCATGTGAGCTTTACCTTCCTCGGCTTCACCTTTAGGCCGAGGAAGGCGCTCAGCAAACAAGACCAGCTCTTCACGAGCTTCCTTCCGGGAGCGAGTGCGGATGCCTTAAAGCGGATGCGGCAAGCGGTACGCAGGTGGCGACTCAATCGCCAAACCCACGTGACGCTGGTCGACGTGGCTCGGCTCTACAATCCAGTGATACAGGGGTGGTGGCAATACTATGGCTCGTTCTATCGGACAGCCATGCTTGGCATCTTCCAGCACATTGACCGCGCGCTTGAACGCTGGGCCCGACGAAAATACAAGGCCCTTCATAGGCGCAAGCGGCGCATTAGCCAATGGCTGGACAAGATGCGGACTGTGGTACCCCGGCTGTTTCATCACTGGCGAGTGACCGGGCAGCAAGGTTGGATAACGGGAGCCGTATGACGCGAGAGTGTCACGTACGGTTCTGCGAGCGGCTGCGGGGGCAGTTCCCGCGGCCGACTCACCATTTCGGCAGTGCGACCTGAAAGTCGCATGGGTTTCTGTTCCGCAGGTTAACGCCCGACGGAACCGACTGTTCCACCACTCGTTCCCTACCCAGACAGGCGTGGCCGGTAACAGCCGGGTCTGAAGCTCTGGGGACAATGTAACCGCCGATATTTCGGTAGGTCGAACCGCGAGGCCAGACTGAATCTGCCAGCATCAAGGCGGAGAGGCGCTAGGGATGAACAGGTACCCGCCAACTGCACGGGGGTGATGGTGCTCGCTTGGCGACTGGCTTCTTGCTGGAGGTTAGAGATTGCTTCGGCAATTGCCTTGGTCTGAGCCACATAGCTGCCGGATAGGTTGGCAATCACAATGCAGCAACGCGGTAACTCCAGAGCGGCGCTCATCAGGCAGCTGAGTGTGTAGGTGCTCACGGTAGCCAGCGTACCGCCGCCGATGACAGTAGTGCTCGCGTTTTCAAGGTAGGGCGGCAACTCATCGAGCATGATCAGGGTCGGTTTGTCCCCGATAATTTTCTTCCAGCCAGCCTGATCGACCGCGCGAGGGCCATTGACCCAGTAGGGCTTGATGGCTTCCTCTTCGCCTAGTTGGGTAGTCGCGAATGATGGGGTTGAATGTGCATGCCTGCTTGACTGTCTTGAGCATCTGCTCGACTCCCTGAGAAATACTTAATCGTTGCTCGACTGACTGGAGGGTGGGGTGGGCTGCGGAATGGAAAGCTCCTGACTCACCTGCTGCAGAAACCACTCACGCATGGTCAACCCACGCGCCTTGAGTGCGGCGTAGATCTGCTGCTTTTGGGCAGGATCAACCTCGATCACAACGCGATTGCTAGTTTTCATAGGCATGGGCACCTGGCTTAGGTTTGTAACGTGACGTGATGTTATGTTCGAAGGGGAGGGGCTGGAAGCCCTGGCGTACATTAATTTATTTTCTCTTTTAGGAGCATCTTGAGGTAGGCCCCCGTGGCCTGGCCGTTACTTCTGCCAAGTACTAAAAACGGGGTACCGGCCGGTCATCATGGCCTTCGACTGCTCAGGGTTAAGATCCTGTTGTTGCTCCTGCCAGTTGCCTGATCAGACGAAACGTCCCCGGTATGAGCGGCGGGCTGCTAGTCCAGATGCCGACTCGCCTGGGGACCAGCCCGAATTACACCGGGACTTATGGGCTGAGTGGGCAGCTATCGCAGGAACCACAGCAAGGCTTGCCGTGCATGGAGTCCCAATATTGCCGCTCAGCCTCTTCCCAGTCCCGCAATGCGAAAGCCAGTTCGGTAGCCTGCTTTGCATGGTCATGGCAGCGTCGAATTCGTTTAGGACGGCGGCGTCCATACAGGCCGCAGAAGCAGCGCCTTTTTTGGTTGATTACCCGCCGGGACTTTTCCCACACGCTAAACAAAGGCACTGTTCCGGAGATCACATCCAAGATAGGTCGCTCTTTGGACTTTCTGCGCTTGAGCCCTAGCTGATTTACCGCAAGATCGTTAGCGATTTTGCCACTGATTGCGCTCGCAGCCTTCTGCGCTCGCAGTTGATGTCGAGCTGCGTCGCCGTGTGCCCACGCGGAACCATTCGGCCATCTGCGCAGAGTGCGAGCGCGCTCTTGAAGCTTTAGGTATTTGTAGATTGTCTCAAGCCAGGCACGAGCGGACGGCTCGTCTGAGACAGGAAGCGGATTGGCGCCCGCGTAAAACAGACAGAACGTACCATCATAATTGATGTGCCGTTCCGGGCAAAAGCCTGGCAAGTGATGTGGTGTGCTTTCGCGTGCTTCTATCCATTCACCGTCTTGGCGTAAATGCAGCTTGTAGGGGAGCGTTCTCCCGTCCACCAGCCGAATCGGAAGATCAAGCGTTGCTGTCTGCGGAACGGATGTTACACAGGTACCCCCGAAATCTGGGGCGACCTGTGCAATCAGGTCGAGCGCTGTGCTCAACGGCTGCCGTCTACTTTCTGGCGGGAGTGGGGCTGCACCTGACGCTCATCTGCGCGAATGATGGCGGCGGAACCCGCATAGGCTTCCGAGCGAGCTTGCTTCGCAGATGCGTCCCCATCATCTGCCAGGGCTTCGGTAGCTTCGTTGTAGTCCAGGTGTGATGTCTTACGACTCTTCCCAAACAGGTTCTGCACAGCTTTCGATGCTGCGTCGTAAGCTACTTGCCCGATCGCGGTTTCCACCCCCGAACACGCGCATTGGCGTTTCTCAGACTCGATCACGCTACGCCCGATAGCGCACCTAACTCTATTACCCTTGGCGCCCAGGCGCGTGACGGCTATTGGGCCCAGATCGAAGCCAATCGCGAGGCCGAGGTCGCCGGTTTCAATACCTTCGGCGTTCAGCCGCTCAATTGCGAGATTGAAGCTGCTGCGCAGTGCACCTGCTAGCCGTGTGGCCTCGGATACTGACTTCTCTTCGTCAGTAGTATGCGCGGTGCCGTCACAGGATAGGGCTTGCACGCAGTCTCCGATGAAGCGCACCCGGCGCCCTTCGAAGTCGGAAGTCACGACCCGCTCCAGCTCGGAGCGGATGACATGCAAAGTCCGCACGACATCGTCGGTCTTCTCGTTGATGTGATCGGCCACGTAGGCTGTGAAGCCATCAATATCGGCGTAGAGGCTCACCATCTCCTGTCGCTTCGAGTTGGCCGGAGTCAGCGAGTAAATGTCCATATCACGCAGGGGTGGGGTTTGGCGGGAAAACTGGTAACCGCCAATGGGGTTCTTTTTCAGATCCTCACGCCACTCCTCGACGATCTCGTCGGACGTGACATCCAGCTTGGCCGCATCCTGACATGCCTTGATCTCTATCGCGGTTAGGGCAGATTTTTCCGGCTCATCGCTTTCCGCAAGGCCGATGGCCTTACGAGCATTGTTGGTCAGATAGATACCCCTGGCCTTGTTATTACTGGCCAGTTTCGCGGCATGGTTCGCTGGATCGCCCAGGAACAAGGGTTCGCGGTACCCGCTGTGGCCATTGTTTACAGCAAGAGCTAGGCCGGTATCGATGCCAATTCGAACCTTGGCTGCTGGGATTTGCTCATCGTCGTCGCCCGTCTCTGCAAGCACGTCAATGATCAATTGCGCAGTCGCAACGGCGCGTTGAACACGCTTGGTCTCAGCGCCGGACTCAGTGTTGTACGGCTTAGTGAAAAGGGAGTGCAGCCGCTGACTGTGGAAGTCGACGCGGCGCGCATCAACCTTGTTGAGAATTCGCTTGACTGCCCGGTAGTGCTGGTCAAGAAAGCGCAGCGTGCGCTTGTGACACTCTGTGCCCTCGACTGCAGTGATGTTCAGCATGTCCTCGAGATTCATGATGTCCGCATACATGTGGACCCCATCCACGCGGTACGCGGTACTGGTAGGAATCGATTCCAACGACATGTCGCGCACGTAATCCTTGATGGTGATTTCCTCAACATCAGCGATCTTCTGGTCTATGTGTTTTGCAGCGCGATCATGGTTCCAGCTCTTGCTCATCGATCACTCCTTCGGGTGATTGGGCGCGCTGCAATGCGGTAGGCAAGCGCATGCCAAATTTGCTTGTTGACAGATATCCGTTACTTCGGTCCTAGCTTGTTGAAAATGGTGCGTAGCTGATTGCAGGCTGGAGATAGGCTGGAGGGCAGCTGGTCTTCACTTTTCGTTAGGCGATATCCGATGGTTGTCAGCCCTTTCAGATCTGACGGCAGATGTACCTCGTCACCCCTAGGCTCAAGAAGGAAGGTTCGTGCCCTGCCAAGTCGTCCTACGAACAGGCCAAGCTCGAAAATGACGTTGTCGCGCGGCGTATTCTTGGTTTCCTCGCGCATTGTGACGGAGTCGTCCGGCTGTGCGATTGCGATGGCAAAATCGCACTCGTCCAGTTGCTCTTCGAGGCTTTCAAGGGCGTACTGCGATGCGCGGAAAACGCCTTGTGTCCAGGTCTTTACGAAGAACTTGTCGTGCTCAAGGTTATTCTCGATTGCCCGGGCAATAGGGAGTGCCTCGACCGAGCAAATGATGAATACGTGGGATGACTGATGGGCAGGAAGCACCATGTCGTTTCGCTGGTGTAGTCGATCGACCAGTTGCCGAGTGACCTGTCGCCAAACCGAGGGATACGCGTCCGCAATGGACTTGAAGTCTGCCGCGCTGACCTTCAAGACAATCGAGGGCTCGGTGGCCAGTACAGTAGCAGAGCGCTTCGCTGTTGGGACCAGAGCAGCCATTTCTCCGACGTGATCGCCGCCCCCTCGTGTTGCGACTTCACGATCATGGACCTTCACCTGGAAATGCCCTGTGATGATGAAATAAACCTCGGAGTCCTCCGCGTCCTCGGTAATGAGCACAGCATCCTTAGCGATCTCCTCCAGCGTTCCTACCTCTGCGAGGCGGCGTGCTAGGTCTTGATTTCCGAGTACCAGCTTCTGCTCAAGCAGTACTTCCTCAAGAACGGCGCGGCCTGACGGCCCTTCAAAGCGATCGATCAACTTCCCAGTAGTCATGATGGTGAGCATTCCCTTGCGAAGAGGTTGCGGGGGCGTTCACAGAGAAATGGGGACGTGCGTCACCCTTTCAAGGGGCGCTGAAGAAAAGATCTGGGCATGGCGGGCGCTCAGGGACGCAGGTTCAAACTCTGTTTGATTGCATTCGGGAGTAGTGGGCCGAATGTTCAGTGTCAAACATTTTGTGCTGTAAGACCTGACGTGCTCTGGTACACCTGTCAAACCTTCTCTTGATTGGCGTCAGTTTTTGTCAATCAATGGGGGTGAGTTTGACGGTCAATGGGGAGTCGCCGAAATAGCATCATAGGTAGGGATTACGGGCGATTTGGCGGTGTCAATCGAAGGAACGTAATTTGATAGCTCACATTATTGGCCGGACGACCCGCTGGTGGCCGAGGCCACTGCCCGGGCCAAGCCACGCAAGTAGTCGACGGCGCTCAGAGCACCCGGGTCAGGTCGTCGTCGAGGAAGTGCCGGAAACTCAGGCGCTGGCCGTCGGCGAAGTCGAAGTGGCTGTCCAGGGTCGGGCCGTTGAGGACGAACTCCAGGGCCAGCAGGCGCACACCGACCAGGCCGCGCTGCCGGCCGAGGTCGTGCAGGCGGTACTCGCCCGGGCCTTCGTCGTTCTCGCAGGGCCGCGGCGCTTCGCCGCTGCGCCAGAACACCGTCTCGCCCTCGAAGTAGAGGCGATACCAGCGTTGCTCGAACTGCAGGTAGACCACGTTCACCGGATCGGCCGGACGGCCTTCCCACCACCATTCCTGGATCAGCAGCGACTGGCAGACCTGTCCGCGCAGGGCGGGCTGTTCGCCGTTGATCGTGCAGCAGGGGATGGCGGTATGCATCGGGCTCCTCCTCCGGGGTCGGTTCACAGCAGGGACAGGTCGGCGCCGTCGCTCCGCAACTGGTCGTAGGCCTGGTCCAGGCGGTCGCGCAGCGCCTCGGCGCCGGGAATGTGGCGCGAGACGATCATCCGCAGCGGCAGGCGGTACAGTTCCTGGCTTGCCAACGCCTGGCGGCTGGCCGCTTCCACCGGCGCCTGGTAGTCGAGCAGGTAGTCGCCGCGCCCGAGTTCGAGCATGCGCAAGGCGGCGTGGTGGGTGCCGGTGCGGTACAGGCGCAGGTGCAGGTTGGGGTCCTGGATGAAGTCGGTGACCGGTTTCCAGTAGCTGTAGCCGCTGATCAGGATCAGCCGGCGTCCGGCCAGGTCCTGGGGAACCCGCGGTGCCGGCTGGTGCGCCGGGTAGTACAGGTTCAGGCTGACGTGGCCGAGCACGCGCCGCGCCTGGAGGGTGTCGGCGGCCAGCTCCGGCTTGGCCGCGCCGGCCCACAGCGCCACGCTGCCATCCTGCAGCCCCAGGTACAGGCGCGCGCTGGGCAGGGCGCGGAACGCCGGACGATAGCCGGCCCGCTCCAGCAGCAGGCGGACCAGGCGGGCGCCGGAACCGGCGGCGTGGCCATCCCGGGCGGTATAGATGTAGGGGGGGAATTCGTAGTAGCCGACGTTCAACGACGGCCTTGCGTCCTGCGCATGGAGCTGCGGGGCGGCCAGCAGGGCGAACGCCAGCAGCGCGAGCAGGGGCGTTGTGGTGCGTAGGGGCATGGTGTGCGGCCTTGCCGTTTTTTGTTGTTATGAATGGGGGCGAAGCATGCGGCGCGCCGGGCCGCTTGTCCAGCCCGGCGCGCGCCCGGTCAATGGGGCAGCAGGAAGCGCGCGGCGAGCGGCAGGTGGTTGGAGATCTGCAGCGTATCGCTGCGCCGGACCCGGGCATCGAGACGGGTCAGCGAGGGGCTGTGGAACAGGTAGTCGAGGGTCCGATCCGGCCCCTGGACCCGTGGGTCGTTGGGGAAGTGCGTGTACCAGCGAACCTGGTCGACGCCACTGGCCTCTTCCAGCGACGGCACCATCGGGAAGCGCCCGCTCAGGATGGCCAGTTCGCTGTCTTCCCGGTAGGGCGCGCGCAGCGGCGCCAGCAGGTAGGGATACTGGCCGGGCGGCAGCAGGTTGAGGTCGCCGCCGAGCAGCCAGGGCGTGCGCCTGGCCTGCAGTTCGTCGAGCAGCGTACGGGTGGTCTCGACCTGGCGCTCGAGGGTGTCGTCGTTCGCCTGCGGGCGGTCGAAGCGGGCGTTGAGCACGGCCAGCTCGCCGCCGCCGTCGATCGGCAGGTGGCTGACCAGGATCGCCGGGCGCGGCCCGAACAGGCGGTCGAACAGCCCGCCGTCGCGTGGCGGCAACTGGCGCCGCTCGGCGCTATCGATGCGATAGCGGCTCAGAGTGGCCTGCTTGCGGCCGACGCTGCCGAAGATGTGCGGCGTCGGCACGAAGGCCGACTTCCACTCGTAGGCCTGGGCGCTGCAATGGTAGAGATCGTTGATGCGCTCCTGGATCAGCGCCAGTTGGTCCTGATCGTCGGTGGCGCTGGAGCCGTCGTCGATCTCCTGGAGCAGGACCAGGTCCGGCTGCTCGTCGCGGATCACCCGGACCACCTCGTCGAGGGTGAACGCCAGGTCTTCGGCGGTGGGACGCTGGTCCGGGCCGGTGGCATCCGGCAGGTCGTCCCAGAAGACGTAGCGCTTGCCGGCCAGGTACTGGATGTTCCAGGTCATCACCTTCAGGGCCTGCCCCGGCTTCAGCGCCGGCGCGGCGCCCTGGCAATGCAGGGGCGCGGCTTCGCGATCGGCGGGTTGCCAGCTCAGCAGGTAGCTGGCGAGCAGGGCACCGCCGACCAGCAGGAGCAGGCCGACGAACAGCAGGTTGCGTAGACGGGGCAGTGACATCGCAATCGAGACTATGCTGGAAAGGACCAGAGCATAGAGCTTGCCGCCGCGCATTTCACCCTTGCCGGTCGAATTGACGCAAGGGTTCGCGTTTTTTCGAGCGGGAGGGTATCGCATGCCGCGCAAGGTATTCAGCAGCCAGGCCTACCGCCACAAGGTGGTGCTGGTCAGTGGTGGTTGTTCCGGCATTGGTCGCGCTCTGGCGCTGCGTTTCGCCCGGGCCGGTGCGCGACTGGCGATCCTCGACCTCGACCAGGCGGCGCTGGACAGCCTGGTCCAGCACCTGCGCGACCATCTCGGCGGCGAGGCGCTCGGCCTGCGCTGCGACGTCGCCGACGCCGATGCGGTGGAGCGTGCCGTGGCGCTGGCGGTGGAGCGCTTCGGCGGCATCGACGTGCTGGTCAACAACGCCGGCATCACCCACCGCGGTACCTTCGCCGAAACCGGCCTGGGGGTTTTCCGCAAGGTCATGGCGGTGAACTTCTTCGGCGCCGTGCATTGCACCCGCGCGGCGCTGCCGAGCCTGCTCGAACGGCGCGGGCAGATCGTCGTGCTCAGTTCGCTGACCGGCTTCGCCCCGTTGCTCTACCGCAGCGCCTACAACGCCAGCAAGCATGCCTTGCACGGTCTGTTCGATACCCTGCGGATGGAGCTGGAAGGCACCGGCGTCAGCGTGACCCTGGCCTGCCCGGGATTCACCGCCACCGACCTGCGCAAGAACGCGCTGGTCGGCGATGGCTCGGTGACTCGCCAGCCGGTGCAAGTGCTGGGCAGCCAGGTGGCATCGCCGGTGGAGGTCGCCGAGGCGATCTTCCAGGGCGCCGCGCGGCGCCGGCGCCTGCTGGTGCTGTCCAACGTCAACTGGCGGGCGCGGCTGCTGGCGCGCTTCTTTCCGCGTCTCTTCGAAAAGCTGCTGGTGCCGCGCCTGTCGGGACTCAAGCCGCAACCCTGACGGCGCTCAGTGGGCGTGGTCGTGGGCGTCGAAGCCCTGGCTCATGTCCCAGTAGGAGGCCTCGACCTTGTGCCCGTCGAGGTCGCGGATGAAACACCCGTAGTAGGGCTCGCCGTACAGCGGACGCGGGCCCGGCGCGCCCTCGTCGCGTGCGCCGGCGGCCAGGGCCGCGGCGTGGAAGGCGTCGACCTGGGCCTTGCTGTCGGCGAAGAGGCCGACGTGGCTGCCGTTGCCGACGCTGGCGGGACGGCCGTCGATCGGCGCCTGCACCCAGAACTCCGGATAGAGCTTGCCGTAGGCCACGGCGCCGGGGTATTCGAGGATCACCTTGCAGCCGAGGGCGGCCATCACCGCGTCGTAGAAGGCTCGGGCACGGGGAAAGTCGTTGGTGCCGATGGACAGGTGGGAAATGCAGCTGGGGTTGGCCGATTCGTCGCTCATGGTCCGTTCCTCGAGGCAGGGCTCGTCAAGCATAGGCCAGCGCGGCGAATCGGCGCGCGGCGCCGTTCACATCCCGTTGCGTGGCGCCGGACCGAGGCTGTAGATGCGGAAGGCGACGATGGTCAACAGCAGCTGGAAGAACCCGCTGAGCGTATGCAGGGCGACCCGCAGCACGACGGCGTCGCCGGCCGAATCGGCGAGCCAGGCTTCCAGGCTCCAGACCGGCAGCAGGATCACCAGCGAACAGGCGAGGATCAGGAAGAATCGCCCACGGGTGAACTCGAAGCTTTCCCGCAGCGCCTGCAGCGGACTACGGCCGCGCAGCACCAGGCAGAATTCGGCGAAGGACAGCTTCACCATGACGAAGATGCCCGGCAGGATCAGCAGCGACAGGCCGAGCACGATCAGCAGCGAAGTCAGCGCCGCGAGTAGCGCGAAGGCTGGCCACAGGCGCAGCGCGGCGCTCCACAGCTGGCCGACGCGAGGCCGCTCGTCGCGCCCGCGCGCGTCCATGAACAGGATCAGGGCTGCGGTGTAGAGCGGGTAGAAGAGCAGTCCGGCGACCAGGCTCCAGGCGCCCATCTGCTGGGGGCCGACGGCTTCGTCGATCTGCTGCTGGAGCAGGCTTTCGAGGAATATCCAGGGCAGGCAGAGCGGCACCAGGGTGGTCAGGTGGCGGGTGAAGAAGAACCAGGCGTCACGCAGCGGCAGCAGAGGATTCATCGCGGGTCGGCAGATCGGATACGAGCCCGCGACTCTAACCCAGCCGGCCGCCGAGGCCAACGCCTGGCGGCCGCCGTTGCCGTTCAGGCGGCTTCGCGAGCCTGGGCCTGCTCCAGTTCGCGGACCAGTGGCAACACGTGCTTGCCGAAATACTCCACTTCTTCGTGGAAGTGCAGGAAGGCCGACAGCACCAGGTCGACCCCGGCCGCCTTCAGCGCGACGATGCGCTCGGCGATCTGCCGTGGCGTGCCGATCAGGTTGGTCTTGAAGCCGTCGTTGTACTGCACCAGGTCTTCGAAGGTGGATTTGGCCCAGTTGCCATCGCCCTCCGGCGAGGCCTTGCCGGCCTGTTTCACCGCGTCGCCGAAGGCGTTCACCGCCTCGTAGTCGGCCTTGGCGATGATCTCGTCGAGCACCGCCCGCGCTTCCTCCTCGGTGTCGCGGGCAATGATGAAGGCGTTCACTCCGACCTTGACCGAATGGCCGTTGGCCGCCGCCTTGGCGCGGATGTCCTCGACCTGGGCGCGGATGCCGTCGATGCTGTTGCCGTTGGTGAAGTACCAGTCGGACACGCGCGAGGCCATGTCCCGCGCCGCCCGCGAGCTGCCGCCCTGGAAGATTTCCGGGTGCGGCTGCTGGATCGGCTTGGGTTTCAGGGTGTAGTCGTGGAAACGATAGAAATCGCCCTTGAAGGTGAAGTTTTCCTCGGTCCAGATGCCTTTCAGCACGCGGATGAACTCCTCGGAGCGCCGATAGCGTTCGTCGTGCTCCAGCCAGGGTTCGCCGATGCCGGTGAACTCTCCCTTGAACCAGCCGCTGACGATGTTCACCGCGACCCGGCCATTGGTCAGTTGGTCGATCGTCGCCAGTTGCTTGGCCACCACCGCAGGATGCCAGGGGCCAGGCAGGATCGCCGCGATCACCTTGAGCTTCTCGGTGGCCGCCAGCAGGGCGTGGCTGATGGCCACCGACTCGTGCTGGTACTCGGCGCCGTAGCCGGCGGTGAAGCGGATCTGCGAGAGGGCGTAGTCGAAGCCGTTGCGTTCCGCCAACTGGGCCAGCTTGCGGTTGTAGTCGATGTCCCAGCTGGTGCGTTGCTCGATCTTGCTCACCACCAGGCCGCCGCTGACGTTGGGGACCCAGTAGGCGAAGCGGATCGGCTGTTGCTCTTGGCTCATCGGGGGTATCTCCGGGTAGGGGCGTGGTCCGGTGTCTATGAAGGAACCGTGCCATCCCGGATTCATGTTTTCGAATCAATGGCTTATGGGGGATATGGCGGAACCGGCATGTCTTCTGCCGGACAGCCCTGTTGTCCCGCTGTTGCCCGGCAGACAGTCAGGCCGGCAAGCGCTGCAACAGTTCGGCGGCGCGCAGTACCACGGCGTACTCGCCGTGCAGGTTGGCCAACGCCATCGCATGTACCTCGTCGGCGCTGCGTGGGGTGCCATGGAAATCGGGCTTGGCGAAGGTGAAGCAGGCGTCGGCCACTACCCAGGTCTGGAAGCCGAGGTTGCCGGCGCTGCGTGCGCTGGCTTCCACCGAGTTCTCCGTGGCTACCCCGACGAGCGCCACCTGGCGGATGTCGCGGACATGGAGCCAGCGTTGCAGGCCGCTGTTGATGAAGGCGTCGGGAACGTTCTTCTCGAACACCGCCTCGTCGTCGCGCGGCGCCAGCGCTGGCTGGAACTCCACGCCGGGCTGGCCGGGCGCGAAGGGCGAGCCGGGCTGCCGGGAAATGTGCCGGACGTGCACCACCGGCCAGCCGGCGGCGCGCCAGGCGGCAAGCAGTTCGACGATGCGCGCCTCGGCGCCGGGATTGTTGCGCGGCGGCAGGTCGTGGCGCTGCATGCCGCGTTGCAGGTCGACGATCAGCAGGGCGACCTGGGACCGTGCGGAGCGCTGGGCATCGTCATTCATCGGGAATTCACCGGAGGAACTTGAGATCGTGCAGGGTGCTCCAATATTTCCCTTTGGTGCAATCCATCCTTCCTTCTCGAAATGCAGTCGAGGCGTGCGATGAAATCCGATGAGAAAACCCTGATCGACGGCCTGTTCAGCCGCCTGCGCGAGGCCGAGGGGCAGTCCGCTCCGCGTGACGCCGAGGCCGAGGCGCAGATCAACCAGCACCTGGTGCGGCAGCCGGCGGCGCCGTACTACATGGCGCAGGTGGTGCTGATCCAGGAAGCCGCGCTGAAGCGCCTCGACCAACGGGTGAAGGAGCTCGAGGCGCAGGTCGCCCAGTTGCAGCAGAGCCGTCCGAGCAGCGGCGGCTTCCTCTCCGGCCTGTTCGGTGGCGGCGCGCGCGACGAGCCGGCGCCGAGCCAACCGGGGCGCCCGGCGGGCTGGGGCGAGACGCGTTTCTCCAATCCGGCGGCGGGGGCCGGCGACATGCGTCCGGGTATGGCGCCCGCCGCGTCGGCCGCGCCTTCGCGGGCCAGCGGTTTTCTCGGCGGCGCGTTGCAGACGGCCGCCGGGGTCGCTGGCGGGATGCTGGTGGCCGACCTGCTCACCGGCATGTTCCGCCACAGCCAACCGCAGGAAATCGTCGAGGTGATCCAGGACGTCCCGGTGGATAACCTCGACGCCAGTCAGTTTGCCGATCCCGAGCCGGCGACCGAGCGTTTCGCCGATAGCGACTATCCCACCGACGGCGGTTTCGCCGATGGCGATTTCAGCGATAGCGACTTCAACGACGACTCCAGCTTCCTCGGCGACGACGATTTGTTCACCTGACCGTTAGGGTTGCGGGCCGTGGGCTGCGATAATGGTGGCCCACTGCCGTCGTTCCGGAGTTCCCCTTGAGTCGTCCCGAGTCGCCCGCGGCGAAGAAGATCGCTGTCTTCGCCGATGTGCAGAACCTCTACTACACCGTGCGCCAGGCCTACGGCTGCCATCTCAACTACGCCGCCCTGTGGGCAGACATCGCTCGCGGCGGGAGCATCGTCGAGGCCTATGCCTACGCCATCGACCGCGGCGACCCGCGTCAGCAGCAGTTCCAGCAGATTCTGCGCAACCTCGGTTTCACGGTGAAGCTGAAGCCCTACATCCAGCGTGCCGACGGCTCGGCCAAGGGTGACTGGGATGTCGGCATCACCATCGACGTACTGGATGCCGCGCCGCGGGTGGACGAAGTGGTGCTGCTCTCCGGTGACGGCGACTTCGATCTGCTGCTGGAGAAGGTCATCCGCGCCCACGGCGTCGTGGCTACGGCCTACGGGGTGCCTGGCCTGACCGCCAACGCGCTGATCCGAGCGGCGTCGCGCTACGTGCCGATCGAGGGCGGATTGCTGCTCAAGGGCTGACCGGCCGCGCGCCAGAGGACGATGGGAGACGGCGAATCCGCTAGAATGCCGTCCGTTTCCTTTTTTCCGAGCCGCTCATGACGTTCGCTTCCCTCGGTCTGCTCGACCCCCTGCTCAAGGCCCTCGAAGGGCTCGGCCACGGCACGCCTACGCCGATCCAGGCCCAGGCCATACCTCCGGCGCTCAAGGGCCGCGACCTGCTCGCCGCAGCACAGACTGGCACCGGCAAGACCGCCGGTTTCGCCCTGCCGTTGCTGCAGCGGCTGACCCTGGAGGGGCCGCAGGTCGCTGCCAACTCGGTGCGCGCACTGGTCCTGGTTCCGACCCGCGAACTGGCCGAGCAGGTCCATGCCAGTATTCGCGACTACGGCCAGCACCTGCCGCTGCGTACCGCGGTGGCCTACGGTGGGGTCAGCATCAACCCGCAGATGATGAAGCTGCGCAAGGGGGTGGATATCCTCGTCGCCACTCCCGGGCGGCTGCTCGACCTGTATCGGCAGAACGCGGTGAAGTTCGCCCAGCTCCAGGCGCTGGTGCTGGACGAAGCCGATCGCATGCTCGACCTCGGTTTCGCCCGCGAGTTGGACGAGCTGTTCGCCGCGCTGCCGCGCAAGCGCCAGACCCTGCTGTTTTCCGCGACCTTCTCCGACGCCATCCGCACGCTGGCCCGCGAACTGCTGCGCGACCCGCTGTCCATCGAGGTCAGTCCGCGCAATACCGCGGCGAAGAGCGTCAGGCAATGGCTGGTGCCGGTGGACAAGAAGCGCAAGGCCGAGCTGTTCTGCCACCTGTTGCAGGCCAATCGCTGGCGCCAGGCGCTGGTCTTCGCCAAGACCCGCAAGAGCGTCGAGGAACTGGTCGGACTGTTGCAGCGCCAGGGTATCGCCGCCGACTCGATCCATGGCGACAAGCCGCAGCCGGCGCGGCTGCGCGCCTTGCAGCGGTTCAAGGCCGGCGAGGTAGACCTGCTGGTAGCCACCGACGTGGCCGCGCGTGGCCTGGATATCGAGGAAATGCCGCTGGTGGTCAACTTCGACCTGCCGATCGTCGCCGAGGACTACGTGCATCGCATCGGCCGTACCGGCCGTGCCGGTGCCTCCGGCCAGGCGGTGTCGCTGGTCTGCGCCGACGAAGTGGAGCTGCTGGCGGCGATCGAGACACTGATCGGGCAGACCCTGCAGCGCCGCGAGGAGCCCGACTTCGCGCCGGAGCACCGGGTGCCGCAGACCGCACCGGGCGGCGTGGTGCTGAAGAAACCGAAGAAGCCGAAGAAACCCAAGGCCGCGGAGAGCGCCGGCAAGCCCGGCAAGATCCACTTGGGCAGTTGGTTCGACAGCAGCGCGCCGACGGTCAAGGCGGTGCGCAAGGCGCCGGGCTTCGGCGCGGGCGCGGCGGGCAAGCCGAAGAAGCGGCCATCCGGCAAATAGCGAGGCGCTGGCGTACTGGCCTCTAGCCCCTGCCGCGCAACCAGGCCAGCGCGCCGAGTCCGGCTACGCGCCCGCTGGCGAAGCAGGCGGTCAACAGGTAGCCGCCGGTGGGCGCCTCCCAGTCGAGCATTTCCCCGGCGCAGAACACACCGGGCAGGCCAGCGAGCATCAGGTTGCGGTCGAGCGCCTCGAAGCGCACGCCGCCGGCGCTGCTGATCGCTTCGTCCAGCGGACGCGGGCGCAGCAGCGTCAGCGGCAGGCGCTTGATCGCCGCCGCCAGGAGGGCCGGCTCGGCATAGGTGGCGGCGGGGGTGAGTTCACGCAGGAGGCCGGCCCGAACCCCATCGATGCCCAACTGGCTGCGCAGGTGATTGGCCATCGACCTGGAACCGCGCGGGCGAGCCAGGGCTGCCTCGATCTGCTCGCGACGCCTGTTCGGCAACAAGTCCAGCCATACTTCGGCCGATCCCTGTGCCTCGATCCGTTCGCGGATGGCGGCGGAGAGGGCATAGACCAGGCTGCCCTCGATACCGTCGCGGGTCACGACGAATTCGCCCTGGCGCGGCGTTTCGCCCGCCAGTCCCATGGCCACCGGTTTGACCGGAGCGCCGGAGAACTTGTCGCGAAACAGCTCGCTCCAGCCGCCGATCTCGAAACCGCAATTGCTTGGCCGCAGGGGCTCGACCTCGACGCCGCGGGCCCGCAGCAGGGGCACCCAGGCGCCGTCGGAGCCCAGGCGCTGCCAACTGCCGCCACCGAGCGCCAGGATCACGGCGTCGGCCCGTATCGACAGGCGCTCGGCGGCGCTCTGGATGTCCAGCGTACCGTCCGCGTTCCAGCCCAGCCAACGGCAGCGGGTATGGATGAGCACGCCTTGCTCGCGCAGGCGCTTGAGCCAGGCACGGAGCAACGGCGCGGCCTTCATGTCGGAGGGGAACACCCGGCCGGAACTGCCGACGAAGGTGTCGATACCCAGGCCGTGGATCCAGGCGCGCAACGCATCCGCGTCGAATTCGCCGAGCAGTGCGGCGATTTCCTTCTGGCGCCTGCCATAGCGGCCGAGGAATTGTTCCCTGGCCTCGGCATGGGTGATGTTCATGCCGCCGACGCCCGCGAGGAGGAATTTCCGGCCGACCGAGGGCATGGCGTCGAACACTTCCGTGCGTACGCCCGCCTGGCTCAGGACCTCCGCGGCCATCAGGCCTGCGGGACCGCCGCCGACGATGGCGACCTGGGGGGAAGGGGAGGATGCTTGACTGGGCATGTGGACGACGAGCGAGACCTGGGGAAACCGGCGTGCAGTGTAACCGAGGCGAAGACCGCCTCCGAGCCTTGTCGATGCCACCTGGTCCGCTCGCCGTGCGCCTGGTCAGGAACTGATCAACCGTCGGGAGGCCAGGCACGATGCGCTGCACGGAGCGTTTTTCGCACCTTATCCACAGGCGGTTCCACATGCTTTGTGGAAATCCGCCGATGCTCGTCGCGTGACAGGAACGACTTCCGGTCGCGCTTGCCCGAAGGTGCCTAGGCCTGGGCTTCGACAGCGAAGCGCCAGGTCAGTGGATCAGCGAATTGCGCTTGGCGAACTCTGCGAGGTCGACCAGCGAACCCAGGCCGAGCTTCTGCAGCAGGCGGGTCTTGTAGGTGCTGACGGTCTTGTTGCTGAGGAACAGCTTCTCGCCGATGGCCTTGTTCGAATAGCCCATGGCGAGATGCTGGAGGACGATCATCTCGCGGTCGGAGAGCAGGCCGATAAGCTCGCTTTCGGAAATGCGCTCCGGCGGGGTGCCGAGGGTATCGAACGTGAGCGAAGGAAAGAACGTGTAGCCAGCGATCACGGCGTTCAGGGCGTTGATCAGGTTGTTCAGGTCTTCTTCCTTGTTGACGAACCCACGGGCGCCGACCTGGATGCAGCGCTTGCAGAACGCCTCTGCGGATTGTGAAGTGAGTACCAGCACCTGGGTGCGCAGTTCCAGCGACTTGATCCGCGAGATCACGGTCAGGCCGTCGAGCTTGGGAATGCCGATGTCGAGAATCACCACGTCCGGTTCGTGCTCCCGGACCAACTGGATGGCATCCACGCCATTGTCCGTCTCGGCCACCACCTGCAAACCATGCTTTTCCAGCAGGACGCGCACGGCGAGGCGGATGACGGGGTGGTCGTCGACGATCAGGACGGTATGCATAAATTCGATTTACCTTGAGGGACCGGGGCAGGGTCGGGATTCGATTTCCCGGGCGCTGCCGCCGGTGGTCATCCATGTTGGGCGCTAGACCGAGATCGCCGTCCAGAATAGCCTGTTGAGGCGGGGCGATTCGGTTTTTCATGTGGAACCATGCTAATCCAACCGAACCTCCAAATCAGTAGGAAAATTCCCACAAAACATGGGGACTTGTCCCATAGGTCTAGTAAGGGAAACACAGCAGTATATCGCCGGTATTTCCTGGAAACCCTGTGTGGACCGTGATGAATGATTTGAATGTTCTGGTGTTGGAGGATGAGCCTTTTCAGCGCCTGGTAGCCGTCACAGCCCTGAAGAAAGTGGTGCCCGGATCGATCCTCGAGGCGGCGGACGGCAAGGAGGCGGTGGCGATCCTGGAGTCCTGCGGACACGTCGACATCGCCATCTGCGACCTGCAGATGAGCGGCATGGATGGCCTGGCGTTCCTTCGCCACGCAAGCCTGAGCGGCAAGGTCCATTCGGTGATCCTCAGCAGCGAGGTGGATCCCATCCTGCGCCAGGCCACCATTTCGATGATCGAGTGCCTGGGCCTCAATTTTCTCGGCGACCTCGGCAAGCCATTCAGCCTGGAGCGGATCACCGCCCTGTTGACCCGCTACAACGCTCGTCGCCAGGACCTGCCGCGACAGATCGAAGTCGCCGAGCTGCCCTCCGTGGCGGACGTGGTGCGCGGCCTCGACAACGGCGAGTTCGAAGCCTACTACCAGCCCAAGGTGGCCCTGGATGGCGGCGGCCTCATCGGCGCCGAGGTCCTGGCACGCTGGAACCACCCGCATCTCGGCGTATTGCCGCCGTCGCATTTCCTCTATGTGATGGAAACCTACAACCTGGTCGACAAGCTGTTCTGGCAACTGTTCAGCCAGGGTCTGGCGACGCGCAGGAAGCTGGCGCAGTTGGGGCAGCCGATCAACCTGGCGTTCAACGTCCATCCTTCGCAACTGGGTTCGCGTGCGCTGGCCGAGAACATCTCGGCGTTGCTGACCGAGTTCCACCTGCCGCCCAGTTCGGTGATGTTCGAGATCACCGAGACCGGGTTGATCAGCGCTCCTGCCAGCAGCCTGGAGAACCTCGTGCGTCTGCGGATCATGGGCTGCGGCCTGGCGATGGACGATTTCGGCGCCGGCTATTCGTCCCTCGACCGGCTCTGCGAGTTTCCCTTCAGCCAGATCAAGCTGGACAGAACCTTCGTCCAGAAGATGAAGACCCAGCCCAGGAGTTGCGCCGTCATCAGCAGTGTCGTGGCGTTGGCGCAGGCGCTGGGAATTTCCCTGGTGGTGGAAGGGGTGGAGAGCGACGAACAACGGGTACGCCTGATCGAACTCGGTTGCTCCATAGCCCAGGGCTATCTGTTCGCCCGGCCGATGCCGGAACAGCACTTTCTCGACTATTGCTCCGGATCCTGACGCCACCGCCCTGGCCTCGGCTGCCGCTAGCCGAACGCCGGGCCTCGCGCCGGACGCGTTTCCTTTCCATACAACTGCTGGCCCTGCCGCACAGACCTTTCATGCGATCAAAACTATTCCTGCTGTTCTTCTGCCTGCTGCTGTCGGGCGGACGCCTGTTCGCCGTCGAAGCGCATCCGTCCCTGACGCTGTTCAGCCAGTTGCGCATCGAGCACGAGGACATGGCGATCGCCGAGGACGACTGGGCCTGGCTGCGCCACAAGGGTCACCTGAGGCTCGGCGCGGCGCTGGACGAGACCTCGCCCTTCAACGTCCGGCTCGACGACGAGAACTACGAAGGCATAACGGCGGACGTCGCCACGCTGGTCGGGCAGTTGCTCGGCATGCGCATCAAGGTCGTGAGCTTCGATACCCATGCGGATGCCGTGGCGGCGCTCGCTGCCGGAAAGATCGACCTGCTTGGCAGCCATTACAGCTCGGCGGGTGATTCCTCCCTGGTGCTCAGCCAACCCTATGCCCGTGATCGATTGGCGGTGTTCAAGCGGATGGGGGAAAAGCGCAACTCGCCGGAGGATCTCGCCGGACTCAGCGTGGCGGTGGCCCGGGAGCATGTCGGGGAATTGCGCCAGCGTTTCCCGCGGGCGCGTTTCGTGGTCTTCGGCAGCCATGACGAGGCCGTTGCCGCGGTGGCTTTCGGACATACCGACCTGTATCTCGACGATGTGCTCAGCGCCTACCACCGGATCAATCGGTCCTATTACGGCTACGTGAGGTTCGAGCGGTTTGCCGATGCCCGCCTGGAAGGGGGCTACGGCTTCCTCCTTCGTCGCGGCGACACGAACCTGTTGCGCGTCGTCAACTCGGCGATCGGCGCGATCAACCAGGACCGTCTCGAAAGCATCGCCAGGCGCTGGGTCGGCAGCGGTTCCCTGCCAACGGGCCAGCGTATCGCGCTGACGCCGCAGGAGAGTCGCTGGATCGCTCGCCACCCAGTGGTGCGGTTGGTCATCAACGACGACCTGGCGCCGCTGGCCTTCTTCAATTCCGACGAGACCTTCTCGGGCATCGCCTCCGACCTGCTGGACATGATTTCCCGCCGCACCGGCCTGCATTTCCAGGTCACGCCTCGCAGTGGCGGCTTCCCCGAGCAGATCGGCGTATTGGCCAGGAAGGAGGCGGACCTGGCGATCATGAGCCGCAGCAGCAAGCGCGAGGAAATGCTGCGTTTCACCCGCTCGTTCCTGTCCACCTCGTACGTCCTCGTCACCCGGGCGGACGACAAGGGACGCGCGGAGAGCCCCGGAAGCCTCGACGGCAAGCGCATAGCGATTCCCGCCGGCCATGTGGGCATGCAACAGGTGCGCGAGCGCTATCCGCAGGCCTCGATGGTGGAGGTCGGCGTCGCGCTGGATGCCATGAACCTGGTCTACGAAGGGCGGGCCGACGCGGCGGTGGTGCCGCTGGTCACCGCTCGCTACTACATCGTCCGGTTGTTCCGCGAGAGGCTGGCGATCGCCGACCTGGTTCCCATCGGCGCGGCCACCGCCCACTTCGCCGTTCGCCGTGGCGACGCCGAACTCCAGTCGATTCTCGACAAGGCCTTGCTGAGCATCTCGCCGGACGACCTGAGCGATATCGTCAATCGCTGGCGCTCGCCGCCGGGGATGAGTGGCCAGACCTGGGTCGACTACATCCTGGTGATCACCGAGATCCTGGCGATCGCAGCGGCCTTGCTGCTGTTCTGCCTGGGCTGGGTCACTTATCAGCGCCGGCAGATCAGGGCGCGCGCGCGGGTCGAACAGGCGCTCAGCGACCAGTTGCGGTTCGTCGAGGCCCTGACCGACTGCATGCCCCCGCCGCTGTATGTGCGCGATGTCAACGGACGGATGCTGTCTTGCAACCGCAGCTACTTGCAGAGCGTCGGCCTGAGTTCCGATGAGGTGATGAACCGCACCGTGCTCGAGCTGCCCATGGAAAACTTCGAGACCGCTCCGGAGTTCCATCGCAGCTACCTGATGGCCATGCGCGAGGGCAGGACCATCGAGGCGGTCTACCCGGTGGCGCTGGGCGGCCGGGAGCGCTGGATCGACCACTGGATCCAGCCGTTCCGCGATTCCAGCGGGACCATCCGCGGTGTCATCTGTGGCTGGCTGGACATCACCGAGCACCGCCAGTTGATCGATGAGCTGGAAGAGGCGAAGAACCTGGCCGACGAAGCGAGCCGGGCCAAGACCACCTTCCTGGCGACCATGAGCCACGAGATACGCACGCCGATGAATGCGGTGATCGGCATCCTCGAACTGGCGCTCAAGCGTGCCGAGACCGGTCGGGTGGACCGTTCCAGCATCGAGATCGCCTATGCCTCGGCGAAGAGCCTGCTGGAGCTGATCGGCGATATTCTCGACATCGCCCGCATCGAGTCCGGTCGCCTCAGCCTGTCGCCGAAACGGGCCAACCTGCGCGAGCTGGTGGAATCGGTGGCACGGGTGTTCGAAGGCCTGGCCCGGCAAAAGCGCCTGAGCCTGGTGCTGGAGATCGACTCGAGCATCAACGGCGACGTACTGCTGGATGCCATGCGCTTCAAGCAGATCCTCTCCAACCTGGTCAGCAACGCGATCAAGTTCACCGACGAGGGCTCGATCCGCATCCGCATCGATGGCCGCCAGGTGGAGCCGTCGCTGTTGCAGGTCAATCTCTGTGTGGAAGACACCGGCATCGGTATTTCCCTGGGCGACCAGCAGCAGTTGTTCCGGCCTTTCGCCCAGGTCAACCGCAACCTGCAGAACACCGAGGGCACCGGGCTCGGCCTGGTGATCTCGCGCTCGCTGTGCGAAATGATGGGAGGGCGCCTGGTGATGAGCAGCGAGCTGGGGCAGGGTACGCGGATCGACGTCGAGCTGCGCCTGCAGGTGCTGGAACCGATCGTCGAGAACGTGCGGGCGATCCCGCTCGGCAGTCGCCAGGCGCGGCGGTTGCAGGTGCTGGTGGTGGACGATCATGCGGTCAACCGGCAGATCCTCCATCAACAGCTGAGCTTCCTCGGTCATGACGTGGAGGAAGCGGAGAACGGCCTGAACGCTCTCAACCTCTGGCATGGGCAACCGTTCGACATGGTCATCACCGACTGCCACATGCCGCTGATGAGCGGCTCCGACCTCGCCCGCTCGATCCGCCAGGAGGAGCGCGAGAATGGCGAGGAACCGGTGGTCATCATCGGCCTCACCGCGGACGCCCAGCCGGAGGAGATCGAGCGCTGCATCCAGGCTGGAATGAACGAATGCCTGATCAAGCCCATCGGTCTCGATGTTCTCGAGGAGCGTCTTCTGGCCCTGGGCTTTGCCGACGACGACCTGCCCGTCACCATCGACGCCGAACCCGTCGCGATACCGTCGGACCCCCGTCTCTACGACCTGGATTCCCTGCATGCGCTGACCGGCGGCGAGCCGACGATGCTCAGGCGGCTGCTCGATGAACTGCTGACCAGCAACCGCAAGGACCTGGAGACCCTCGAGGGACTGGTGCAACGCCAGGAGACCGGCGAACTGGCCGAGCTGGCGCATCGGATCAAGGGCGCGGCGAGGGTGGTGCGTGGCGAGCAACTGGTGGAAAGCTGCCGGCGCCTCGAGGATGCCTGCCTCAGCCCGAACGCCTCGTTCGCCTGGGTGGAGGAGTGCGCCGTTGGGGTGAAACTGGCGATCCTCGCCCTGGACGAGAGTCTGGTGGAAGAGTGCACGGATTGACGTGGCTTGCGCCCGTTGCCCGGGCGGTAAACCAATCGTCATCGCTTTGCCCGAGGATCGGGCATGTCCAGACGCGGAAAAGACTACACTCCGGTTGGGTAGCCTTTTCCGCGAAGCCTGACCAAAGATCGGAATACCGCCCTCGCGGGCACCCCAGCCGATTCCTGCGGTCAGATAGTCCTTCTGGAGTGCGTTGAACGAAAGGAACCAAGCGATGGCCGACCTGACCAGCCTGAGCATCGAGCATCTGCGCTCGCCACGGCTGTATACCCACCGTCTGATCCTGCGGCCCTGGCTGGTGCAGGACCGAGCCAGGTTCGCCGAGCTGAATGCCGACCCGCGGGTGATGGAGTTCTTTCCGTCCTGCCTGGATCGCGCCCAGAGCGACGCGTTGCTGCGCCGCATCGACGCGCACTTCGCCGAGCACGGTTTTGGCTGGTGGGCGCTGCAGGTCAAGGGCGGCGATCCTTTCATCGGCTACGTGGGGCTGGAGGTCGTGGACTTCGATGCGCCCTTCGTACCCGCGGTGGCCATCGGCTGGCGTCTCGCCGCCGAGCATTGGGCGGAGGGCTTCGCCCACGAGGCGGCCGAGGCGGCGCTGAGCTACGCCTTCGATACCCTTGGCCTGGACCAGGTGGTGGCTTTCACCGTACCGGCCAACGAGAACTCCCTGGGACTGATGGAGCGCCTGGGGATGCATCGCGATCCCACCGACGACTTCGAGCATCCCGACCTGCCCCCCGGCCACCGCTTGCGGCATCATGTGCTGTACCGGTTGACGCGCGAGGACTGGCTTCGCAGATGAGTCGGCCGTTTCCGAAAAGGCCTCCCATGAACGCGAACCTTCCCCCTTCCGCCATTTCCGAACTGCATGGCCCGCGCCTGCTGCTGCGCGCCTGGCGCGACAGCGACCGCGAGGCGTTCGCCGAGATGTGCGCCGACCCGCAGGTAATGGAATTCTTCCCCAGTGTGCTCGACCGCGCGCAGAGCGACGCCTTGGTCGATCGCGTCCAGGCGCATTTTGCCGAGCGTGGCTACGGGCCCTGGGCCCTGGAGCTACCGGGCGAGGCGGCGTTCATCGGATTCACCGGCCTGTTCGACGTGACCATGGACGTGCACTTCGCCCCGACCGTGGAGATCGGCTGGCGCCTGGCGCCCGCCTACTGGGGCCGTGGATTCGCCCGCGAAGCGGCGGAAACCGCCTTGGACTTCGCCTTCGAGCGGCTGCGCCTGCCCGAGGTGGTGGCCTTCACCACGCCGCCCAACCGCCGCTCCTGGGGCTTGATGGAGCGCCTGGGCATGCGTCGCGATCCGGCCGAGGATTTCGACCACCCACTCCTGGCAGCGGATCACCCGATGCGCCGGCATATCCTCTATCGCGTCGACGCGGCCCGCTGGGCGGAGCGGTGAACATGGGCGACGGCGGCGGCGAGGTGCTCTCCTACCATCGCCTCAGCATGCATCGCCCGGAGCGCTACGCTCCCGGTCCCGGCGGACTGGACTGGGCGACCCAGCCGGCGCCGTTCCGCCAGTACCGGGGCTGCCGGCAAGTCGAACTGCTGCATCGGCCGCTGGAGGAGTCGCCACCCTACGACGGGGTGTTTTCCGGGCCGGCGGCCGCGCCCTCCCGGCTCGATCGCCGCAGCCTCTCGCAGATGCTCTACGACGGATTGGCGCTGTCGGCCTGGAAGGAGGCCGGCGGCACTCGCTGGGCGCTACGGGTCAATCCGTCGAGCGGCAACCTGCATCCCACCGAAGCCTACCTGCTGCTTCCCGGCGGTACCCTGGAGCCGGCGCCACTGCTCGCCCACTACCGTCCCGACAAGCATGCCCTGGAGGTGCGCGGCGAACTGCCGGCGCCGCTGGCTTCGCTGCTGGATGACTGCTTGCCGGCCGGCGGTTGCCTCCTGGCATTGACCAGCGTGCCCTGGCGCGAGGCCTGGAAATACGGTGAGCGAGCCTATCGCTACTGCCAGCATGACCTCGGCCACGCGCTGGCCTGCCTCTCGATCGCCGCGGCGATCCAGGGCTGGGAGATGCGCCTGCTGCGCGGCGTCGCCGAAAGCGCACTGGACGGCCTGTTCGGCCTTGACCGGGACGGCTTCGCCGAGTGCGAGAGCGTCGACGCACTGTTCTGGATCGGGCCGGCGCTCACGCAGGAGCCTTCCCTTTCGCCGCGCCTGTGCGAAGGGCTGGCGGCCCTGCCATTGGCCGGCGCACCGAACCGGCTGTCGCGGGAGTACCGGGACTGGCCGGAGTTGCAGCGGATACATGGGCTATGCCGGGCGCCGCGCCTGCCGGCACGCCCGTGGAGGGTCGCACCGGGCGAGCCCGGCAACGACAACCCCGGCCTGCCGCTGCGACCGCTGCTGCATCGGCGGCGTAGCGCGCAGCGCATGGACGGGCGCGCCGGCATCGATGTCGAACTGCTGCGGGCCTGGCTGCGCAGGCTGCTGCCGGAGCGCTCGCCGGTGCCTTTCGCGGTCACCGGCGAGGCCGCGCGGGTCGATCTACTGCTGTTCGTCCATCGCGTCCGGGGCCTGGTGCCGGGGTTGTACTGGCTGGATCGCAGCGGCCTGCGGCGGCCGCCGATGCGCGAGGACTTCCTCTGGCAGCGCGTCGATCCGGAGTTGCCGCTGTACCTGTTGCAGGAAGGCGATGCGCGCGCGCTGTCGGCGTATCTCTCCTGCCAGCAGGACATCGCCGGCGACGGCTGCGTCGCGCTCGCCATGCTCGCCCATCTCGGCGCGGCGCTCGAAGAAGGCCCCTGGTGCTATCCGCGGCTGTACTGGGAATGCGGGCAGCTCGGCCAGTTGCTCTACCTCGAGGCGGAGGCCGCTGGGCTGTCTGGGACGGGTATCGGCTGCTACTACGACCCCCTGGTGCATGAGCTGCTTGGACTAACGGATGAGTCCATGGCCAGTCTCTACCATTTCACCCTCGGCCGCGCGGTGTGGGACACTCGTCTTTGCAACATGCCCGCGTACCCGGCCTTGCGCCGCGACTAGCCCGTCGACAGCCCGAATTCGAGGAAACACCCCATGACCCAGATACTGGACAACCTGGTGGCTTTGCTGAGCCTGGAACCCATCGAGGAGAACCTGTTCCGGGGCATGAGCCAGGATCTCGGCTTCCGCCAGCTCTATGGCGGCCAGGTCCTGGGGCAGGCGCTGTCGGCGGCCAGCCAGACGGTGGAGGACGATCGCCACGTACACTCCATGCACGGCTACTTCCTGCGTCCCGGCGACGCCAGCATGCCGGTGGTCTACCAGGTGGACCGGGTGCGCGACGGCGGCAGCTTCAGCACCCGCCGGGTCACCGCGATCCAGAAAGGCCAGCCGATCTTCACCCTGAGCAGCTCCTTCCAGTACGACGAGGAAGGTTTCCACCACCAGATCGAGATGCCCGAGGTGGTTGGCCCGGATAATCTGCCTTCGGAACTGGAGCTGACCCGCCAGCGCGCCGAGCGGATTCCCGAGCGCATCCGCGACAAGCTGCTGTATCCGAAGCCCATCGAGATTCGTCCGGTCACCCAGCACGACCCCTACGACCCGCAGCCCGACGAACCGGTGAAGTACCTCTGGTTCCGTGCCGACGGCAAGCTGCCGGACGTCCCGGCGCTGCACAAGTACCTGCTGGCCTACGCCTCGGATTTCGGTTTCCTTACCACCTCGATGCAGCCCCATGCCGTTTCGGTGTGGCAGAAGACCATGCAGGTCGCCAGCCTCGACCACGCCCTGTGGTTCCACCGCGACCTGCGCGCGGACGAGTGGCTGCTCTACGCCATCGACAGCCCCTGGGCCGGCAACGCACGCGGTTTCGTGCGCGGCAGCATCTTCAACCAGAGCGGCCAGCTGGTCGCCTCGTCGAGCCAGGAAGGCCTGATCCGCAAGCGTGAGGACTGGGCGTGAGGCTGGCCGACATCCGCCACTGGGTGTTCGACATGGACGGCACCCTGACCCGGGCCGTGCACGACTTCCCGGCGATCCGCCGAGCGCTGGACATCCCCGAGCAGGACGACATCCTGCTGCACCTCGCCGCCCTGCCCGAGGCCGAGGCGGCGGCCAAGCACGCCTGGCTGCTCGAACACGAGCGCGCCCTGGCCGAGGCCGCGCGGCCGGCGCCGGGCGCACTGGAACTGGTGCGCGAGTTGCAGCGGCGCGGCGTGCGCCTGGGCATCCTGACCCGCAACGACCACCAGTTGGCGCTGATCACCCTCGAAGCGATCGGCCTGGGCGGCTGCTTCCCCACCGAGCACATCCTCGGGCGCGGCGAGGCGCGGCCCAAGCCGGACCCTGATGGCTTGCTGCGCATCGCCCGACGCTGGAACGTGACGCCGGCGGAGCTGGTGATGGTCGGCGACTACCGTTTCGACCTCGACTGCGGACGCGCCGCGGGTAGTCGCACGGTGCTGGTCAACCTGCCGGAAAACCCCTGGCCGGAGCTGGCCGACTGGCACGCTGCCGATTGCCATGCGTTGCTCGAGCAACTGCAAACGCCGTAGGAATATCCGGCGGAAAACCTCGAGGGCGGCAGCGCCAGCGGCTCCCCGAAAACGAAAAAAGCGCAGGAGGCCAGGCTCCTGCGCTTTTTTCCTGCGCATCCGTGCGGGATGCGGCGGCCGTTATCAGCCGTTGATCGCGTCGGTCAGCGCCTTGGCCGGAACGAACTTGGCTACACGCTTGGCAGCGATCTCGATCGCCTTGCCGGTCTGCGGGTTGCGGCCGGTGCGCGCGGGACGCTCGGAGACCTTCAGCTTGCCGATACCCGGCAGGGTGATTTCGCCATCGTTCTCCAGGGCGTCCTTGACGATCTCGGCGAGCTGGTCGAGCGCGCTGCGAACGGTGGTCTTCTGCGCGTCGATGGCTTCGGCGATGTCCTGGATCAGTTGGTCTTTGGTCAGTGCCATGGTGGTGTAGCTCCTTGGTAAAAGACTGCGCGAGGGGCCTCGCACAGAAACGGGCGTGATTTTAAACAGCTTGGCGCGAATAAGGTTCCCTTTTCTCCGCTTATTTGTTTCCTCGCACGACGCGCATGACAGAGCCGTTACAGAGGTTTTCGCGGCTGTCCGGAATGATGCCGGCGTCGGTTGCCCGACGCATCCTCATGGTTCTGCCAGGGGCGCATGCCTCCGGTTCTTAGTTAAGGATTATTGGTTATTTATAGGTTAGGGTTTCATCCATTAGGGTTATAAGCAGGACATCCCGTCCCTTTCCATCACCGGAGCCTGCTTACCTCGCGCCAACGCCTGGCCCTCGCTCCCCGTTCGAGGTGCCGCATGAGCGAAGCCCGGCTCCACTCGCCCGACCCCAGGACACCGCGACCCATGGCCGGTTGGGCGGCAAGCCTGCGCGACAGTGGACTGCTGGCGCTGGCAGTGCCGCGCGTGTTCGCCGGCATGGAGCGGGACTGGGGGGAAATCTTCGCTGGCGTCCGCCACCTGGCCGAGCAGGAACTCGAGCTGGCACGGCGCCTGGCCCTGCATCATCTGCAGATCGCTTCCATTCGCCTGCTGGGTAGTCCTGAACAGCAGCGCCGCCTGTTGCCGGCCAGCGTCGAGCGTCGCTGGCTGTGGAGCGAGGCGGTCGATCTGCGGCGCGCCCAGCCCGAAGCGCAGGAGCACTGGCGGGGCGGTTTCCTGGTGGGTGGGCGGGGTAGCGATTGCTTCGCCGTGGAAGACGTGGATCGCTTGCTGATCTCAGCCTGGCACGCGCCCTCCCGCGCTCACCTGATCGCTGTCGCCGAAACGGGGCGGGCAGGCATCGACATCTCCGGCCTCGCCGATGGCTCGGGGCTGTTCTTGCCCGCCGGGCAGCGGCTGCATTACCAGCGGCTGCGGCTGCATCCCGAGGACATCCTGGTGCCGCCCGGCCTGCCGCCGACCCCGTGCGGGCAACTGCGCGAAGGCTTGACCCGATTGGCCCAGGCCAACCTCGACCTGGGCCAGGCTGCGCGGGTGCCGGGCGAGGTGGCGGGGCAGGGAGAGGCGCCGCGTCTCCTCGCCCTCGCGCTGCGTCTTGTCGAACTGGCGGCGGAGTCCTTCCAGGCGGCATTCGCCCGCGGCGGCGCGCTGACATTCCGCGAAAGCGCGGCGGCGTCGCTGCTGGCGAGCGAGGCGGAGGCGGTGGCCCGCGCCGGGCTGCTCGCCTGCCTGCGCCGACAGGCCCTGGAAGCCCGTCTGCTGGGCGCGGCCCTGTAGGGACGGGGGGCATGGAGCAAGGGCGGAAGGGCATCCGGGTGCGCGTTCGCGCTCATAAACTAATTCCAAAATATTATTTATATCGCTTTTTTTATATCTGTAATCTGCATCGCACCGGACCACCGGACTCGCTGTCGCCACCCATTGCCCGTCCCTGGTCCGTTCTCCTCCGGAGCGCGGCACCGTTGCCTCCGAGGTTCGCCCGATGAAACGCCCGAATTCCCTGCACCGCCTGGTGGCAGCCCTGGCCTTTGCCAGCCTTTCCGTCGCCGCCCAGGCCGCCGACATCACGGTCGGCTACCAGACCGGCATCGACCCGACCAAGGTGCCCCAGGCCGATGGCCTGTACGAGAAAGCCATCGGCGAGAAGATCGACTGGCGCCGCTTCAACAGCGGTCCGGAAGTGATCGCCGCGCTCGCCTCCGGCGACCTGCAACTCGGCAACATCGGGTCCAGCCCGCTGGCAGCGGCGACCTCGCGGAAGCTGCCGATCGTCGCCTTCATCGTTTCCGCGCAGATCAACGCCGCCGAGGCGCTGGTGGTGCGCAATGGAAGCGGGATCGGGAAACCCGAGGACCTGGCCGGCAAGACCATCGCTACCCCGTTCGTTTCAACCTCCCACTACAGCCTGCTCGGCGCCCTCAAGCACTGGCAGATCGATCCGTCCAAGGTGAAGATCGTCAACCTCAACCCGGCCGAGATCGCTGCCGCCTGGCGTCGCGGCGACATCGACGGGGCCTTCGTCTGGTCGCCGGCGCTGGGCGAGATCAAGAAAAGCGGCAAGGTCCTCACCGACGCCGCCGAAGTCGGCCAGTGGGGTGCGCCGACCTTCGAGGTGTGGGTGGCGCGCAAGGACTTCGCCGAGAAGCATCCTGAAATCGTCGCCCGCTTCGCCCGCGTCAGCCTCGATTCCTTCGCCGACTACAACGCGCACAAGGCCGAATGGACCGCCGACTCCGAGCCGGTGAAGAAGATCGCCCGGCTGACCGGCGCCGATCCCAGGGACGTCCCCGAACTGCTGGCCGGCTCGACCTTCCCGGAAAGCCAGGCGCAACTGTCCGCCGACCTGCTCGGCGGCGGCACCGCCAAGGCTATCGCCGGCACTGCCGAATTCCTCAAGGAACAGAAGCGCGTGCCGGCCGTCCTCGGCGACTACTCGCCCTACGTCAGCGCCGACTTCGTGCGCCAGGCGGAGCAGGTCCAGGTCGGCCAGCGCTGAATTCCGCGCCTCCGCTCCGGCCTGTCGGAGCGGAGGCTTTCTTACCCTACGGAGGGCAGAACACATGAGCCGTCTGACGGCCGAGGCGATCAGCCTCTCATTCGAACAGCGCGGCCAGCGCCGCGCCATCCTCCGCGATCTCAGCCTGGGCCTGGCCAAGGGCGAGTCGCTGGTGGTGCTGGGTCCTTCGGGCTGCGGCAAGTCGACACTGCTGAACATCCTCGCCGGTTTCCAGACGCCGGACCAGGGACGCGTGCAGATCGACGGCCGGACACTCGAAGGGCCTGGCGGCGAGCGCGGCGTGGTATTCCAGGACGACGCCCTGATGCCCTGGCTCAACGCCCTCGACAACGTCGCCCTGGGCCTGCGCATCCGTGGCCTGGGCAAGGCCGAGCGCACCGCGCGGGCGCGCCAGGTCCTGCAACTGGTGGGCCTCCAGGAGTACGCCGAGCAGTCCGTCGCCCAGCTCTCCGGCGGCCAGCGGCAACGCCTCGGGCTGGCACGCGCGCTGGCGGTCGAGCCGGACTTCCTGCTGCTCGACGAGCCGTTCGGCGCGCTCGACGCGCTGACCCGCGAGCGCATGCAGGTGCTCCTGCTGGACCTGTGGAAGCAGACCGGCAAGGGCCTCTTCCTGATCACCCACAGCGTCGACGAAGCCCTGTTCCTGGCTACCGACCTGGTGGTGATGGACGGCCCGCCGGCGCGCATCGTCAAGCGCCTGCCGGTGGACTTCGCGCGGCGCTACGCCGCCGGCGAAACGGTGCGTTCGATCAAGTCCGATCCCGAGTTCGGCCGTTTGCGCCAGGCGTTGCTGGACGAATTCCTCGATGTCGCGGAGGCCGAACATGCCCACTGATACCCTCGGACTCGCCGTCGCCAATCCTGTCCCGCGCAAGCGGCGCCTGCCCGGCGACCGTCGGCGCTGGGCCGCCGGTGCCAGCGTGCTGGCCCTGGCCCTGCTGTGGTGGGCGGCGACCCGTTTCGGCTGGGTCGACGTGCTGTTCCTGCCGGCGCCCGAACAGCTCTTCGAAGCCCTGCAACGGCTATGGCAGGAGGGCTACCTCGATGCCAGCCTGCTGCAACACGTCGGCACCAGTCTGCTGCGGGTGCTCCTGGCGCTCGGCGCGGCGGTGCTGACGGCGATCCCGCTGGGCGTGCTGATGGGCCTCAACCCCTTGGCCGGAGCGGCCCTCGATCCGCTGGTGGAGTTCTACCGGCCGATCCCGCCGTTGGCCTACCTGCCGTTGATCGTCATCTGGTTCGGCATCGGCGAGCTGAGCAAGGTGCTGCTGATCTACCTGGCGCTGTTCGCGCCGCTGCTGATCGCTACCGCCGCCGGCGTGCGTCGCGTCGACCGATCGCGGGTGCAGGCGGTGCGCTGCCTGGGAGCCAGCCGCTGGCAGGTGGTGCGCTACGTGATCCTGCCGAGCGCCTTGCCGGAGGTCCTCACCGGCCTGCGCATCGCCCTCGGCGTCGGCTGGTCGACCCTGGTCGCTGCCGAACTGATCGCGGCCAATCGCGGCCTCGGCTTCATGGTCCAGTCCGCCGCGCAATTCCTCGCCACCGACGTGGTGGTGGTCGGCATCCTGCTGATCGCCGCCATCGCCCTGGCCTTCGAACTGGGGCTGCGCTGGGTCCAGCGGCGCTTCGCCGCCTGGGGCTGAACGCGAGAGTCCCGAGTCATTCCCGAACCGACCTTCACCCTCGCGGCGAAGGCCGGAGCGAGGGCGCGCAGGACGCGCCCGCAACCTGCCCGACGAGTAGCACGACATGAGCCTGACCATCCAACCCATCAGCCCGGCCCTGGGCGCCATCGTTTCCGGCATCGACCTCGGCGCGCCGCTGGACGACACCGGCCAGCGGGCCATCGAGCAGGCCCTGCTCGAACACCAGGTGCTGTTCTTCCGCGACCAGTCGCTGGAACCCAGGAGCCAGGCGCGCTTCGCCGCCCGCTTCGGCGACCTGCACATCCATCCGATCTACCCCAGCGTGCCGGAGCAGCCGGAGGTCATCGTCCTCGACACCGCGGTCACCGACGTGCGCGACAATGCCATCTGGCACACCGACGTGACCTTCCTCGAGACCCCGGCGCTGGGGGCGGTGCTCGCCGCCAAGCAATTGCCGCCGTACGGCGGCGACACCCTCTGGGCGAGCAGCACGGCGGCCTACGAGGCGCTGTCGGCGCCGCTGCGGCGCCTGCTGGACGGCCTCACGGCGACCCACGACATCGGCAAGTCCTTCCCCCGCGAGCGCTTCGGCGTCACCGAGGCCGACCTGGCGCGCCTGGAGGAGGCCCGCCTGAAGAATCCGCCGCGCTCGCATCCGGTGGTGCGCACCCATCCGGTCACCGGGCGCAAGGGCCTGTTCGTCAGCGATGGCTTTACCACCCGCATCAACGAACTGGAGCCGGCCGAGAGCGATGCGCTGCTGAAGTTCCTCTTCGCCCATGCCACGCGACCTGAATTCACCGTGCGCTGGCGCTGGCAGGAAAACGACGTGGCGTTCTGGGACAACCGCGTGACCCAGCACTACGCGGTGGACGATTACCGGCCACAGCGGCGGGTCATGCATCGCGCCACCATCCTCGGCGACAAGCCCTTCTGACGACGCCGCGCGCGGGCTTCCTCCGGCGGCCCGCGCCGGCAACTGTCCGTTCCGCCAGCTTTTGCTCTCGAAAAGGTCGCCTCTGCGACATTCGCTGTCGTGTCCCGGCGTGCCGCTCTCGCCTAAGCTTGGCGGGTCCAATTGTTTCGAGAGTTTTCATCCATGCAAGAACGCATCCCGGATGAGCTGACCCTGCCAGAGCTCACCCTGCGTGGCCTGATCCTCGGTGCGCTGATCACCGTGGTCTTCACCGCCTCCAACGTCTACCTCGGTCTGAAGGTCGGCCTGACCTTCGCCTCGTCGATCCCGGCGGCGGTGATCTCGATGGCCGTCCTGCGCTACTTCTCCGGCGCCAACATCCTCGAGAACAACATGGTGCAGACCCAGGCCTCGGCGGCCGGCACCCTGTCCTCGATCATCTTCATCCTTCCCGGCCTGCTGATGATCGGCTACTGGAGTGGCTTCCCGTTCTGGCAGACCGCGGCGATCTGCTCCATCGGCGGCATTCTCGGGGTGCTCTATACCATTCCGCTGCGCCGGGTGATGGTGGTGCAGAGCGAACTGCCGTATCCGGAAGGGGTGGCGGCGGCGGAAATCCTCCGGGTCGGCAGCGACGGCGCCGAGGACGAGGAAGACGCCCGCGCGCCGCGTGCCGCCGGTAACGCGCCGGGGCTCTACGACATCCTCGGCGGCGGCCTGGTGGCGGCGCTGTTCAGCCTCTGGAGCAGCGGCTTCAAGGTTCTCGCCGAAGGCTTCAGCGTCTGGCTCAGTGCCGGGCAGGCGGCGTTCCGCCTTTCCACCGGTTTTTCCCTGGCGCTGGTCGGTGCCGGCTACCTGATGGGCATCACCGCCGGCATCGCGATCCTCATCGGCGTGGTGATCTCCTGGGGCGTCGCGGTGCCGTTGCTGACCGTCAACAGCGTGCCGGCCGACGGCCAGAGCCTGTCGGACCTAGCCACCCAACTGTGGAGTTCGCAGGTGCGCTTCCTCGGCGCCGGCACCATCGGCGTGGCCGCGCTGTGGACCCTGGCGACCCTGTTCAAGCCGATGGTGCGGGGCGTCTGGGCCTCCCTCGGGGCAGTGCGCGGCAATAGCCAGGCGAACAGCCTGCGCACCGAGCTGGATATGCCGGCCAAGTGGATCCTGCTGATCGCCGGGATACTGCTGGTCTCGCTGTTCGTGGTCTTCAGCCACTTCCTCGGTGCCGCTGCGCCGGACATGGCCAGCCCGCAGTTCTGGAGCCTGGTGGCGGTATGCGTGGTGTTCGCCTTCTTCTTCGGCTTCCTGATCGCCGCCGCCTGCGGCTACATGGCCGGCCTGGTCGGTTCGTCGAGCAGTCCGATCTCGGGGATCGGAATCATCGCGGTCATCCTGGTGTCGTTGCTGATACTCGGCTTCGGCAGCATCGAGGGCGGCCTGCTGGACCGCCAGAACGGCAAGCTGGCGATCGCCCTGGCGCTGTTCACCACCTCGGTGGTGCTGGCCATCGCGGCGATCTCCAACGACAACCTGCAGGACCTCAAGACCGGCTACCTGGTCGGCGCCACGCCCTGGCGCCAGCAGGTCGCGCTGATCGTCGGCTGCATCGTCGGCGCGCTGGTGATCCCGCCGGTACTGGAACTGCTCTACAGCGCCTACGGCTTCACTGGGGCCCTGCCGCGCGAGGGAATGGACCCCGGCCAGGCCCTGGCCGCGCCGCAGGCGACCCTGATGACGGCGATCGCCAGCGGGATTTTCCACGACGCGTTGAACTGGAACATGATTCTCATCGGCGTCGCCCTGGGCATCGCCCTGATCCTCGTCGACCTGCTCCTGCGCCGTACCGGCAAGGCCTGCCTGCCGGTGCTGGCGGTGGGCCTGGGGATCTACCTGCCGCCGACCATCGGCATGACCCTGGTGGTCGGCGCGCTGATTTCCTGGCTGCTGGAAAATGCCCTGAAGAAGCGCGCGGCGGCAGCCGGGGTCGACGAAGAGACCTATGCCGAAGAGCCGAAGCGACGCGGCGTGCTGCTGGCCTCGGGGCTGATCGTCGGCGAGAGCCTGATGGGCATCCTGCTCGCCGGGGTGATCGGCGCCACCGGCGAGGACGCGCCGCTGGCGCTGGCCGGCGCCGGCTTCGCGGGCATCGCCCAATGGCTGGGACTGGTGGTATTCGTCGCGATCTGCGTGCTGTTCTACCGGCGAGTGCTGGCGCGCTGAGGGATTCGTGGCTGCACGGGGAGGGGATGTTGCCGCTAGCGTCATTCCCTGCGGTCAGGGACGGAGGATGAGGGAAGGGGCGCCCTGCGCGCCCCCTTTTCCTGCACTCAACGCACCAGGTGCAGGAACTGCAGGTGCCGCTCGTACTGGTCGAGCATGTCGTTGATGATCTGCTCCTTGGTGTAGCCCATCAGATCGTAGTCCTGGCTACCTTCGGCGAGATGCACCTCGGCACGGAAGTAGCGGCGATTCTTCAGGTGCAGGCCGCCCATGCCGGCACGCGCGAAGGACGGCGTGAAGTAGCCGCGCATCAGCACCTGGTAGAGGAACCGATGCTGCTCGCCATGACCGATCTCCAGGCTCAGCGAGGCGTTGCCCGGGTCGAGCTGGGCGTCCACCGCCAGGCCCTTCTCGCGGAACACCTCGGAAACCTCGCTGATCGCCGGGCGCACCACATCGTTCATGAAGCGGTACACCTCGTCCCGCGAGGGGAAGTGCACGGCCTGCGACAGGCGTCGCTTCCAGCCGCCGGAGCGCTTGCCGTTGCCGCTCATCAGCGGCGCCAGGGAGTGGCTCCGCGCCCGCTGGCGCTGCGACTCCATGTAGAAGGCCTTGTGCAGGCCCCACATCATCAATAGCAGGATCAGCGAGAAGGGCAGGGAGGTCAGCACCACCGCCGACTTCAGCGCGTCGATGCTGCCGGCGAACAGCAGCCCTCCGGTGACCAGCGCGGTGACCGAGCCCCAGAACACCCGCAGCCACTTCGGTCCGTCGTCGTCGGCGCTGCCGCCGTGGGCGGAGAGGGTGGAGAGGACCACGGTGCCGGAGTCCGCCGAGGTGACGAAGAAGACGAAGCTGACCAGCACAGTGACGGTGATCACCGCGCGGCTCCAGGGGTAGTTCTGGAGCATCTGGTAGAGGGCCATCGACGGCTGCTCGATGGCCACCCGGCCGAGTTCGCTGGCGCCGCCGAGGGCCTGCTCCAGGGCGCTGTTGCCGAAGATCGACATCCACGCCAGGGTGAAGCCGAGCGGGATGAACAGCACGCCGAAGACGAATTCGCGGATCGTCCGGCCGCGCGAGATGCGCGCGATGAACAGGCCGACGAAGGGCGCCCAGGCGATCCACCAGGCCCAGTAGAACACCGTCCACGAGCCCAGCCAGTCGCTGGGACCGCCGTAGGCGTAGAGGTCGAAGCTCTTGCCCGGCAGGTGGCCGAGGTAGTCGCCGACGTTCTGCACCAGGGTGTTGAGCAGGTGCTGGGTCGGACCGGCGAACAGCACGAACAGCAGCAGGCTGCAGGCCAGCAGCATGTTGATGTCGGAGAGGATGCGGATGCCCTTGTCGACCCCGGAGACCGCCACCGAGATCGCCGCGCCCATCATCAGCACGATGAGCGCCATCTGCACCGGGTGGGTATGCGGGATGGCGTACAGGTAGTCCAGCCCGGAGTTGAGCTGGAGCACGCCGAAGCCCATGTCGGCGCCGAGGCCGAACACCGTGGCGATGATGCCGAAGCAGTCCACCGTGTAGCCGACCGGCCCGTTGATGCGCTTGCCGATCAACGGGTAGAGCGCCGAGCGCAGGGCCAGTGGCAGGTTGTGGCGGTAGGCGAAGTAGGCCAGGGCCATCGCCACCAGGGCGAACACGCCCCAGCCGTGCAGGCCCCAGTGCAGGAACAGCAGTTCCATGGCCTGCCGCGCGGCTTCCTGGGTACCGGCCTCGCCTTGCGGCGGCTGGAGGAAGTGGGTCAACGGCTCGGATACGCAAAAGAAGAACAGGGTGATGCTGATGCCGGCGGCGAACAGCATGCCGGCCCAGGACAGGTAGCTGAATTCCGGCTCGTCGTGGTCGGCACCGAGCTTGATCTTGCCGTAGCCGGAAAGCGCGGTGACCACCACGAAGATCAGGTACAGCGTCATCGCCAGCAGGTAGTACCAGCCGACGGTCTGCGAGGCCCAGGTCTGTGCGGCCAGCAACCATTCGCCGGCGCGCTGGGGGAAGCCGATGACCACCGCGGCGAACAGCAGGATCAGGATCGCCGCACCGTAGAACACCGGGGGATTCATGCGGATGGGCGTGGGGGCGGAGGGGGTGGCGGAGGGCGATTGTGCGTCAGTCAAAACAGGCTGGTCTCCTCGTCCTTAATTTGATCAAGCGTTCAATATAAACACGATCAAGGGCTCGGGAGCCAATCCTTCGGACGTATGGAAGCCTTCGGCGCCGCGCTTTTCCCGCACGTTCGCCGAAGGATTCCTTCAGTTCGCCGCCAGTCCCAGGCGCCGCCTTCCCACCTTCTCGTCGCCGCCTGCCTGCTCGGTGGCCAGTTGCAGGAGCAGGGCCTGTACCTGCTCCAGCGACGGCGCTCCGGCTTGGCCGAGCAGGCGCCGCAGACCGGCCAACGATGGGTCTGGCGTTGCCCCGCCAAAATTCAGATGCTGCGGCAGGATTTCTTCCTTGTCGCTGACCAGCAGGGCGAAGTGGACGACGTTTTCCAGTTCGCGGATGTTGCCTGGCCAGGGATAGCTCTCGAGGATCCGCTGGGTCTCCACGCCGATGGCCGGCACCGGCAGGTCCAGGCGCTGGGCATAGACACCGACGAAGTATTCCGCCAGCGGCAGGATGTCTCCCGGACGTTCGCGCAATGGCGGCAGGCTCAGGCGGCCGTCGTGCAGGTACTGCTGCAGGCCGGCCAGGAACTTGCCGGCGCGCACCGCCTGGTCCAGGTCGACGCTGGTGGCGGTGACCAGGCGCACGTCATGGGGAATCGGCTGCTGCGCGCCGACCCGCAGCACCTCGCGTTCCTCCAGCGTCTGTAGCAGCCTGGCCTGCAACGTCAGCGGCAGGTCGCCGATCTCGTCCAGGTACAGGGTGCCGCCATTGGCCGAACCGAACCAGCCGGCGCGGCTGCCGACCGGGCCGTTGTGGGCGCCGGGGGCGTAGCCGAACAGCTCGGCTTCGGCGTGGTTGCGACTGAGGGCGCTGCAACTGACCGCGACGAACAGACCGGCGCGTTCGCTGTGGCGGTGGATCTGCCGGGCGAGCAGCTCCTTGCCGGTGCCGGTCTCGCCTTCGATCAGCACCGGCTGGCCCTGCGGCGCGAGGCGCTCGAGTTCTTCGCGGACCCGGTGCGAGCGTGGGTCGAAGAACACCAGGGCCTTGGCGCGGATGCTCAGCGGACTGCGGTCGGCGTCGGGGAAGGTCAACGGCGCGGGGCGTGGTTTCTCGCTCATGGGTAACTCCTTGACGGCACGGGGCGCCTCCAGCGCCTGCGCCGCGACGACGGACCGGGACGGCTGCGGGCGGGGGCCGTTGCGGAAAAAGAAACGCCGGTGCAAGCCATGCGACACCGGCGTGAACAAGGGGCGCTGCAACGGCGCCCAGCGTGGGAGTCGGGACGGGCTGGGGTCAGAAGGCCGGGACCACCGCGCCGGCATATTTCTTCTCGATGAAGGCTTTCACTTCCGGGCTGGTCAGCGCGGCGGAAAGCTTCTTCAGGGCGTCGCTGTCCTTGTTGTCCGGACGCGCCACCAGGTAGTTCACATAGGGCGAGTCGCGGTCTTCCAGGACCAGCGCGTCCTTGGCCGGGTTGAGCTTGGCCTCCAGCGCGTAGTTGGTGTTGATAAGGTCCAGGTCGACCTGGTCCAGCACGCGCGGCAACAGGGCCGATTCGAGTTCCTTGAACTTCAGGTTCTTCGGGTTCTCGGCGATGTCCTTGGGCGTGGCCAGGGCGTTGTTCGGGTCCTTCAGCTTGAGCAGGCCGGCCTTCTGCAACAGCAGCAGGGCGCGCCCGCTGTTGCTGCCTTCGTTGGGGATGGCGACGGTGGCGCCGTCGGGCAGCTCGGCCAGCGACTTGTATTTCCTCGAATAGCCACCGAAGGGTTCGACGTGTACGCCGACCACGGTGACCAGGTTGGTGCCCTTGCCTTTGTTGAAGTTCTCCAGGTACGGCAGGGTCTGGAAGTAGTTGGCGTCCAGACGCTTCTCGGCGACCTGCACGTTGGGCTGCACGTAGTCGGTGAACACCTTGATCTGCAGGTCGACGCCTTCCTTCGCCAGGGTCGGCTTGATCAGCTCAAGGATTTCCGCGTGAGGGATCGGCGTGGCGGCGACGATGAGCTTTTCCGCGGCGCTGGCGGAAACGCTGATGACGGAGGCCAGGGCAGTCAGCAGGAGCAGTTTTTTCATTCTTCGATCCTTGTAGGGCGCTGTCCGCCGCTGCGCGCAGGGCGGTGAAGGAGGGGCGCCAACACGCGAGGGGCGGCTTGAAGGGGAGAGTAGCGACTCTTTTTATTCCATAAAAATATTATTTGTTTATTTTTATATTCCATGAATGAATATGCGAGGGCTGAGGCAATTTGTCTCGCGACAACCGACCACAGTAGGACGGTCTAGGCTAACGGGTAAGATTTTCATACCGAATTGCTCTGCATCAAGGCGGGTGGTCCGGGAATCTGCTTGCGACCCTTCCCGCATTCCTGCCATCCAGGGCTGCGGTCGCTTTCCAATGACAAGAACGATAGCTGAAGGATGTGTTCCAAAACCTTGCGTAGCGTTGCGCGTGAGGAAGCACGGCCGAATCCGCACGTAAGCCGGAAGGGCCGAGAACCTGAAGAGGAGTTGCCATGTTCGGATTGGAGGCTATCGACCTTGCCCGCATCCAGTTCGCGTTCACCGTGTCCTTCCACATCATCTTCCCGGCGATCACCATCGGGTTGGCCAGCTACCTGGCCGTACTGGAAGGCCTCTGGCTGAAAACGAACGAAGAGGTCTACCGCGACCTCTATCATTTCTGGTCGAAGATTTTCGCGGTCAACTTCGGCATGGGCGTGGTGTCCGGGCTGGTCATGGCGTACCAGTTCGGCACCAACTGGAGCCATTTCTCCGACTTCGCCGGGTCCATCACCGGTCCGCTGCTGACCTACGAGGTGCTCACCGCGTTCTTCCTCGAGGCCGGTTTCCTCGGTGTCATGCTGTTCGGCTGGAACCGCGTGGGACCGGGCCTGCATTTCTTCGCCACGGTGATGGTGGCGATCGGCACGCTGATCTCGACGTTCTGGATCCTCGCTTCCAACAGCTGGATGCAGACCCCGCAGGGCTTCGAGATCGTCGACGGCCGGGTGATCCCGGTGGACTGGGTGGCGGTGATCTTCAACCCGTCGTTCCCCTACCGCCTGCTGCACATGTCGGTCGCCGCGTTCCTCGCCACCGCCTTCTTCGTCGGCGCCTCGGCCGCCTGGCACCTGCTGCGCGGGCGCGACAACCCGGCGATCCGCAAGATGCTCTCGATGGCCATGTGGATGGCGCTGATCGTCGCCCCGGTACAGGCGCTGATCGGCGACGCCCATGGCCTCAATACCCTGGAGCACCAGCCGGCGAAGATCGCCGCGATGGAAGGCCACTGGGACAACAGCAGCGGCGAGCCGACCCCGCTGATCCTGTTCGGCTGGCCGGACATGCAGCGCGAGGAAACCCGCTTCAAGGTGGAGATCCCGGTGCTCGGCAGCCTGATCCTCAAGCACAGCCTGACCGAGCCGATCCCGGCGCTGAAGGACTTCCCGCCGGAAGACCGGCCGAACTCCACCGTGGTGTTCTGGTCGTTCCGGATCATGGCCGGCCTCGGCATGCTGATGATCCTGGTCGGCGTCTGGAGCCTGTGGCTGCGCTGGCGCGGCCAGGACAAGCTGTTCAACTCGAAGGCCTTCCTGCGCCTGACCCTGCTGATGGGACCGTCCGGCCTGATCGCGATCCTCGCCGGCTGGTTCACCACCGAGATGGGCCGCCAGCCCTGGGTGGTCTACGGACTGATGCGCACCGCCGACGCCTCCTCGGCGCAGAGCGTGACGCAGATGAGCCTGACCCTGCTGACCTTCGTGGTGGTGTACTTCTCGCTGTTCGGCGTCGGTATCGGCTACATGATGCGCCTGGTGCGCAAGGGCCCGGTCACCCATGAGGGACGCGAGACCAACCCGGGAGGCGCCGGGCAGAAGCGCACGCCGGCACGGCCGTTGTCGGCCGCCGGCGAAGGTTTCGACGAAGAGCACGACGGCCACGCGCAAGCGGCCGACCGCGACCAGGACAAGAGGAACTGAGACATGGGTATCGATCTTCCCCTCATCTGGGCGGTCATCATCATCTTCGGCATCATGATGTACGTGGTGATGGACGGCTTCGACCTGGGCATCGGCATGCTCTATCCGTTCTTCAAGGACAGCGGCGACCGCGATGTGATGATGAACACCGTGGCGCCAGTCTGGGACGGCAACGAGACCTGGCTGGTGCTGGGCGGCGCGGCGCTGTTCGGGGCCTTCCCGCTGGCCTACGCGGTGGTCCTGTCGGCGCTCTACCTGCCGTTGATCTTCATGCTCGTCGGGCTGATCTTCCGCGGCGTCGCCTTCGAGTTCCGCTTCAAGGCCAAGCCGGCCAAGCAGCACATCTGGGACAAGGCGTTCATCGGCGGTTCGCTGGTGGCGACCTTCTTCCAGGGCGTGGCGCTGGGCGCCTTCATCGAAGGCATCCCGGTGGAGAACCGCAGCTTCGCCGGCGGTTCGCTGGACTGGATCGCGCCGTTCCCGCTGTTCTGCGGCCTGGCCCTGATCGTTGCCTACACCCTGCTCGGCTGCACCTGGCTGATCATGAAGACCGAAGGCCGCCTGCAGGAGCGCATGCACGACCTGGCGCGCCCGCTGGCGCTGGTGCTGCTGGCGATCATCGGGGTGGTCAGCCTGTGGACGCCGCTGGCCCATGCCGAGATCGCCGCACGCTGGTTCAGCCTGCCGAACCTGTTCTGGTTCCTGCCGGTGCCGATCCTGGTCCTGGTGACCTTCTATGCGCTGCTGCGCTCGGTGGCCAACAACGACCACGTGAAGCCGTTCGTGCTCACCCTGGTGTTGATCTTCCTCGGCTACAGCGGCCTGGGGATCAGCCTGTGGCCGAACATCATCCCGCCGGCGGTGAGCATCTGGGAGGCCTCGGCGCCGCCGCAGAGCCAGGGCTTCATGCTGGTCGGCGCGCTGTTCATCATTCCCTTCATCCTCGGCTACACCGCCTGGAGCTACTACGTGTTCCGCGGCAAGGTGAAGCACGGCGATGGCTATCACTGAGGAGGCGCCGCATATGGTCCGTACGCCGAGTCATCCCGAACGAGATAACGCGGCCAAACCACCGCTCTGGCGACGCCTGGCCTGGTTGGCGGGCATCTGGACCGCCAGCGTGCTGGCCCTGGGCGTCGCCGCCTGGCTGATGCGCCTGTTCATGAGCGCGGCGGGGCTGGGCGTCCCGCACTGATCGACGATCCCATCCGGGCGCTCCGGCGCCCTTTTCCGAGAGCCCTCCGCTGGAGGGCTTCTTTTTGTCCGCCGATCCGCCAGTGCTCGGTGTTGCGCCGTAGGGCGTCAATCCTCGCGTTCCCGCCTTGCACCATCCAGGCCGGTTCGGCGGATAACCGCGCTGCGGTTATGCGCCCTACGGGAGCCTTGGGTCGGGCGATGCGGCGGATGCGCCCTAGCGGCGCCTTGGTAGGGCGAATGACGCCGCAGGCGTTATCCGCCGAATTGCCATTGCTTGGCGTTGCGCCGTGGGGCATCAGTCCTCGCGGCCCCTGACCCGTGCCAGTTGCTCCAGTCGCCCCAGGTAGTCGCGCGGGGTTTCGCCGAGCAGGCGGCGGAACATGCTGCTGAAGGCCCGCGTACTGCCGTAGCCGAGGTCGCGGGCGACCACCTGCACGCTGTCGCCGGCCAGCAGGCGCGGCAGGGCTTCGGTCAGGCGCAGTTGCTGGCGCCACTCATGGAAGCTCATCTGCAGTTCCTGGGCGAACAGCCGCGCCAGGGTGCGTGAGCTGGCGCCGACCCGCAGGCCCCAGTCATCGAGGGTCAGCCCCAGTTCCGGCTGTTTCAGCAATGCCTGGCAGATCGCCTGCAAGCGGCGGTCGCGGGGCATCGGCAGGTACAGCGGCATCCGTTCGAGGTTGGCGATCTCGCTGAGGATCAGCCCTTGCAGGCGCTGGCGGAAGTCGTCCAGGCGCGGCTGGCTCTCGAGGTGGATGGCGCGCAGGATCATTTCCCGCAGCAGCGGCGTCACCGCCAGTACGCAACAGTCGCTTAGCGGTGTCGGCGTTTCGGGTGGCTCGATGAACAGGGTGCGCATGTGCACCTCGCCGGACATGAATATCTCGTGCTCCACCCGGGGCGGAATCCATACCGCGCGGGTCGGCGGGATCACCCAGGCGCCGTGGTGGGTGGCCAGGCGCATCAGGCCGCGAGCGGCGTAGAGGAACTGCGCCTGCGGGTGGAAATGCCGCCCCAGGTGATGGCCGTCGGGGAAGTCGAGGGAGATGGCGGCCAGCAGGCCGTCCGGGCGGTGCTCGATCAGCATGTCCGTTTCGATGACCTCGCTGTCCTGTCTGCGCTTTTCGGTCAACCTATCATGCCCGGGTCATGACGCCCATTCCTCACCGACCATTCAGACCGCACGCCATGAACCGACCTCGAACCGTTATCCGCTTCATCAACGCCGCGCATGTCATCGACCACATGTTCATGCTGATCTTCCCCGCCGCCGTGCTCGGCATGGCCGGCAGCTTCGACCTCGACTACGCCGGTCTGATCGGCCTGTCGCTGGGCGGTTTCATCGCCTTCGGCGCCTGTTCGCTGCCGGCCGGCTGGCTGGGCGATACCTGGAGCCGGCGGCGGATGATGCTGCTGTTCTTCTTCGGTATCGGCGCCGCCGCACTGCTCACCGGGCTGGCTGGCAGCGTACCGATGCTGGTGACCGGGCTGACCCTGATCGGGGTATTCGCCGCGATCTACCACCCGGTCGGCACCGCGATGCTGGTGGCACACGCGGAGAACCGCGGCCGCGAGATCGGCATCAACGGTATGTGGGGTAACCTCGGGGTCGCCTTCGCCGCGCTGCTTACCGGCTTTCTCACCGCGCACTTCGGTTGGCGTGCGGCGTTCATCCTGCCCGGCGGGGTGGCCATCCTGCTCGGCATCGGCTTTTTCTTCTGCGTGCGCGAGGAGCCATCGCCGCACCTGTCGGCCAAGGCCGCGGCGCGTGGCGAGGACAGCGAGGGTCTGTCGATGCGCCGGGTGTTCGGCGTGCTGGCGCTGGTCACCGCCACCGGCGGGGTGGGGTTCAACGCCAGCACCGTGACCTACCCGAAGCTGTTCCAGGAGCGCCTGAGCGACTTGCTGGCGTCGCCGCAGACCCTTGGCGTGGTGGTCAGCCTGGCCTATGCCTTCGGCGCGGTGGCGCAACTGATCATGGGCCGCCTGATCGATCGCCTGAACCTGAAGTTGCCGTTCGTCTTCCTCACCTTCTGCCAGGTGCCGCTGCTGCTGGCCCTGGCCTACGGCCACGGCAGCGCGGTGGTACTGTTCGGCGCGCTGTTCATGTTCGCGGTGTTCGGCCAGGTGACGGTGAACGACGCGATGGTCGCCCACTTCGTCGCGCCGCAGTGGCAGGCGCGGGTCTTCGCCCTGCGCTATTTCCTGTCGTTCGGCGCCAGCGCGGCGGCGATCCCGATGATCGCCTACCTGGAGCCACGGCAGGGGCTGCTGGGGTTGTACCTGGTACTGGCGGGCTTCGCCGCGCTGACCTTCGCCGCGGCGCTGGTGTTTCCGCGTCCGGCGCGCAGCGCCGCGGTGGGCACCTGAGGAAGAGGGCGCCCGGACAGTGCGAGCCGGCCGGGCGCCGATGGCTCAACGCCGTATCAGAGCAGTTCGAGCGCCACGGCGGTGGCTTCGCCGCCGCCGATGCACAGCGAGGCGACGCCGCGCTTGCCGCCTTTCTGGCGCAGGGCGTTGATCAGGGTGAGGATGATCCGCGAGCCGGTGGAGCCGACCGGATGGCCCTGGGCGCAGGCGCCGCCATAGACATTGACCTTGGCATGATCGAGGCCGTGTTCGCGCATGGCGAGCATGGTGACCATGGCGAAGGCTTCGTTGATCTCGAACAGGTCGACGTCGTCCTTGCTCCAGCCGGTCCTGGCGAACAGGTTGGTCATCGCGCCGATCGGCGCCAGGGTGAACTCGCTCGGGTCCTGGCTCTGGGTGGCATGGCCGACGATTCGCGCCAGCGGCTTCAGGCCACGGCGCTGGGCTTCCTCGGCGGTCATCAGGACCAGCGCGGAGGCGCCGTCGGAGATCGAGCTGGCATTGGCGGCGGTGATGGTGCCGTCCTTGCGGAACGCCGGCTTGAGGCTGGGGATCTTCTCCAGGTTGGCGGTCAGCGGTTGCTCGTCGTCCTTCACCACGCTCTCGCCCTTGCGGCTGGTGACGGTGACCGGGACGATTTCCGCCGCCAGCGAGCCATCGGCGATGGCGGCCTGGGCGCGCTTGAGCGATTCGATGGCATAGGCGTCCATCTCCTCGCGGGTCACGCCGTACTTGTCGGCGGTCTCCTGGGCGAACGAACCCATCAAACGGCCGGTACGGGCGTCCTCTAGGCCGTCGAGGAACATGTGGTCCTTGATCTCGCCGTGGCCCATGCGCAGGCCGCTGCGGGCTTTCTCCAGGACATAGGGCGCGTTGGACATGCTTTCCATGCCACCGGCGACCATCACCTGGTTGGTGCCAGCCTTGAGCAGGTCGTGGGCCAGCATCACCGCCTTCATCCCCGAGCCGCACAGCTTGTTGATGGTGGTGCAGCCGGTGGCGGCGGGCAGGCCGGCCGCCAGCGCGGCCTGGCGGGCCGGGCCTTGCTTCAGGCCGGCGGGCAGGACGCAACCCATGATCACTTCCTGTACGTCCTCGGCGGCGATGCCGGCGCGCTGCACCGCTTCGCGGATCACGACGGCACCCAGGTCGACCGCGGAAACGCCGGCCAGGCTGCCCTGGAAGCCGCCCATGGGAGTACGGGCGCCGGCGACGATGACGATATCGGACATGGAACGTTACCTCTTGTTCTGGATAGGGTCTGAACGATTCAGTGGGCGGATTCTATCTTGTGACCGGGAGGCTCCGAAAGGTCACGGGGCAAATCACTCTTTTGACTGATGAACAAAGCCCGCCGACGGCTCTAGAGTCGGCCTCATCCTGACAACGAACCCGCTCCCAGGTGTACGCCCCATGCTGAAGACCCGTCTCATCCCGGCCGCCGCCGGCGCTTATCAGTATCCGTTGCTGATCAAGAGCCTGATGCTTTCCGGCCGTCGTTACGAAAAGAGTCATGAAATCGTCTACCGCGACCAGGTGCGCTACAGCTACGCCACCTTCAACGAGCGCGTCGCGCGCCTGGCCAACGTACTCAGCGAGGCCGGGGTGAAGGCCGGCGACACGGTGGCGGTGATGGACTGGGACAGCCATCGCTACCTGGAATGCATGTTCGCCATCCCGATGATCGGGGCGGTGCTGCATACCATCAATATCCGCCTCTCCCCGGAGCAGATCCTCTACACCATGAACCACGCCGAGGATCGCTTCGTGCTGGTGAACAGCGAGTTCGTCCCGCTCTACTAGGCGGTGGCGGGGCAGCTGGCCACGGTGGAGCGGACCATCCTGCTCACCGACGGCGCGGAGAAGAGCGCGGAACTGCCCGGCCTGGTCGGCGAATACGAGTCGCTGCTGGCCGCGGCCAGCCCGCGCTACGACTTCCCCGATTTCGACGAGAACTCCATCGCCACCACCTTCTACACCACCGGCACCACCGGCAATCCGAAAGGTGTGTATTTCAGCCACCGGCAACTGGTCCTGCACACCCTGGCGATGGCTTCGACCATCGGCAGCCTGGACAGCATCCGCCTGCTCGGTACCAGCGACGTGTACATGCCGATCACCCCGATGTTCCATGTCCACGCCTGGGGCACTCCGTACGTGGCGACCATGCTCGGGGTCAAGCAGGTCTATCCCGGGCGTTACGATCCGGAACTGCTGGTCGAACTGTGGAAGCGCGAGAAGGTCACCTTCTCCCACTGCGTGCCGACCATCCTGCAGATGGTGATGAACGCCAGGGCTGCCCAGGGCGTGGACTTCAAGGGCTGGAAGGTGATCATCGGCGGGAGCGCGCTGAACCGCTCGCTCTACGAGGCGGCCAAGGCGCGCGGCATCCAACTGACCGCCGCCTACGGCATGTCGGAGACCTGTCCGCTGATTTCCTGCGCCTACCTCAACGACGAACTGCTGGCCGGAAGCGAGGACGAGCGCACCACCTACCGGATCAAGGCCGGCGTGCCGGTGCCGCTGGTGGATGCGGCGATCATGGACGAACAGGGCCGCTTCCTCCCGGCCGACGGCGAGTCCCAGGGCGAGCTGGTGTTGCGCTCGCCATGGCTGACCCAGGGGTATTTCCGCGAACCCGAGCGCGGCGAGGAGTTGTGGCGCGGCGGCTGGATGCATACCGGCGACGTGGCGACCCTGGACGGCATGGGCTTCATCGAGATCCGCGACCGCATCAAGGACGTGATCAAGACCGGCGGCGAGTGGCTGTCCTCCCTGGAGCTGGAAGACCTGATCAGCCGCCATCCGGCGGTACGCGAAGTGGCGGTGGTCGGGGTGCCCGATCCGCAATGGGGCGAGCGCCCGTTCGCCCTGCTGGTGGTGCGCGAGGGCCAGCAACTGGACGCCCGGGGTCTGAAGGAGCACCTCAAGCCTTTCGTCGAGCAGGGCAACATCAACAAGTGGGCGATCCCCTCGCAGATCGCGGTTGTTACCGATATTCCCAAGACCAGCGTCGGCAAGCTGGACAAGAAGCGCATCCGTATCGAGATCGCCCAGTGGCAGGAAGCCGGCAGCGCCTTCCTGTCGACCGTCTGACGGGGCTTTCCTACACCGCTGAAACGCCCGGAGGCCAAGCAAACGCTTGGTCTCCGCGTTTTCGCGACCGCCCGGTCATTCTCCATCCGCCGCAAAGGCGCGAGCCAGAGTGGTTGCGCCGCGCAAATCACACTTTCGAGGGATCAAGCGGCAGGCAGCGCTAGCTATAGTCCACGCACTCATAACAAAAAACACACATGGAGTAGCGTCGATGACAACCCGTAATCCGTTCTCGCGTCGGGCCCGGTTGCCGTTGGCCGTCAGCCTGGCTTCCTCGCTGGCGGCTCCGGCCTTTGGGGTGACCTTCAACATCGGGGAAATCGAAGGTTCCTTCGACTCGGCGTTGTCGGTCGGGGCCAGTTGGTCGACCGCCAAGCCGAACAAGAACCTGATCGGTGTGAACAACGGCGGCAAGGGACTTTTCCAGACCTCCGACGACAGCCACTTGAACTTCAAGCGTGGGGAAACGTTCTCGAAGGTCTTCAAGGGCATCCATGACCTCGAACTGAAGTACGGCGATACCGGTGTGTTCCTGCGCGGCAAGTACTGGTACGACTTCGAACTGAAGGACGAGCACCGCGAGTTCAAGGACATCGACGACAGCGGCCGCAAGACCCTGGCCAAGTCCTCCGGCGCCGAACTGCTCGACGCCTTCATCTACCACAACTATGCCATCGGCGATCTGCCGGGCAGCGTGCGCCTGGGCAAGCAGGTGGTGAACTGGGGCGAGAGCACCTTCATCCAGAACGGCATCAGCGCCATCAACCCGATCGACGTCACCGCCTTCCGCCGGCCCGGCTCGGAGATCAAGGAAGGCCTGATCCCGGTGAACATGTTCTACCTGTCGCAGAACCTCACCGACAACCTGTCCGCCGAAGGCTTCTACCAGATCGAGTGGGACCAGACGGTGGTCGACAACTGCGGCACCTTCTTCTCCCAGCCGGACGTGGTGGCCGATGGCTGCGACCAGAACCTGGCGGTGCTGACCAACAACAAGGCCTCCATCAACCTGCTCAACAACGTGCTCGCCGGGGCTGGCCTGAGCGTTACCCCGTCGCCCTGGGACGAGGGCATCCTGGTCCGCCGCGGGCCGGACCGCGACGCTCGCGACAGCGGCCAGTACGGCTTCGCCCTGCGCTACTTCGCCGACGAACTGAACACCGAGTTCGGCGCCTACTACATGAACTACCACAGCCGCCTGCCGATCTTCAGCGGCCAGGGCGCCTCGGCCAGCACCATGGCGGCGATCAATGACCTCGCCACCCGCCTCGCCGCGATCAACCCGGCACTGGCCGCCCAGGCCGCGGCGGCGGCCACCGCCGGCAACTCCAGCTACTTCATCGAGTACCCGGAAGATATCCGCATGTTCGGCCTGAGCTTCTCCACCACGTTGCCCAACGGCACCGCGTGGAGCGGCGAAGTCAGCTACCGGCCCAACGCGCCGGTGCAGCTGAACACCACCGACATCCTCTTCGCCGGCCTCGACCCGGTGAGCATCGGCGGCAACCGCCCCTACGACAACGCCTCGGTGCTGAACGGCCAGGCCGGGCAGGACCTGCACGGCTATCGGCGCAAGGAGATCACCCAACTGCAGACCACCCTGACGCACTTCTTCGACCAGGTGATGGGCGCCGAGCGCCTGACCCTGGTGGGCGAGATCGGCTGGACCCACGTCGGCGGCCTGGAAAGCACCTCCAAGGCACGCTACGGGCGTGACCCGGTCTTCGGACCGGGGCCGCTGCCGGGGACCATCTCCGGCCTGGCCAGCTGCCAGGCGCTGAACATCAGCACGCTGGGCACCGCCGAAGCGAACAACGTCAGCCGCTACTGCGAGAACGATGGCTATACCACCTCGGACGCCTGGGGTTATCGCGCCCGTGCGATCTGGGACTACAACGACGTGTTCATGGGCGTGAACCTCAAGCCCAGTGTGGCCTGGTCGCACGACGTCGATGGCTATTCGCCCGGCCCCGGCGCCAACTTCGAGGAAGGCCGCAAGGCGGTCAGCCTGGGGGTGGACGCGGAGTACCAGAACACCTACACCGCGAGCCTCTCCTACACCAACTTCTTCGACGGCAAGTACACCACCGTGGACGATCGCGACTTCGTCGCGCTCAGCTTCGGCATGAACTTCTGATGTACGCCGGCCCGGTGCGAACCGGGCCGGCGAGCAGGACTTAACGAGGACGACGAGCGAATGAAAACAACGAAGATTCTTCTGCATACCGGTGTACTGGCCCTGAGCCTGCTGGCCACCCAGGTGATGGCGGCGGTATCCGCCGACGAGGCGGCCAAGCTCGGCACCAGCCTGACTCCGTTGGGGGCGGAGAAGGCCGGCAACGCCGACGGCAGCATCCCCGCCTGGGACGGCGGCCTGGCGACCAACGCCGGCAGCGTCGACAGCCGTGGCTTCCTCGCCAACCCCTATGCCAGCGAGCAACCGCTGTTCACCATCACCGCGCAGAACGTCGACCAGTACAAGGACAAGCTGACTCCCGGCCAACTGGCCATGTTCAAGCGCTACCCGGATACCTACAAGATCCCGGTATACAAGACCCACCGCAGCGCCACCGTCCCGGCGGCGGTGCAGGAGGCGGCCAAGCGCAACGCCACCACCACCAAGCTGGTGGAAGGCGGCAACGGCCTGGAGAACTTCGATACCGCCAACCCGTTCCCGATCCCGCAGAACGGCCTGGAGGTGATCTGGAACCACATCACCCGCTATCGCGGCGGCAGCGTCCGGCGCCTGGTGACCCAGGCCACTCCGCAGGTCAACGGCTCCTACCAGCTGGTCTACTTCCAGGATGCCTTCACCTTCCGTACCAACCTGAAGGACTACAACCCGAACAAGCCGAGCAACGTGCTGTTCTACTTCAAGCAGCGGGTCACCGCGCCCTCGCGCCTGGCCGGTAACGTGCTGCTGGTCCACGAGACCCTCAACCAGGTCAAGGAGCCGCGCCTGGCGTGGCTCTACAACGCCGGCCAGCGCCGCGTGCGGCGGGCTCCGCAGGTGTCCTACGACGGTCCCGGCACCGCCGCCGACGGCCTGCGCACCTCGGACAACTTCGACATGTACAACGGTGCGCCGGACCGCTACGACTGGAAGCTGGAAGGCAAGAAGGAAATCTACATTCCCTACAACAGCTACAAGCTCGACGATCCGAAGATCAAGTACAGCGAAATCGTCAAGGCCGGCCACATCAACCAGGACCTGACCCGCTACGAGCTGCACCGCGTCTGGCATGTGGTCGCGACCCTGAAGCCGGGCGAGCGGCACATCTACGCCAAGCGTGACTTCTACATCGACGAGGACACCTGGCAGGCCGCCGAGATCGACCATTACGACGGTCGCGGCACCCTGTGGCGCGTGGCCGAGGCGCATGCCGAGCAGTACTACGACAAGCAGGTGCCCTGGTACGCGGTGGAAACCCTCTACGACCTGCTCTCCGGCCGCTACCTGGCGCTGGGCATGAAGAACGAGGAGAAACAGGCCTACGACTTCAACTACAGCGCTTCGGAAAGCGACTACACCCCGGCGGCGCTGCGCCAGGAAGGGGTACGCTGAGAAACGGCGTTCCTAGCCACGAAGAAACCGGCCTTGTGCCGGTTTCTTCGTTTTCGCGGGTGGCGCTGCCGCTCCGGCCGTCAATTCATTACAAAGTGTTTTCCCACCTCGCCCGCGGATTCCGTCGTCGCCATCCTCCCGGCGGGCACCTGTGTGGCCGGGAAACGTTTGCCGCGCCTGGACCGCGCCGGGAAACCGGTCTTTCCTTGGTTATCGAGCTGAAGCGCCGGTGCGCTATTTCGTCCGAGCCGATGGATAGTGCTTCAAATAGCCATCACTTGTGGTTAGTCTCCGGAGCGTTCACGCCCCATACATAAACCAAGAAACCGGGTGATGACTGACTTCTCGCGTACCTTCTCGGGCACTCCATCCGCCGTCCTGCCGACGGCCAACCGCTTTTTCCGCCCCCCGCTGCCGTCGGCCCATGTGGCGCGCCCGCGTCTTTGCCGTCGACTGCGCGACGGACTGGACGGTCGCCTGCTGCTGATCGCCGCGCCCGCCGGATTTGGCAAGAGTTCCCTGGCCATCGAGTTCTGCGAAAGCCTCGACCCGCGCTGGCAGAGCCTCTGGCTGGGACTGAGCAGCCGCGAGAGCGATCCCGGACGTTTCCTCGAACGCCTGCTCGATGGCTTGCGACAGTACCACCCGACCCTGGGCGAAGAGGCCCTCGGCCTGCTGAAGATGCGCCAGCGCCACCAGCCGTTCGCCTTCGAGACCTGGCTCGACGACCTGCTCGACGAACTCGCCCCCTGCCTGGACCCGCAGCGTCCCCTGCTACTGGTGCTGGACGACTACCACCTGGCCCAGGGCGCGGTGCTCGACCGTTGCCTGCAATTCCTCCTCAATCACCTGCCCGAGGGCCTGGTGCTGCTGGTCACCAGCCGGCAGCGGCCGGACTGGCACCTGGCGCGCCTGCGCCTGTCGCGGCAATTGCTCGAACTCAGCGAACAGGACCTGCGCCTGACCGCCGAGGAGAGCGGGGCGCTGATGGCCGCCAGCGGCCTCGAACTCGACGAGGACGCGCTGGACGCGCTGCTCGAGCGCAGCGAAGGCTGGGTCGCCGGGCTGCGCCTCTGGCTGCTGGCGCGCGGCGATCCAGAGGAGCAGGTCAGTCCCGGGGTACACGGCGCCGACGAGCTGATCCGCGACTACCTGCTGGAGGAGGTGATCGAGCGGCAGCCGCCCGAGGTCCAGGCGTTCCTCGCCCAGACCGCGCGCTTCGAGCGCTTCTGCGCCGAACTCTGCGATACCGTGCGCGAGGCCGGCGACAGCGCGGCGATCCTCGACCACCTGCAGCAGCACCAGGTCTTCCTCGTGCCGCTGGACGAAAACGGCCAGTGGTTCCGCTACCACCACCTGTTCTCCGACCTGCTGCTGGCGCGTCCCTTGCCCGACTTCGGTCCGTCCGCCGGCTCCCTGCACCTGCGCGCCTGCGGCTGGTTCAGCCGCCATGGCCTGCTCGACCAGGCGGTGGAGCAGGCGCTGCGCGCCGGCCAGCCGGACGTGGCGGCGAGCCTGGTGCAGAACCTGTCGGAAGAGCAACTGCTGGCGGAGCAGAACATCGCCACCCTGCTGCGCTGGAAGATGGACCTGCCGGACAGCCTCCTGGCGAGCACGCCGCGCCTGATCCTGCTGTACGGCTGGGCGCTGGCGCTGGCCTGCCAGTTGGATGCCGCGGAAGAACTGGCCGGCCAACTGGCGCGTTTCCTGCCGGCGCCGGACGAGTCCGCGCAGCGCGACCTGCTGGCCCAGTGGCAGGCCCTGAGCGGGGTGATCGCGCGCGGCCGCGGCGATATCGACAAGGCCGAGGCGCACTGCCGCGAGGCCTTGCAGGACCTCGCCGGGGAGCGCTATGGCACCCGCCTGCAATGCCTGTCGACGCTGAGCAACCTGGCGGTGACCCGTGGCGACTTCTGGCAGGCGCGCAACTACAACCGCGACGCCCTGGAGTTCGCCCAGCGCTACGGCAACCCGCTGTTCGAGGCACTGGTCCATTACGACCGCGCCCGCGTCCTCCAGGCGCGCGGCGAGGTGGCGCGCGCCGAGGAGGAGGTGCGCCAGGGCCTGGAACGCCTCCAGCACCTGCCGGCGCAACGCCGCTACGCGGTGCGCGGGCGGCTCCTGCTGTACCGCGGCTACCTGCGCAGCCTGGCGCTGCAGCCGGACGAAGCGCGCAAGTGGATCAAGCAGGGAATCGAGGAAACCCGCAGCTGCCGGGATGTCAGCCTGGTGATCGGCTATTGCGTCCTGGCCAGCCTGGAAGGGCGCCTGGGCAACTACGCGGCGGCGTTCGCCCGGCTTGGCGACGTCGAGCGGTTGATGCATGCCTGGGATATCCCGCCGATCTACTACCTGGCGGCGATCACCCTGATCAAGTGCGAACTCTGGCTGGCCCAGGGCCAGACCGAACTGGCCGGCGTCTGGCTACAGCGCCTGGGCGGCACCTACGGCGGGCAGGCGGCCACGCCGCCGGAATGCAGTCCGCTGCTGCCGCTGCATGTGGAGTTGCTCCAGGCCGGCCTGGAGCGCCGCGAAGGACGCCCGGAGGAAGCCGCCCGGCGCCTGGACCGGCTGGCCCGCTCGACGCGGGAGAACGGCGCGTTGCTGCCGGCTCGCCTGGCCCTCGGCCAACTGGCTGCGCTGCACCTGGAGCAGGGCCGCGAGCGCGAGGCGCTGGCGACCCTGCAACAGGCCATGGAGGGCGCAGTCGGCGGAGCCTTGCTGCCGCTCCACGAATTGCTCGTGCAGCAGCCGGAATGGTTGCGCGAACAGTTGCAGCGCTTCCCTGCCTGTCCCGGCGCCCAGCGCATGCGCGCGCTGTTGCCGGAGCCGCCCGCCGAGCCCGCGGGCAGTGCGGGCGAGGTGCTCAGCGGGCGCGAACTGGCGGTGCTGGAGCTGATCGCCCAGGGGTTGTCCAACCAGGAGATCAGCGAGCGGCTGTTCATCTCGCTGCATACGGTGAAGAGCCACGCCCGCCATATCAACGACAAGCTCGGCGTCGAGCGCCGCACCCAGGCGGTGGCGCGGGCCAAGCACATGGGGTTGTTGCGCTAGGCGCGCCACCCCATGTGCCTGGCGTGCTGGCTCAGGGCTTCCAGCGTCGCAGGAGCAGGGCGTTGCCGACCACGCTGACGCTGGAGAAGGCCATCGCCGCGCCCGCCACCATCGGGTTGAGCAGGCCGAAGGCCGCCAGCGGGATGCCGATCACGTTGTAGATGAACGCCCAGAACAGGTTCTGGCGGATCTTCGCGTAGGTCCGCCGCGAGATGTCCAGCGCCGCCGGCACCAGGCGCGGGTCGCCGCGCATCAGGGTGATGCCGGCGGCGTGCATGGCCACGTCGGTGCCGCCACCCATGGCGATGCCGACGTCTGCGGCGGCCAGCGCCGGGGCGTCGTTGATGCCGTCGCCGACCATCGCCACCACCCGGCCCCGGCCTTTCAGCTCGGCGACCGTGGCGGCCTTGTCCGCCGGCAGCACTTCCGCGTGTACGTCGTCGATGCCCAGGGCCTTGGCCACCACCGCCGCGCTGCCGCGGTTGTCGCCGGTGATCAGGTGGCTGTGGATATCCCGTTCGCGCAGGGCCTCCACCGCTTCGGCGGCGCCGTCCTTGAGGCTGTCGCCGAAGGCGAACAGGCCGAGCACGCGTTTCTCCGGAGCCAGTTCCAGCAGCCAGGACAGGGTGCGGCCCTCGGCCTCCCAGTCCGCGGCGGCACTCGCCAGCGCGCCGGGCTTGAGTTCCTGCTCGTCGAGCAGGCGGCGGTTGCCCAGGGCCAGCCGGCGACCCTCGACCTCGCCCTGGATGCCGCGACCGCTGAGGGCCTGGCTGGCGTTCACCGGCGGAACCTCCAGGTCGCGCTCGGCGCAGCGCTCGAGCACGGCCTTGGCCAGCGGGTGCTCGCTGCCGCGTTGTAGGGCGCCGGCGAGCCTGAGCAGCTGCTCCTGGTCGTCGCCGCCGAGGTGGATGATCTGCGGTCGCCCGGAGGTCAGGGTGCCGGTCTTGTCGAAGGCCACGCTGGTGACCGCATGGGCGACTTCCAGGGACTCGGCGTCCTTGATCAGGATGCCGTGGCGTGCGGCCACGCCGGTGCCGGCCATGATCGCGGTCGGGGTGGCCAGGCCGAGGGCGCAGGGGCAGGCGATCACCAGCACCGCCACGGCGTTAACCAGGGCCTGCTCCAGGCCGACCCCGGCGACCAGCCAGGCGCCGAGGGTGACCAGCGCGATGAGGATCACCACCGGGACGAAGACCTGGCTGACCTTGTCCACCAGCTTCTGGATCGGCGCTTTGGCGGCCTGGGCGTCTTCCACCAGGCGGATGATCTTCGCCAGCACCGTTTCCCCGCCGAGCGCGGTGGTGCGCAGGAGCAGGCGGCCTTCGCCGTTGATCGCGCCGCCGGTGACCTTGTCGCCGGGAGCCTTGGGCACCGGCAGGCTCTCGCCGGTGATCAGCGCCTCGTCGGCGTGGCTGCTGCCGTCGAGCACCTCGCCGTCCACCGGGAAGCGTTCGCCGGGACGCACCACCACCTCGTCGCCGAGGCGCAACTCGGCGATCGCCACCTCTTCCTCGCGACCGTCGCGCAGGCGCACCGCGCGCTCCGGGCGCAACGCCTCGAGGGCGCGGATGGCGCTGGCGGTCTGGCGCTTGGCGCGGCTTTCCAGGTACTTGCCGAGGAGGATCAGGGCGATCACCACGGTCGAGGCTTCGAAGTAGAGGTGCGGCATGTGGCCGGGCGGGGCGGTCAGCCAGAGGTAGACGCTGAGGCCGTAGCCGGCGCTGGTGCCGAGGGCGACCAGCAGGTCCATGTTGCCGGCACCGGCTTTCACCGCGCGCCAGGCGGAGACATAGAAGCGCGCGCCGATGACGAACTGCACCGGGGTCGCCAGGAGGAACTGCGCCCACGGCGGCAGCATCCAGTGCAGGCCGGCCCATTCCACCAGCATCGGCAGCACCAGCGGCAACGCCAGCAACAGCGCGGCGATCACCCACCAGCGTTCGCGGCGCAGGCGGCGCTCGGCATCGTCCTGGCGTGGTTGCCCCGCGTCGAGCAGGCGGGCCTTGTAGCCGGCCTGTTCCACCGCCTGCAGCAAGGCCTGGCTGTCCACGGCGCCGAGCAGCTCGAGGTGGGCGCGCTCGCTGGCCAGGTTGACGCTGACCTCGCGTACGCCGGGCACCTTCTTCAGCGCCCGCTCGACCCGGCCGACGCAACTGGCGCAGGTCATGCCCTCGATGGACAGTTCCAGGCTGCGCGCCGGAACCTGGTAGCCGGCCTGCTCGACCGCCGCCACCAGGGCCGGCAGGCTGTCCGCCGGGGCCTGCACGCGGGCCTGCTCGCTGGCCAGGTTGACCGAGGCGGCCGCGACCCCGGGCACTTTCTTCAGGGCTCGTTCGACACGGCCGGCGCAGGACGCGCAAGTCATGCCGCTGACCGGCAGATCGAGCTCGGTTAGCGTGGCGCTGTTCATGAGTCCTCCTTGGAATGGACAGAAGTGGCACCGCAGACGCCCTGGGAGGCGCCGGTGAGATCTGTCGCCAGGTTCAGCCTTGACATCGTGTCAAGGTCAAGCCCCGGATTCATACAGGAAGGCGGCGCAGGACGCAGTGGCGGCTTTATGTCGCAGGAGCAGGGGGGAGGGGGAATGGCGCTGGAAAACCGTTGCGGCACGAAAAAGCACAGGGTTTTCACAGGGGTGGGACCGATAACACTAGACCTCGCGAAGGGCTGCGCCAAGGTATTTCGTCGCTTGCGGAAAAAAAACCTGCTGATGACGAAAAGTACTTTTTACCGTCATATTTTTTGCGGTATTTGTGGAACCGTAGACCGCCGAACCCTGCAGCACAGGTGGCGGCCCCGGCCCTCACCTCTGCTGTCAGGCTCTCCCCACCGGAAGAGAGAAGGCGGCTCGCCCCCCGGCGGAGCGCCGACCCGGCATTCCGTCGCCAGGCCCTTAGCAGAAGGTGATCGCGTATGGATGACCACGGACGTTCCCGCCCCACCCAGCCCACCCTGTACGTCCTCGATACCAATGTCCTGATCCACGATCCGAATGCCCTGTTGAACTTCCAGGAACACCGCGTCGCGATCCCGATGACGGTGCTCGAAGAGCTGGACAAGCTGAAGACCGGAAAGCACACCATCGCCGCCGAGTGCCGCCAGGCCATCCGCCTGATCGACCAGGTACTCGGCGAGGCCACGCCCGAGCAGGTCGAGGGAGGGGTACCGATCCAGCGTGGCAAGAACGGCCCCAGCGGCAGCCTGTCGATCCTCATGAGCAAGCGTGCCGAGCCCATCACCTGGCTGCCGGAGCACCTCAACGACAACAAGATCATCAACCAGTTGGTCGAGCTGAAGAGCCGCCACAGCGGCGTGCGCGTGGTGCTGGTGACCAAGGACATCAACATGCGCCTGAAGGCGCGCGCCTGCGGGGTGGACGCGGAGGACTACCACACCGACCAGCTGATCGACGACGTGGCCCTGCTGTCGCGCGGCTACCATTCCCTCGCCGGCTCTTTCTGGGACCGCGTGAGCAAGGTCGAGACCCGCCAGGACCACGGCCGTACCTGGCATCGCGTGCAGCTCACCGACAACCTGCCGGCGGTGCACATCAACGAGTTCATCGTCGACGAACAGGGCTTCGTCGGCTGGATCAAGGGCATCCAGCAGGACGAGCTGACCATCCTCGACCTGCACCAGGAGCCGCTCCTGCACCAGGAAGCCTGGGGCCTGCGGCCACGCGACGTGTACCAGTCGCTGGCGCTGTACGCGCTGCTCGACCCGGACATCCACCTGGTCAACCTGTCCGGTGCCGCCGGTTCCGGCAAGACCATCCTGGCGCTCGCCGCGGCCATCGAGCAGACCATGGTCAGCAAGCGCTACCGGCGCATCATCGCCACCCGCAGCGTGCAGGGCCTGGACGAGGACATCGGCTTCCTGCCCGGCACCGAGGCGGAAAAGATGGAGCCCTGGCTCGGCGCGATCACCGACAACCTCGAAGCGCTGCACATGGACGACGAATGCACCCATGGCAGCGTCGACTACATCCTCAGCAAGGTGCCGTTGCAGTTCAAGTCGCTGAACTACATCCGCGGGCGCAGCTTCCAGCAGAGCCTGATCCTCATCGACGAATGCCAGAACCTCACGCCGCACCAGATGAAGACCATCATCACCCGCGCCGGCAGCGGTTCGAAGGTGATCTGCCTGGGCAACCTGGCGCAGATCGACACGCCCTACCTGTCCGCCACCAGCTCCGGCCTGACCTACCTCACCGAACGCTTCAAGGACTTCCCCCACGGCGTGCACGTGACCCTGCAAGGGGTGCCGCGCTCGGTGCTGGCGGAGTACGCCGAGGCGCATATGTAACCACGCGGCGTCGCAGGCGTTGCGCTGCGCCCGGCCTCGAGCCGGGCGCAGCGGCTGGCGTTCACGGATCTGCAACATGTCCTAGACTTCGGGCCCCAGTTCCGGGAGTCCGCCGTATGGCTTTCGCCGCATCCGTGATTCGCACCGTTTCCGGCCTCGAAGTCGAGGTCATGCATGCCTATGCCAGGATCGTCGAGGGCACCGACCCGGAAGCGCTGCACGATCTGCGCGTCGCCGCCAGGCGCCTGCGCAGCCTGTTGAAACCGTTGCGCCTGGGGGCTCTGGCCGAGGACCTGGATCGCGCGGCGAAAGCCCTCGGGCAGGCCACCAATCCGATCCGCGACATGGAAGTGATGGCGGCCGAGCTGGAGCGCCATGGCCTGCTGATTCCGGCTTCGCTGCGCAGGCAGGCGGTGCTCCGCTGGTATCGGCAGGCAGGGAGCAGTCCACAGATCAAGGATTTGCTGGACGCACTGGACGCCTGGCCGGACGGTGTCCGGCGGGCGATGACGGAAGGTCGCCTCGACGATCTCGAGGCGGAGGCGAGCAAGCGAATCAGGCACCAGTTGCGCAAGCTGCTGGCGGCGCTCGACGATCCCGGACACGATCTTCACGACATCCGCCTGTTGGTAAAGCGCGCACGTTATTCGCAGGAGGCCTACCCGGACCTCTGCCCTCTGCCGGGAAAGGTGCTCGACACGCTGAAAACGCTACAGACCATGCTGGGGGATTGGCACGACCACCAGCAATGGTGCCTCAGGGCCGAAGAGCAGGCCGACCTGCGCCCCCTGAGCGCGGAATGGCGCAGGTCCGAGGCCGCCGCCCTGGACCGGGCCGAGGAATCCGTTCGGCGCCTTGCCAGGTTGCTGGGGAAAGCCATCGGCCGCACCTGAGCGGGTCGGCTACCTGGCCTGGCGGATTATCCGGGGCTTGGGCGAACCGGGCAGCGCGTGGGGGGCTTCGATCCGCTCGCGCAGTTTGCGCAGATATTCCCGACCTTCCCGTTCGGTATGGAAGGGGATGCGATAGGCGCCGACCTGGACGATCCATCCGCCCTTGGTCGAAGGGTGCATTCGCAGTTGCATGGGGCACCTCCCTGTGGGCCCTGTCCAGCGCTCCCGGCGCGGTATAGGTATTGACCAACGCTAGTCGAGCTTTCTCGACGTCGTCATCAAACCTTCATCTACCTGTCAGGACTGGCAGGTCGCCGGGAGGCACGGCGACTGGGGCGTCGCTGGTGGCGCGGCTCAGGAGCGTTCCCCATGGGGGCGGTTCTTCACTGCCAGGAACAGCCGTACCCGGTCGTTCAGCTCCTGCAGGACATGGCTGAATCCTTCCAGGCCTTCCTGGAGGGTCGGGTCGCTGCAGCTCCAGGCGAGGGTCTGGGCGGAGTGCGGCAACTGTGCGAGTTCGTCGGTGTCTTTGTCGCAGAGGTCGATGAGATAGTCGAAGGACTCCCCGGCGAAGGTCTCCAGCGGCTTGCTACTCAACCCTTGGGTCGGGATGCCGGCGTGTTCGAGCACGCTCAGGGTGCGCGGGTCGACGCCAGCGGGGCGCACGCCGGCGCTGAACGCGGCGAAATGTTCGCCGTCGGTGTGCCGCAGGATGGCCTCGGCGATCAGGGAGCGGGCGTCATTGGCGATACAGACGAAGAGTACGCGCAGTCGGTCCGTCATCTTTCCGTTCTCCGGAGCGGGAAGCCTGTTGCGATCTTAGTCCGATCGTCACGGACCGGCAGGGCTGTCAGGAAAATTTCACCGGGTGGTCATTCGCCAACGAGGGCATACCTCTTTCTGTATACAATCATTCCCCTTCAGAATCCGGCCAAACCATCCCCGCTCGCGTCCCAGGGCTTACAATGACTGGCCAGTACCTTCCATCAGGAGCACCCACGTGCTGACCCATCTCGATTCCCAGGGCCGCGCCAACATGGTCGACGTCACGGAAAAGGCCGTGACCTCCCGTGAAGCTACGGCCGAGGCCGTGGTGCGCATGCGCCCGGAAACCCTGCAACTGATCCAGGACGGCGGCCATCCCAAGGGCGACGTCTTCGCCGTGGCGCGGATCGCCGGCATCCAGGCGGCCAAGCGCACCCACGAACTGATCCCGCTGTGCCATCCGCTGCTGCTCACCAGCGTCAAGCTCGAACTGCAGGCCGAGGCGCCGGACGCCGTGCGCATCCGCGCGCGTTGCCGGCTGGCCGGGCAGACCGGCGTGGAGATGGAGGCGCTCACCGCCGCCAGCGTCGCGGCCCTGACCATCTACGACATGTGCAAGGCGGTGGACCGCGGGATGGTCATCGAGCAGGTCCAGTTGCTGGAGAAGCTCGGCGGCAAGAGCGGCCACTACCGCAAAGAGGAGGAAGGGCAGGCATGATCCGCGTGCAGTATTTCGCCCGTTACCGAGAAGCCCTCGGCGTCGACGGCGAGCAGTTGAACTGGGACGCCGGGCTGGCGACCCTCGGCGCCTTGCGCCAGCTCCTGGTGGAGCGCGGCGGGGCCTGGGAGCGTACCCTCGGCGAGCAGAACCTGATGTGCGCGCGCAATCAGGAACTGTGTGGCCTCGACGAGCCGTTGCAGGACGGCGACGAAGTCGCCTTCTTCCCCACCGTCACCGGAGGTTGAACCCATGGCCATCCGCGTCCAGCAGGCCGCTTTCGATCCGGGGCAGGAGCTTAACGCCCTGCATGCGCAGAACGTCGGCATCGGCGCGGTGGTCGGCTTCGTCGGCTACGTGCGCGACTTCAACGACGGTCGCGAGGTCGGCGGGATGTTCCTCGAACATTATCCGGGCATGACCGAGAAGGCCCTCGGCAAGATCGCCGCCGAGGCCGGGCAGCGCTGGCCGCTGCTGCGCCTGGAGATCCTCCACCGCATCGGCCGCCTGGAGCCGGGCGAGCCGATCGTCTTCGTCGGTTGCGCCAGCGCCCACCGGCAGGCGGCGTTCGACGCCTGCAACTTCGTCATGGACTACCTGAAGACCCGCGCGCCGTTCTGGAAGAAGGAAGACACCGCCGAAGGCCCGCGCTGGGTCGAAGGCCGCTGCAGCGACCAGGCCGCCGCGCAGCGCTGGGAGGAGTGACGGCTACCTCCTCGCGCCGCCGGCTTACCTCTTCGGAGGAATAGCCAGCCGGGGGCCCGCGGTTCAGGCTGAGGCATCGCCCGTTCCGAGGACTCCCTTCCATGAGCCACCTGGCCACCTCCACCTTCCAGCCGCTGAACATCGCCATCCTCACCGTCAGCGACACCCGTACCCTGGAAACCGATACTTCCGGCCAGACCCTCGCCGACGCGCTGCTGGCCGCCGGTCATCGCCTGCACCAGCGGAGCCTGAAGACCGATGACATCTACCAGATCCGCGCGGTGGTCTCGGCCTGGATCGCCGACCCCGAGGTACAGGTCGGCCTGATCACCGGCGGCACCGGCTTCACCGCGCGGGACAACACCCCGCAGGCGGTCGGGCCGCTGTTCGAGCGCGATGTCGAGGGCTTCGGCGAACTGTTCCGCCAGGTCTCGCAGCGCGAGATCGGCACTTCCACCATCCAGTCGCGGGCGCTGGCCGGGCTCAGCAACGGCACCCTGGTGTGCTGCCTGCCCGGCTCGCCGGGCGCCTGTCGCACCGCCTGGAACGAGATTCTCCTGGCGCAACTGGACAGCCGCACCCGCCCGTGCAATTTCGTCCCGCACCTGAAGACCCCGCCAGCCGTGGCGCCGGTGGCCGGCTGCGGGTGCCGCTCGTGAGCGCTTGCGCCTGCGATGGCGGCCAACTGCGCCCGCTCGACGAGGCGCTGGCCGAACTGCTGGCGCGCGCGCCGCGCCCGCCAGCCTGCGAGAGCCTGGCCCTGGAGCGGGCGCTGGGACGAGTGCTCGGCGAGGACCTGCTGGCGCCGATGGACCTGCCGCATTGGGACAACAGTGCGATGGACGGCTACGCCTTGTGCTCCGCCGACCTGCCGCGCAGCGGCGGCAGCCTGACGGTCGGCGCGCGGATCGCCGCCGGCGACACCCGCGGCATGAGCCTGCCGCTGGGCCAGGCGGCGCGGATCTTCACCGGCGCGCCGCTGCCGACCGGCGCCGACTGCGTGGTGCCGCAGGAACTCTGCGTGGTCGACGGCGAGCGCGTGCAGTTGCCGCCGGTGAGCGCCGGCCAGCATGTGCGCCGGCGCGGCGAGGAGTTGCGTCGCGGCGCGCCGGTGCTGCGTGCCGGACAGCGCTTGCGCCCGCAGGAACTCGGCCTGCTGGCGAGTCTCGGCGTCGCCACGGTCTCGGTGCGTCGGCGCTTGCGCATCGGCCTGCTGAGCAGCGGCGACGAATTGCGCGAGCCCGGCCAGACACTGTTGGCCGGGCAGATCTACAACGCCAACCGTTACTGCATCGGCGCCTTGCTGCGCGGTCTCGGCTTCGAGGTGCACGACGAGGAAGTGCTCGCCGACGAACTGGTGGCCAGCCGCGATGCGCTCAGCCTGGCGGCCTCCGAATGGGACGCGCTGGTCACCAGCGGCGGTGTCTCGGTAGGCGAGGAAGACCACCTCAAGCGCGCCATCGCCGAGCTTGGCGAGGTCAACCTGTGGCGCCTGGCGATCCAGCCGGGCAAGCCGTTCGCCTTCGGCTCCGTGGCCGGCAAGCCCTGGCTGGGGCTGCCCGGCAACCCTGCGGCGGCGCTGGTCACTGCATTGCTGGTGGCGCGTCCGTTCCTGCTTCGCCAGCAGGGACTGTTCGACGTAGTGCCGCGGCCGCTGGCGTTGCCGGCGGCCTTCGACTGGCCGCAACCGCGGGCGCGTCGCCAGTACCTGCGGGCGCGGCTCGATGAACGGGGGCGGGTGGAAATCCACCCGCAGCAGGGCTCGGCGATGCTGCTTGCCGCCAGTTGGGCGGACGGGCTGGCGGTGATCGAGCGCGGCGCCACCCTGGGCGTGGGTGATGCGATCGACTTTCTGCCGTTCTCCGCACTGATGGCCTGAGGCCTTCTTGATCCCGGTCAAGCGCCGACCGGGAGCGTCTTTCTAGAGTGTGGCGCCTGTGCCCCGGGGTTGCCCACTGCCGCGGAGCGCGTTTTTCGCCAGAGGAGCAACCCCATGCAACTGGTCTGTCCGGCGGGCAGCCTGCCCGCCTTGAAGTCGGCCCTGCGACAGGGCGCCGATGCCATCTACGTCGGTTTCCGCGACGACACCAACGCCCGCCATTTCGCCGGCCTCAACCTTGACGAACGCCAGTTGCAGGAAGGCCTGCGGCGAGTCCACGAGGCCGGGCGGCAGCTCTACGTAGCGGTCAACACCTATTCCAGCGCGCAGGGCTGGGAGCGCTGGCAGCGCGCGGTGGACCAGGCCGCCGATCTCGGCGTCGATGCGTTGATCGCCGCCGACGTGGCGGTGCTCGGCTATGCCGCGAAACGTTATCCGCTGCTCAATCTGCATCTGTCGGTGCAGGGCTCGGCAACCAATGCCGCGGCCCTGGCCCTCTATCACGAACGCTACGGCATCCGTCGCGCGGTCCTGCCCCGCGTGCTATCGCTGGCGCAGGTACGCCAGGTGGCGGCCGGCAGTCCGGTGCCGGTGGAGGTGTTCGCCTTCGGCAGCCTGTGCATCATGGCCGAGGGCCGCTGCCACCTGTCCTCCTACGTCACCGGCGAGTCGCCGAACCTCTGCGGCGTCTGTTCGCCGGCCAGGGCGGTGCGCTGGAGCGAGGAGCCGGAGGGATTGACCTCGCGCCTCAACGAAGTACTCATCGACCGCTACGCCGCCGGCGAGGCGGCCGGCTACCCGACCCTCTGCAAGGGCCGTTTCCTGGTCAATGGCCAGCGCTTCCATGCGCTGGAGGAACCGACCAGCCTGAACACCCTGGACCTGGTCCCGCAACTGGCGGAAATCGGCGTGGCGGCGGTGAAGATCGAAGGCCGCCAGCGCAGCCCGGCCTACGTCGAGCAGGTCACCCGGGTCTGGCGCCAGGCGCTGGACAGCTACGCCAGCGCGCCGGGCGCCTATAGCGTGCAGCCGCAATGGCAGCGCGCGCTGGCCGGACTTTCCGAAGGGCACCAGACCACCCTGGGCGCCTATCACCGTTCCTGGCAGTGAGGACCGCCGCGATGAAACTGAGCCTGGGACCGCTGCTGTTCTACTGGGACAAGCGGCAGATATTCGATTTCTACGCCGAGATGGCCGGCCAGCCGCTCGACGTCATCTACCTCGGCGAGACCGTCTGCGCCAAGCGCCGGGCGCTGTCCCTGAACGATTGGCAGGCGCTGGCCCGCGAGCTGGCGCAGGCGACCCGTGCCGAGCTGGTGCTCTCCGGGCTGGCGCTGATCGAGGCCGCTTCGGAGCTGTCCAGCCTGCGCCGGCTATGCGAGAACGGCGAACTCCGGGTCGAGGCCAACGACATGGCCGCCGTCTATTACCTCAGCCAGCGCGGCGTGCCCTTTGTCGGCGGTCCGGCGCTGAACCTCTACAACGGTCATGCCCTGGCCGAACTGTATTCCTGGGGCATGCGCCGCTGGATTCCGCCGGTGGAAGTCTCCGGCAAGCTGCTGCGCGGGGTACTCGACCAGGCTGCGCAGCTGGGCCTGGAGCAATTGCAGACCGAGGTCTTCGCCTACGGTCACCTGCCGCTGGCCTACTCGGCGCGCTGCTTCACCGCGCGGGCGGAGAACCGGCCCAAGGACGACTGTCAGTTCTGCTGCCAGCAGTATCCCGAAGGTATCCCGCTGCTCAGCCAGGAGGGCGAGGCGCTGTTCACCCTCAACGGCATCCAGACCATGTCCGGCAAGGTCAGCAACCTGCTGGCCGACTACCGCTCGCTGGAACATAGCGGCGCCGACCTGCTACGCCTGAGCCCTCGGGCGCAGGGCATGGCCGAGGTGATCGCGGCCTTCGACCGGGTACGCCAGGGTGCCGCTCCGCCGCTCGCGGTGGAAGGCTGCAACGGCTACTGGCACGGCCGGCCGGGGATGCTGCGGGCAGAGGAGGCGGGGCTATGCTGAACCGCCAACGCCTGCTCCTCGGCGTCGCCGGACGCCTGTTGCCGCTGGCGGCGAAGGTTCCGCGCGGGCTCCAGCACCTGGTCCTGCAACGGGTCGCCAACCGGCTGTTCGCCCAGCCGCTGGAGGAGGGCGCCTTCGACCTGCTGGAAGGTCGCTGGCTGCGCCTGGAAGTCAGGGACCTCGGCGTCGGCTGGTGCGTCACCCGGGTGCCCGGCGGCCTGCGCCTGGTCGAACGGCCACGGGCCAGCGTGACCATCCGCGGCGACTGGCGCGACTTCCTGCTGCTGGCCAGCCGGCATGAGGACCCGGATACCCTGTTCTTCCGCCGCCGCCTGGTGATCGAGGGTGACACCGAGCTGGGCCTGGCGGTCAAGAACCTCCTCGACAGCCTCGATCCGGAGCACCTGCCGCCCTGGTTGTGGAACGCCGTGGAACGGGCCGGGCGGGCAGTGCAGGAGGAGCGCGGCGAGGCGCCCCAGGGGCCGGTCCAGGGGGCGCGGGGCGGCTGAGGTCGGTGGAAAGGGGCGTATAGCGACGCCAAGGCCGCTGGGCGCGCCCCTCCGATTGGGTGTATTCCCTGAAGCCTGAAACTCACTGAAGCTCTTTTCAGCGAGGCAACGCCCGGTTCGTTGCCGCATGGGCGGCGCGGAGCGAATGTGCGTTTCCCCTGACCAAACGGATAGCCTGTCTGTCCCCGTAACGCCCCTGTCAACTTGCCCCGGTAAACCGGACCTTCGTGAAGCCTGCGGAGAACTCCGGTATGAGTGGGATGGACCTCAAGCGCCGCCGCGTCGTGCAAGGCCTGGGCGCTGGACTGCTGTTGCCGGCGCTGGGCGCGCCGGCGGTGATCGCCTCGCCCAGGGCGCGGCCGAAGCTGACCGATGGCGTGCAATCCGGCGACGTGCAGGGCGACCGCGCGCTGGTCTGGAGCCGCACCGACCGCCCGGCGCGGATGATCGTCGAATGGGACACCCGTAGCGTCTTCAGCGAGCCGCGCCGGCTGGTCTCGCCGGTCACCGACGAGCGCCTCGACTACACCGCGCGTATCGACCTGCGTGGCCTGCCAGCCGACCAGTCGATCTTCTACCGGGTGCGCTTCGAGGATGCCCGCGACGGCAGCCTGAGCAAGCCCTGGTTCGGCCACCTGCGCAGTGCGCCGAGCGAGGCGCGCAATATCCGTTTCGTCTGGAGCGGCGACACCTGCGGGCAAGGTTTCGGGATCAATCCGGATATCGGCGGCATGCGTATCTACGAAGCCATGCGCCGGCGCCAGCCGGATTTCTTCCTGCACAGCGGCGATACCATCTATGCCGATGGGCCGATCCCCGAACGCATCGAGACCGAGAGCGGGCGCATCTGGCGCAACCGGGTGACCGAGGCCAAGAGCAAGGTCGCCGAGACCCTCGACGAGTTCCGCGGCAACTACCGCTACAACCTGCTCGACGACAACCTGCGCCGCTTCAACGCCGAGGTGCCGCAGATCTGGCAATGGGACGACCACGAGACCACCAACAACTGGTCCTCCAGCAAGCAGCTCGACAAGCGCTACCAGGTGAAGGACATCGACGTGCTGGCGGCTCGCGCGCGCCAGGCGTTCCTCGAATACGCGCCGCTGCGCTTCCAGCGCCAGGGGCGCGACGGGCGGATCTACCGCAAGGTCGCCTACGGCCCTTTGCTCGACGTGTTCGTCCTCGACATGCGCAGCTACCGCGGCGGCAACAGCGCCAACCTGCAGGCGCGGCGCAGCGCCGCCACCGATTTCCTCGGCCGTGAACAGTTGCAATGGCTCAAGCGCGAGTTGCGCGGTTCGCGCGCGCAGTGGAAGGTGATCGCCGCCGACATGCCGATCGGCCTCTGCGTGCCCGATGGTAAGGACGCCCAGGGGCGCGACCGCTGGGAGGCCATCGCCAACGGCAACGACGGTGCCGCCCTAGGCCGCGAGCTGGAGATCGCCGACCTGCTGCGCTTCGTCCAGCGCGCCGGGGTGCGCAACACCGTCTGGCTGACCGCCGACGTGCATTACTGCGCAGCCCACCACTACAGCCCGGAGCGCGCCGCGTTCAAGGACTTCGCGCCGTTCTGGGAGTTCGTCGCCGGGCCTCTCAATGCCGGTAGTTTCGGACCCAACGCGCTGGATGGCACGTTCGGCCCGCAGGTGATGTTCCAGAAGGCCCCGCTGGTCCAGAACAGTTCCCCCTTCGCCGGCTACCAGTTCTTCGGCGAGGTGGAGATCGATGCGCAAAGCCGCGCGCTCACCGTCACCCTGCGCGACCTCGACGGCGAGCCGGTGTTTTCCCAGGAACTGCAGCCCGACGGCGCCTGAGCCGCGGCTACCCCATTCCGATAAAGGAGTATCCCGATGCACCCCTTGCGTAACGCCGCCCTGCTGGGCGGCCTGGCCCTGCTGGGCCTGCCGGTGGCCAACGCCGCCGAGCTGATCATCTCCGAGTATGTCGAAGGCAGCGGCAACAACAAGGCGCTGGAGTTCTACAACAGCGGCAGCCAAGTCCTCGACCTCTCCGCCTACCGCGTCGAGTTCTATTTCAACGGCGCCAGCGCGGCGGGCCGCAGCATCGACCTGAGCGGCAGCCTGGCGCCGGGCAAGACCTTCGTCCTTGCCAACGGCGTGGCCGACCCGGCGTTGCTGGCGCTGGCCAGCCAGCGGGTGGAAGGCAGCTGGTTCAATGGCAACGACGCGGTGCTGCTGCGCCGGCGCAGCGGCGAGATCCTCGACAGCCTCGGCCAGGTCGGCTTCAACCCCGGCACGACCTGGGGCAGCGGCGATGTGCAGACCCTCGACCGGAGCCTGGTGCGCAAGGCCGACATCCGCGACGGCGACAGCGATCCCAGCGACGCCTTCGACCCGGCGGCGCAATGGCTGGGCTACCCGCGCGACACCTTCGCCAACCTCGGCCAGCATGGCGCTGGTGAGCCCGGCGGCGGCGAGGAGGCCGGCCTGCGACCGATCCACGAGGTGCAGGGCGCCGGCGCTGAAAGTCCGCTGGTGAACCAGCGGGTCGCCATCGAGGGCGTGGTGGTCGGCGACTTCCAGAACGCCAGCGAGCTGAAGGGCTTCTACGTGCAGCAGGAAGATGCCACGGTGGACGGCGACCCGGCGACCTCCGAAGGCATCTTCGTCTACGACGGCGGCAACGGCAGCGACGTCAAGCTCGGCGACCGCGTCCGGGTGACCGGCCAGGTCCGCGAGTTCAACGGCCTCACCGAACTGGTCGGGCCGCTGCAGGTCAGCGTCCTGGCGAGCGGCGTGGCCTTGCCGACGCCGGCCGGCATCAGCCTGCCGCTGGCCAGCGCCGATGCGCTGGAGCGCTACGAAGGCATGCGCGTGCAGCTCCGCCAGACGCTGACCGTCAACGAGGTCTACAACCTCGGCCGCTACGGCGAGGTCCTGCTGTCCTCCGGCGGCCGCCAGATGACTCCGACCAACGTGGTGGCTCCCGGCGAACAGGCCAAGGCCATGCAGGCGCGCAACGACCTCGACCGGATTCTCCTCGACGACGGCCGCAGCGGGCAGAACCCCGACCCGATCCGCTACCCGGCGCCGGAACTGAGCGCCTACAACAGCCTGCGCGTCGGCGATCGCACCAGCGCCATCGACGGCGTGCTCGACTACTCGGCCGGCAGCTACCGTATCCAGCCGTTGCAGACGCCGACCTTCGAGGCGGCCAATCCGCGTCCGGCCCAGCCGGCGGTGGAAGGGCGCCTGCGGGTGGCCAGCTTCAACGTGCTCAACTACTTCAACGGCGATGGCAAGGGCGGCGGTTTCCCCACCTCGCGCGGAGCCAACACGGTCGAGGAGTTCCAACGGCAGAAAGCGAAGATCGTCGCGGCGATCCTCGCCTCGAAGGCGGACATCGTCGGCCTGATGGAGATCGAGAACGACGGCTACGGCGAGTTCAGCGCCATCGCCGACCTGGTCAACGGCCTCAACGCCAGCCTGCCCCAGGGCCAGCGCTATGCCTTCGTCAACCCGAACCGGGCGAAGCTGGGCAGCGACGAAATTGCCGTGGGGCTGATCTATCGCGGCGACAAGGTCCGCACCTATCGATCCGCGGCGGTGCTCGACAGTTCGGTGAACCCGGAGTTCGACGATACCCGCAACCGTCCGACCCTGGCCCAGACCTTCCAGGAGATCAATGGCGGCGAACGCCTGACCATCGCGGTGAACCACCTGAAGTCGAAGGGCTCGGCCTGCGACGGCGACCCGGACACCGGCGACGGCCAGGGCAACTGCAACCTGACCCGGGCGCGCGCCGCCCAGGCCCTGGTGGACTGGCTGGCGGGCGATCCGACGGGCGCCAAGGAACCTGACCGCCTGATCATCGGCGACCTCAATTCCTATGCCAAGGAAGACCCGGTGAACGTCATCCGCGGCGCCGGCTACACCGACCTGGTGGCGCGTCAGGCGGGCGCAGGAAAGGGCTACTCCTACGTGTTCTCCGGGCAGTCCGGCTACCTTGACCACGCCCTCGCCAACGCCAGCCTGGCGCGCCAGGTACGCGGCGCGGTGGAGTGGCACATCAACGCCGACGAGCCCCGGGTGCTGGACTACAACGTCGAGTTCAAGACCCCTCGGCAGCAGGACAGCCTGTACAACGCCGAGCCGTACCGGGCCTCCGACCACGACCCGGTGGTGATCGGTATCGACCTGCGCCGGGTGGCGATGAAGAAGCACCGCAGGTAGGCAGCGGATAGCGCCCGTGGCGTTGGTCGCCATGCAGAAAGGCCACCCTCGGGTGGCCTTTCTGCATGGCACGTGGGCCTGTAGGGCGAATAACCGCTTGCGGTTATCCGCC
>NZ_KV813372.1:71362-133548 GCF_001813645.1 Pseudomonas sp. HMSC063H08
TAGGGCGAATAACCGCTTGCGGTTATCCGCCGTTGCGGCGGGATACCGGCGGATAACGCCGGTGGCGTATTCGCCCCACGGAACGGAGGCCCCTCCAGGGTGGCCTTCCAGTGTGGCACGTGGGCCTGGTAGGGCGAATAACCGCCTGCGGTTATCCGCCGTTGCGGCGGATGCCGGCGGATAACGCCGGTGGCGTATTCGCCCTACGGAACGCAGGCGGCTTTTGCTTCGTACGTCGTCAACCGCGCAGCGGCGGCAGGTAGCCCAGTTCCATCAGCTTGATGTCCGCTTCGCCGACGCGCTCGAAATGTTCGCGACGGGTTTCGTCCATCGGTTCGCGGCCGTTCAGCAGCAGGGTGCCACGGCCGGGAATGTCGACCAGCTCCGTAGCCGCCGGGAAGTCCGTGGCCCTTAGCGGATGCGGGCAGAAGCCGATCCAGCCGATGCTGCGGCGGTCCGGGAAGGTCCGCTGGTGTACGAAATACGTATGCGGAGCGAGCATGCCCCAGGTCGTTTCGGGCCAGATTTCCAGCGCCGCGAGGAAGATCGCGACGAAGGAGGAAGCCGGTGCGTCGAACACCTGCAGCAGGCTGCCGGCATCTTCCAACTGGAGCCTGGACGAGACGGCCCTGCCGCTGGCCTCGTAGTCCAGCGACAACCCGCCCTTGAGCGGATCCTCCTCGCCGTTCCATAGCACCAGTTCCACCGCCCGGGTGCGTCGGTCACGCGACAGGGCCTTGGCGAGATCCTGGCGGTGCTCGGTGACGTTGTGGCTGAGGGCATCGCGCAGGGAGTCGCCGCACAGGTACCAGTTCTCCAGCACCGGATGGAGGGGCGCGAGGGCATCGAGGAAGCGCTCTATCCGTTGCAGGTGCTGGTCGTCGTCCAGTTCGAGGAGCCGTGCCGGATCGAAGTACAGCTCGAATATGTAGCGCCTGAAAGCCTTGGCGTCCGTCATGCGCAATACCCCGGGTTCTCTTCGCAAAACCTTTTCATCTCTTCCTGTTCCTTCGCGCGGGTTTCCTGGTAGTCGTCGTGCTCGTCCGTTCCCGGCATCGGATTCCAGAATGCCTTCAGGTTGGCCAGTCCCATGCGCAGGTACTCCGCGGCGCAGTACTCGTAGACGATCCGCTGCAGGAAGTGCCATTCGACGAACACCGGCGGGGTCGGTCGGGCCTTGTCGCTGTGGACCTCGGCCTTCTGCAGCAGGTCCGACTTCACCTTGGCCCGCGCCCAGGGCCTGGGCACGCCGAGCAGCGGGACGAACAGGAAGGCGTAGTTGGCCTTCGCCTCCAGCAGGGTGCAGCGCGGCTCGTCGAAGCCGTCCCACCAGGTGCCGCTCCAGAACCATTCGTGGGGAAACGGGAAATTGGTCACCCACTGCTGGTAGCGCGCGGACAGGTCCGACATGCTGTGGCCCTTGCCGTTATTGGCGATGGCCATTTCGCCCCGGGACGGCGGGCACTCCACGCAGTCCTTGTCGCGGCCCTGGCTCTTGCTGCAATCGCGCTCGGCTTCCCGGGTCCGGTCGCGGCTCAGCGTGCCGGTCTCGGTCCTGGGCAGGGGCTGCGGAACCGGCATCGGACGCGGTACCGGCCTGGGCAGCGCGCCGGGGGCCGGTCGCGGCAGCGGGCGCGGCGCCGGCATCGGCAAGTGCGGCCGGGGCGGCGCGGGTAGTTCGAAGGGCAGCCGCGGACCCATGCGGGGCAGCGGTCGGAAAAGCGCGCCTATGCCGCTCATGCCGGTCTCCCCGAGGTTTCGTACGCGCGCCATTTCTGGCTGGCCAGGCGAAACTCGACGATCCGTTCGTAGTCCTGGAAGCGTTGTTCCGGGCTGTCAGCCAGCGGCCGGCGCATGTGCGCGAGAAACGCCGGCGTGTCCTGGAAGCCGGGGAAGGCCAGGCCGTGCAGGAGAAAGCGTTCGATCGTCCCGGGCTCTTCGATACCCAGTTCCAGCGCCGTCGCGCGCAGCTCGCCGAGTTGCCGGATGGCGGGCAGCAGGCCGCGTCGTTCGAGCCAGGCGGGAGCCTCCCGGCGTACCTCCAGCAGGACCCGCTCGATGACTTCGTCGTCGCGGACCCGTTGCAGGCGATCCAGTTGGCCGGCATCCAGTTCAAGCATCGGCGGTCCGCTCCGTTTCCCGGTCATAGACGAGATAGCCGCCCTGCAGGGGCTGCCAGACCTGCCAACGCTCCAGCGGCGCCATCACTTGCGTCCATTGCCGCGCGGTCATGACCTGTTCCAGCGCCCGGCGCACTTCCGGGCTGTAGTAGCGCAACAGCGCCCGGCGGCCGTCGGGCATGCGGGTGAAGAGCAGCCCGGCGAAGTGTTTCGCGAGGTTTTCGAAGGACGCCCGGCTCCACAGCCAGGAGGCCATGGGCGAGCGGCGGTCCCAGTCGCGCAGCCAGCCGAGGAACTCGCCCGATGACGAAAGCGGGGCGCTGTCCATGAATTCGATCAGGACCGGCCCGGCATGGGCGATTTCGTCCAGCTCGCTCCCGGCCAGCAGCCAGCGCGAGCTGATTTCCCCCGCGGCCTTTTCCAGGCGGGTGTCCAGGGTCAGGTAGCGGGCGCCGTCCGCCAGGGCGAACAGGCGGCTGTCCGGCGTAGGCGCCGCGAGCGCCGGCTGGAGCCGGCTCACGGTGCGCCGCCGAGGCTTTCCAGGGGCACCAGGGCCTGGTTGCGGCGTGCCGCCAGCAGCAGGCATTGCAGGCACAGCTTCGGTGGGGCGAGGGCGAGAGCGGGTGCGCCGCCGCCGCTGTTGCCGATCAGCACCGTGCCCGCGCCGCCGACCACTAGGTTGCCGTGGGTGCCGACGCTACCTACCACGGTGGCGGGCTTGCCGTTGATCAGTACGTTGGCGATGACGTTGGCGCTGAGGGTGGCGCCGCAGGCGGTGGCGTCGCCCTGGCGGGCGGCGGACCGATGGTCGAAGAAGACGTCGGGCGAGCCGCCGACGATCGGGTTGCTGCCGTGGCCCGGCAGCGGACACGCGGTCGGATCGCCCAGGCGCGCAGCGGGTTTGCCGCTCATGCTCAAGTCCCTATGAGATAAACCCTGGCACTCTGCCGTGCCACTCGGGGGCGGACAACCTATCTGAACTGCTCAGGAGGCACCTTCGGAAACGGCTTGGGCAACCGCGTCCTTGCCTGGTTGCGCTTGAAGGGATTTCCTACCTGGAAGTCTCGTCACCCGCCTGCGAAAGGCGCAGGCGTACGGAGCGATGGCGCGATGGGGAGGGGAGCCTGGGAGGAGGGAAGGAGGCGTTTCGCGCAGCGTCGCGTTCGCTTTGCCTGCGCAGGGGCTGTCCGCCGATACCGCGCTGGAGCGACGGATAGCCGCGATAGGGTTATCCGCCCTGCGCCGAGACCGCCGAGGGAGGAGCCAGGGAGGCTGTCCCTGGCTCCTCCCGTGCGATCAGTGATGCTCGCGCGTCGCGCGGAAGCGGATGTCCGGCCAGCGTTCTTCCATCAGGCTGAGGTTGACGCGGGTCGGCGCCAGGTAGGTGAGGTGCCCGCCGCCGTCCACGGAGAGGTTCTCGAAGGCCTTGTCCTTGAACTCCTTGAGCTTCTTCTCGTCGTCGCACTCGATCCAGCGTGCCGACCAGACGTTGATCGCCTCGTAGGCGCACTCGACCTTGTATTCCTCCTTCAGGCGGCTGGCGACCACGTCGAACTGCAGCACGCCCACCGCACCGAGGATGATGTCGTTGTTGCGCTCGGGGAAGAACACCTGGGTCGCACCTTCCTCGGCCAGTTCCTGCAGGCCCTGGCGCAACTGCTTGGACTTCAGCGGGTCTTTCAGGCGCACGCGGCGGAACAGTTCCGGGGCGAAGTGCGGGATGCCGGTGAAACCGAAGTTCTCGCCTTCGCTGAAGGTGTCGCCGATCTGGATGGTGCCGTGGTTGTGCAGGCCGATGATGTCGCCGGCATAGGCCTCTTCCAGTTGCTCGCGCTCGGAGGAGAAGAAGGTCAGCGCGTCGGCGATCTTCACGTCCTTGCCCAGGCGCACGTGGCGCATCTTCATGCCTTTCTCGTACTTGCCCGAGCAGATGCGCATGAAGGCGATGCGGTCGCGGTGCTTGGGATCCATGTTCGCCTGGATCTTGAACACGAAGCCGGAGAACTTCTCCTCGGTCGGCTCCACGCTGCGTTCGTGGGTGGCGCGCGACAGCGGCTGCGGCGCCCAGTCGACGATGCAGTCGAGGACCTGGTCGACGCCGAAGTTGCCCAGCGCGGTGCCGAAGAACACCGGGGTCATCTCGCCCTTGAGGAAGGCGTCCTTGTCGAATTCGTGGCAGGCGCCCTGCACCAGCTCCAGCTCCTCGACGAAATTGTCGTAGAGATCGCCGAGGTGGGCGCGGGCTTCGTCGGAGTCGAGCTTTTCGATGACCTTGGTCTCGATGCGCTCGTGGCCGTGGCCCGGGACGTAGACGATGATCCTGTCGTCGGCCAGGTGGTAGACGCCCTTGAAGTCCTTGTAGCAGCCGATCGGCCAGGTGATCGGCGCGGCCTTGATCTTCAGCACCGCCTCGATCTCGTCGAGCAGCTCGATGGGGTCGCGGATGTCGCGGTCGAGCTTGTTGATGAAGCTGACGATGGGCGTGTCACGCAGCCGGCAGACTTCCATCAGGGCGATGGTCCGCGGTTCGACGCCCTTGCCGCCGTCGAGCACCATCAGCGCCGAGTCCACCGCGGTCAGGGTGCGGTAGGTGTCTTCGGAGAAGTCTTCGTGGCCGGGGGTGTCGAGCAGGTTGATCATGTGCTCGCGGTAGGGGAACTGCATCACCGAGGTGGTGATGGAGATGCCGCGCTGCTTTTCCATCTCCATCCAGTCGGACGTGGCGTGGCGGTCGGACTTGCGCGACTTCACGGTACCGGCGACGGCGATCGCCTTGCCCATCAGCAGGAGCTTCTCGGTGATGGTGGTCTTACCGGCGTCGGGGTGGGAAATGATCGCGAAGGTACGGCGCTTCGCGACTTCGGCGGCCTGAGTGGTCATGGATGCGTGCCTGCTGGAATCCGTTGGCGTGGGCGCGGGACGGCCCGGAAAAACGCGGGATTATAGCGGTAAAACGCGGCGCGTCGGGATGCCTGTCATCCGGCGATCGATGGAATTGCCGGTGGACAGCGAACTTGTCGCAGTCGTGCCGTTCCAAGCAGCCAGCGGCGGCCACCGCCGGATAGGCTGCTTTCATTTCACCCGATCGAAGGAAATCACCATGAACGGAGTATCCAGACTGCTCTCCCTGGCGTTGCTGGGCGCGGCGCTGCACTGGGCGCCGGCGCAGGCCGAGGAGCAGCCGCGGCTGTTCGAACTGCTCGGCCAGCCCGGCTACAAGGCCACCTGGCATGCCATGTTCAAGGGCGAGAGCGACGTGCCGAAATGGGTTTCCGACGCCAGCGGCCCGAGTTCCCCGTCCACCAGCCTGAGCCTGGAGGGCCAGCCCTACGTCCTGGCCAACAGTTGCAAACCCCACGATTGCGGCAACAACCGCCTGCTGGTGGCGTTCCGTGGCGACAAGAGTGCCGCCTACGGGCTGCAGGTGAGCCTGCCGGACGAGCCCGCCGAAGTCATGCAGACGCCGAGCAAGTACGCCACCTATCGCTGGTACGGCGAACCCTCCAGGCAGGTCCGCGAGCTGCTGATGAAACAGTTGGAGAGCGATCCGAACTGGAAGTGACGCCGGGCCTGAGAGGGACCAGGCCCGGCGGCGGGGAGGGCGGATGATCGCTGGCGATCGTCCGCCGTTGCGCCATGCGCTCCCGCGGTCTTCCTTCAGAAACCGACCGAGGCCTGTACGTACAGGGTGCGCGGCTGGCCGACGTAGAGGCCCTTGTTGTTGTCGTCGAACGAGCGGGTGTAGTAGCGGCGATCGAACAGGTTCTTCACCCCCAGGCCGAGCTTGAGGTCGTTCAGTTGCGGGCCGAAGTCGTAGGTGCCGCGCGCGCTCCAGACCATCCAGCCGGCGATCCGCCCGGTGCTGCCGTCGACGCTTTCGCTCTCGGTGTTGGCGTTGTCGGCGTACTGGCTGGTCTGGAAGCTGCCGTCGAGGTTGTAGCTCCAGGCGCCGGTGCGGTAGTTGGCGCCAAGGGTGCCCTTGTGCTTCGAGGAGAACGGCACCTGGTTGCCCTTGTTCGGCCCGTCCTCGCGAATGCTCGCGTCGACGTAGGCGTAGCTGGCATAGACGTCGAAGCCGGAGAGCAGCGGGTCGAGATCGGCCAGGTCGTAGGCGATCGCCGCCTCGATGCCCTTGTGCCGGGTCTTGCCGCGGGCGGTCACGCTGTCGGTCTGCTGGTTGCTCTCGTACTGGTTGTCGAAGTTGATCAGGAAGGCGCCCAGTTCGGCGCGCAGGATGCCGTCGTCGTAGCGGCTGCCGAGTTCCCAGGTGCGGGCCTTCTCCGGCTCGATGTCGCCGCTCTGCACTGCCTTGCCCATCTGGCTGTACTGCACGGTGCCGAACGAGCCCTCGGTGTTGGCGTAGAGGTTCCAGCTCGGCGTGAGGTGGTAGATCACGTTGAGCGCCGGCAGCGAGGCGTTGTAGCGGCCGCTGTCCTTGCTGTTCTTCAGCAGGTTCTTCTGTTCGGAGTCGATCTTCTCGTAGCGGATGCCAGGGGTGATGGTCCAGTTGCCGATGTCGATGCGATCGTCGATGTAGAACGCGTTGGCTTCGGTGCTGCCGCGGGTGTCGCGGTCGTTGCGGCTGCCGGTGCTGGGTAGCTGGCCGCTGTCGGCGCGGGTCCAGTAGCGCAGCTCGTGGCTGGCTTCGTTGACGTAGCGGTGGCCGATGCCCACTTCGTGGCGACTTTCGCCCAGCTCGAAGCCCTGGCTGAAGCGGGTTTCCAGGCCTCGCACCCAGTATTCGCGCGGCGACAGGGTGAGGTTGCGGCCCTGGTCGAGGTAGCCGCTGCGCAGGGTCTTGGTGAAGAAGCCGGTGACGTTGAGCTTCTGGCTGGCGTTGGGGGTGTATTCGTAGCTGGCGCTGGCCAGGGTACGGCGGCCCCAGAACTTGTCGTAGGGACGGGTCGACTGGTACGGATCGTCGCGGTAGGCCGCGGCGCTGAGGCCGCCGGGCATGTCGGCCTCGCCGTCGTAGTACTGGGTCATCGCCGAAAACGCGTGTTCGTCGCTGGGCTGGAAGCGGCCCTTGAGAATCAGGTCGTCGATCCGCGTATCGCTGTGCTCGCGCCAATCGCCGCCGCGGGTGCCGGAGTAGAGCAGGGCGCCGCCGAGGCCGTTGGCGCCGGTGCCGCCGATCAGCACGTTGTGGGTGGTCTTCAGGCCGTCCTGGCTGGAGCTGGGGCTGAGTTCGCTGTGCACGTCGAGCTTGGTGGCGAAGTCCTCGGGGATCGCCCGGGTCACGAAGTTGACGATGCCGCCGACGTTCTGCGGCCCGTAGCGCACCGCGCCGCCGCCGCGGACCACGTCCACCGCGTCCATGTTGCCGATGGACACCGGCGCCAGCGACAACTGTGGCTGGCCGTAGGGAGCGAAGGGCACCGGGATGCCGTCCATCAGCACCGTCGAGCGCGACGCCAGGCGCGGGTTGAGGCCGCGAATGCCGAAGTTCAATGCCAGGTCGTGGCTGCCGGTGCCGTTGTTGAGCGGCGCGCTGACCCCGGGAATGCGCTCCAGCACTTCGCGGGTGCTGGCCGCGCCTTGGGCCTGGAACTGCTCGCGGCGGACCACGTCGCGCGCACCGGGATGCTCGAAGACGTCGGCGGCGCTGGCGTCGGCCAGCCAGTCGCCGACCACGGTGAGCGCCGGCAGGTTGGCCGGGTCTTCCACCGGCAGCGCCTCCAGGGTATAGGCGCCGTCGCCGCGGGCGCGCGCCTCCAGGCCGGAGCCGGCGAGCAGGGCGGCCAGGGCTTCCTCCAGGGTGTACTCGCCGTCCAGCGCCTGGCTGCGCCGCGCGGCGGTCTGTTCCGGGCTGAAGGCGATCAGCACGCCGGCCTGGCGGCCTAGGTGGTTCAGCGCCTGCTCCAGCGGCTCGGCGGGCAGCCGGTAGTACTGGCGGGCATCGGTGCGGATCTCGGCGGCGCAGGCGCTGCCGGCGGAAACCAGGACGGGACCGCCGAGGCAGGCGAGGAGCAGGGCGCGGCTGAGCGGCGACAGGGCGCGTGACGGGGACATGAGGGACACTCCAGTGGATCTTTCGAGGTTGGCTTTCCTCCTCTGTCACGCGAGGTGGGGAAAAAGGCTCAGGTGCGCGGAAATATCTTTCCGCTCATTCGCGCGGGTGCACGCCGACCCAGTAGCGGGTGACGCGCCGTACCTCCACGGGCAGCACCGCCGGCAGGGTGGCGAGGATCCGCTCGCTATCGTCCAGCGGATAGCTGCCGGAAATCCGCAGGCCGCCGATGCGCGGGTCGCAGCCCAGCCGGCCGGGGCGGTAGCGCGCGACTTCGGCGAGGAATTCGTCCAGGCGCATGCCGGCGGCCACCAGCATGCCGTCGGTCCAGGCGCCGCTGCCGACCGGCAGCGGCTGCGGAGCGCCGAGTCGCTCGCGGTCGAAGTCCAGCTGCCGGCCGCTGGGCAGCAGCAGGCCCTGGCCGGCGTGGTTCTCCACCTGCACCGCGCCTTCGTGGACGGCGACGCGGGTGCGTCCGGCGAACTGGCGCACGTCGAACCGGGTGCCCACCGGTCGCAGCCGGCCTTCCGCGCTGTACACGTGCAGCGGGCGCGGGTCCTGGCCGGTGCTGAGCTGGATTTCCCCGCGCAGCAGGAGCAGGCGCCGTTCGCCGGCATCGAAGCGGACATCCACCGCCGTGTCGCTGTTCAGCTCGAGGCGACTGCCGTCGGCCAGGGCCAGGCGCCGGCGTTCGCCGACGCCGGTGGCATAGTCGGCGCTCCAGCGCTGCAGGCTGCCGCTCTCGCGCAGGCCCCAGGCGCTGCCGCCGGCGGCCAGGACCAGCAGCAGGGTCTTCAGCGCGCGCCGGCGTTGCGGCGAATGCGGTGCGTTGATGGCGGCCAGGGCCAGTGGCGTGCCTATCCCGGCCAGGCGCTGGTTGACCGCCTCGATGTGGCGCCAGGCCTGCTCGTGTTCCGGGGCCGCCTGGCGCCAGCGCTGCCAGGCCTGGCGCAGGCGTTCGTCGTCGGCGCCGCCCTGCAGCTCGACCAGCCAGCGCACGGCCTGTTCGGCCACCTGCGGCGGCACCTTGGGTGCGGCGGGCAGGCTCATGGCAGCTCGGCGAAGTAGCAGCGTTGCGCAGCCTTGAGCATGTAGCGCTTGACGCTGCTCAGGGAGATGCCCAGCTGCGTGGCGATCTCGGCGTAGCCCAGGCCGTCGAGCTGGGCCAGCAGGAAGGTCTCCTTGGCCAGCGGCGGTAGGCCGTCGAGCAGGCGGTCCAGCTCGACCAGGGTCTCCAGGACGATGGCGCGGGTCTCTTCGCTGGGGACTTCCCGCTCGGGCAGGCTGGCCAGGGCTTCCAGGTAGGCGCGCTCGACGTCCTGGCGGCGGTAGTGGTTGCACAGCACGCGGCGGGCGATGGTGGTGAGGAAGGCGCGCGGTTCGTCGATGCGCGCGGCCTGGCGCGAAACCAGGACCTTGACGAAGGTGTCCTGGGCCAGGTCGGCGGCGTTCTGCGGGCAGCCGAGGCGGCGCCGCAGCCAGCCCGTGAGCCAGTGGTGGTGGTCGCTGTAGAGGGTATGCAACGCGGCCGCGTGGGCGAGGTCGGCGCTCGACACCTGGACATTCCCGGAGCAGAAGGATTAACGAATGATAATAGTTATCATTTTATGCTGCGGGAATGCCTGCCTACAACCGCAGGCTGTCGGCGCCTGGCTTTCAGGAGGCTTTCAGGGCGGCGCGGTACTGCCCCGGGGTGGCGCCATGGGCTTCGCGGAAGCGCCGGTTGAAATGGCTCGGACTGGCGAAGCCGCAGGCCAGCGAGACCTCCTGGAGCGACTGCGCGGAGTACGCCAGCAGGTCGCGGGCCCGCGCCAGGCGTCGTTCCAGCACGTAGCGGTGCGGCGGCAGGCCGAAGGAGACGCGGAACATGCGCGCGAAGTGGTACTCGGAGAGCGCCGCCAGCTCCGCCAGCGACCCCAGTTCCAGCGGCTGCTCCAGGTGGCTTTCGATGTAGTCGGCCAGGCGCCGCCGCACGTGCGCGGCCAGCCCGCCCTGCCAGCGTACGTCGGTACGCCTGCCGCACCCGGTGAGCAGCAGGTGGTCCACCGCCTGGTGGGCGAGGCTGGTGCATAGCAGGCGCTCGCCGGGTTCGTTCCAGTCCTGTCGTTCCAGGGTCCGGCACAGGGCGGCCAGCGGCTCGTCCTGGATGTAGGTGCGCTCCTCCAGTTGCAGGCTGCGTGGTTCGCAATCGAGGGTGCGTACCGCCGCGCCGGCCAGGCGTTCCGGGCTGATGTACAGGTGCATGAAGCCCAGGCCGCGTGTCACCGCCCAGTCGGAGTGGTGTTCGGCCGGCATCACGCAGAAGCGGTCGGGGCCGCCATAGAGCCCGGGACGATCGCGGCGGAAGGTCTGCCAGCCGCCCTGCAGGTAGAGCGACAGGGTGTGATGGCCGGGGTCGCTGTAGCCGAGGATCTCCGCTTCGTCGCGGTACCAATGGGCGAGCGCCAGGCCGTCGCTGAGCGTGCTGCTGCGCAGCAGGCGCGCATTGGAGGTCCGGTCGAGGGTGCGGAATACCTGGAAATCGCTGGGTTGGTGCATGCCGGCCATGCTACCCGCGCCCGGACGCTGCCGCGAGAGGCGGCGGATGAAAAGCGCAAGAATGGACAATGGTCGCGCCCGGCTTCGCCCGCAGACTGACGGCATCCTGTCGTTGCGGAGTCGCCATGAATCTTTCGCTGTACCTGCTCACCGTGCTCATCTGGGGCACCACCTGGATCGCCATCAAGCTGCAGATGGGTCCGGTGGCGATCACCCTGTCGATCGCCTACCGCTTCGCCCTGGCGGCGCTGGTGCTGTTCGCCGTGCTGCTGCTCGGCCGCCGCCTGCAAAGGCTGGACGCGCGGGGCCAACGCCTGTGCATGGCCCAGGGCGTATGCCTGTTCTGCCTGAATTTCATCTGCTTCTATACCGCCAGCCAGTGGATTCCCAGCGGCCTGGTGGCCGTGGTGTTCTCCACCGCCACCCTGTGGAATGCGCTGAACGCCCGCCTGTGGTTCGGCCAGCGCATCGCGTCGAACGTGATGGCCGGTGGCGGTCTCGGCCTGATCGGCCTGGGGCTGCTGTTCTGGCCGGAACTGGTGGGTCACCAGGCCACCCCGGAAACCTTCTACGGCCTCGGCCTGGCCCTGCTCGGCACGCTGTGCTTCTCCACCGGCAACATGCTTTCCAGCCTGCAACAGAAGGCCGGCATCCGCCCGCTCACCGGCAATGCCTGGAGCATGCTCTATGGCACCCTGATCCTCCTGGCGCTGTGCCTGTTCCAGGGCGTGCCGCTGAATTTCGACTGGAGCGCGCGCTACGTCGGCTCGCTGCTGTACCTGGCGATCCCCGGCTCGGTGATCGGCTTCACCGCCTACCTGACCCTGGTCGGGCGCATGGGCCCGGATCGCGCCGCCTACTGCACCGTGCTGTTCCCGGTGGTGGCGTTGAACATCTCGGCCTTCGCCGAGGGCTACCGCTGGACCGCACCGGCGCTGGCCGGGCTGGTCCTGGTGATGCTCGGCAACGTCTTGGTGTTCCGCAAGCCGAAGGCGCCGGCGCTGGCCGGGCCGGCGCGTTCGACCTAGCGGAGAGGTGGCGCGCTCAGCCGCGTCGCCACACCTGTGGATTGACCAGGTCCAGCGGCCGCTCGCCGCGCAGGGCCGCCTCGAAGTTCTGCAGCGCCCGCTCGGCCATGGCCCGGCGGGTCTCGTGGGTGGCCGAGCCGATGTGCGGCAGGGTCACCACGTTGTCCAGGGCGAACAGCGGCGATTCGGCCAGCGGTTCCTTCTCGTAGACATCCAGGCCGGCGCCGAGGATGCGTTTCTCCCGCAGGGCGGCGACCAGCGCGGCCTCGTCGACCACCTGGCCGCGGGCGACGTTGACCAGGATCGCCGAGGGCTTCATCAGGCCCAGTTCGCGCGCGCCGATCAACTGCCGGGTCTGCGCTCCCAGCGGCACCACCACGCAGACGAAGTCGGCCTCGCCGAGCAGTTCGTCGAAGCCGAGGAAGCGCGCGCCGAGTTCCTGTTCCAGTTCCGGCTTGCGGTTGTTGCCGTGGTAGAGCACCTGCATGCCGAAGCCGAAACGGCCGCGCCGGGCGATGGCCGCGCCGATCCGGCCGAGGCCGAGGATGCCGAGTTTCTTGCCATGCACGTCGGTGCCGAACTGCGGGGCGTCGACGGTGCGCTTCCAGTTCCCGGCCTTGACCCAGGCGTCCAGCTCGGCGACCCGTCGCGCGGCGCTGATCAGCAGGGCGAAGCCGAGGTCGGCGGTGGTCTCGGTGAGGACGTCGGGCGTGTTGGTGAGGGCGATGCCGCGGCGGTTCAGGTAGTCCAGGTCATAGTTGTCGTAGCCGACCGAGACGCTGGAGATGACTTCCAGTTGCTTCGCCTGTTCCAGTTGCCTGGCGCCGAGCGGCCGGCCGACGCCGATCATGCCGTGGGTATCGGGCAGGGCGGCGGCGTACTGGGCGTCGATGTCGCCCTGTTTCGGTTCGAGCACGCGGACGTTGAACTGGCGTTGCAGGCGTTCGAGATGCTCGGGGGCGAGGCGACTGAAGACGAAGACGTTCTTTTTCATGACGGGACTCTGCAAGCGGGAGCGAAAGCGCCGACCATACCACCGCCATCGAAGCGGCGGGCAGGGGCCCGCCACTGGGCGGGCGATTATCGGCTCAGGAGGGTCTTCCGAGTTCCAGGCCCAGCTCCACCAGCGCCGCTTCGTCGCGCTGGAGCAGGCCGGGCAGGCTTTCCTTGAGGTATTCCACCCAGGTCTTGATCTTCGCGTCGAGATACTGCCGCGAAGGGTACAGCGCATAGACGTTGAGCTGTTGCAGGCGGTGTTGCGGCAGGACCCGCACCAGGGTGCCCTTGCCCAGGTCCTCGATGGCCGAATACACCGGCAGGATGCCGATGCCCAGCCCGGAGCGGATTGCCTCGGTCATGGCGTCGCCGACATTGACCTGGAACGGCGAGGCGCCGATGGAGACCATTTCCTGGCCGTTGGGACCGTCGAACAGCCAGCGATCCAGCGGCACCACCGGGCTGACCAGGCGCAGGCAATCGTGGCTGGCCAGCTCCGAAGGCTCGCTCGGCGTGCCGTTCAGGCGCAGGTACTCCGGCGAGGCGCAAAGAATGCTGTAGGTCTCGCCGATGCGCTGGGAAATGAAGCCGGAATCGGGCAGCTCGGAGGCCACCACGATGGCCACGTCGAAGCCCTCGTCGAGCAGGTCCGGCACGCGGTTGGCCATGGTCAGGTCGAAGGTCACGTCGCGGTACTGCTGGCGGTAGCCGGCGATGGCGCGGATCACGTAGTGCTGGCCGATGCCGGTCATCGAATGCAGCTTCAGCTTGCCGGCGGGACGGGCATGGGCGTCGCTGGCTTCGGCCTCGGCTTCCTCGACGTAGGCGAGGATCTGCTCGCAGCGCAGCAGGTAGCGCTGGCCGGCTTCGGTGAGGGCGATGCGACGAGTGGTACGGTTGAGCAGGCGGGTGCGCAGGTGCGTCTCGAGGTTGGCCACCGCCCGCGAAACATAGGCGGTGGTGGTGTTGAGCTGCTGGGACGCCGCGGTGAAGCTTCCGGTTTCCGCCACGCAGACGAAGGCTCGCATGTTTTGCAGGGTGTCCATCGACGGGGCCTCCTAGGCACGCGCAGAAGTGTGTCAGATTGTTGCGAGGGCGGATTATTTCACATTACGCAATAAACAATCGCACTTGAGCCAGCTTATCAGCAGCCGCCAGCCTCTTAAAATTCATCGGCCCCCGAGCGCACGAACGCTCGAGCGGGTTGAACGGCGCCCGTACCGTTCAAATTCCGTGCTTCGCCCCTCCAGGATCAGACAACGTGCCGCGTGCTCTCAGGAAGGAACTGACCTTGGTCGGCTCCTTCGTCGGTTTTCTCGTCGTTTTCTCCGCAATATCCGGTTGTGTCAGTACAGGCGATATCGCCCCCGAGGCCGCCACGCTCGACGCCAACGCCCTGGCCACCGACCATGCGATCCAGGCTGCCGCCCGCGAGGCCGGCTGGCCGCAGGCGCAGTGGTGGAAGGTGTATGCCGATCCGCAGCTGGACGCCTGGATCGAGAAGGCGCTGGACGGCAATCCAGGCCTGGCGGTAGCCCATGCGCGGGTACGCCAGGCGAAGTCCATGGCCGGGCTGGTGGAGTCCATCGAGTCGCCGCAGATCGAGGGCAAGGGCTCGCTGGTCCGCCACCGCTGGCCGGACGACTATTTCTACGGCCCCGGCGACCTGGCGCGGACCACTTCCTGGAACAACTCCACCGAGATCGGCCTGAACTACAAGCTCGATCTCTGGGGGCGCGACCGCAGCGACAGCGAGCGCGCCGTCGACCTGGCCCACATGGCCGCCGCCGAGGCGCGCCAGGCGCAGCTCGAGCTGGAGGGCAACATCGTCCGCGCCTACGTCCAGCTCTCGTTGCAGTACGCCGAGATGGACATCGCCAAGGCCATGCTGCAACAGCAGCGCGACATCCTCGCCCTGGCCCAGCGTCGCCTGCGCGGCGGCATCGGCACGCATTTCGAGGTCAGCCAGGCGGAAGTGCCGCTGCCCGAGACCGAGCGCCGCATCGAGGTGATCGACGAAGAAATCCAGCTCACCCGCAACCTGCTCGCCGCCCTGGCCGGCAAGGGCCCGGGCGAGGGCCGCACGATCCGCCGGCCAAGCCTGAACCTGGCGGCGCAGCCGAGCCTGCCCAGCGCCTTGCCGGCCGAACTGCTCGGTCGCCGCCCGGATGTGGTCGCCCGCCGCTGGCAGGTCGCCGCCCTGGCCAAGGGCGTGGACGTGGCGCGCGCCGACTTCTACCCCAACGTCGACCTGATGGCCTCGGTCGGCTTCAGTGCCGTCGGCGGCGGCATGCTGGAGTTCTTCCGCAGCGCCAAGTACACCTACAGCGCCGGCCCGGCGGTGACCCTGCCGATCTTCGACGGCGGCCGCCTGCGTTCGCAGTTGGGCGAGGCGGCGGCCGGCTACGACGCGGCGGTGGAGCAATACAACCAGACCCTGGTGGATGCGCTGAAGAACATTTCCGACCAGTTGATCCGCCTGCATTCGGTGGACATCCAGAAGGACTTCGCCGCGCAATCGGTGGCTTCCGCGCAGAAGACCTACGATATCGCCACCCTGGCCTACCAGCGTGGCCTCACCGATTACCTCAACGTGCTCAACGCGCAGACCCGGCTGTTCCAGCAGCAACTGGTCCAGGAGCAGGTGCAGGCCGCCCGGCTGGCCGCCCATGCCAGCCTGCTCACCGCCCTCGGCGGCGGCGTCGGGGCCGGCGCCGATACGCCGGCGCAGCGGAAGCTGGCGCCGGAGAACGTCCCGGTCAGAGCGGTATCTTCGCGATGAGTGGCCGCTCCGCTGGTTTCGCCCTGCCCAGCCGCGACGAGTGGCGGCGCGCGCTGGCCGAGTGGGCGCGCAGCGACGGGGCGACCTGGATCTACGTGTTCAAGGTGCTCTGCGCGGCCTTCCTGACCCTCTGGCTGGCGATGCGCCTGGAGTTGCCGCAACCGAGCACGGCGACCATCACCGTGTTCATCGTCATGCAGCCGCAGAGCGGCCAGGTGTTCGCCAAGAGCTTCTACCGCATCCTCGGCACCCTGGTCGGCCTCAGCGTGATGGTCACCCTGATCGCCCTGTTCGCCCAGGAGCGGGTGCTGTTCCTGCTCAGCTCGGCGATCTGGATCGGTCTCTGCACCGCCGGGGCCGCCCGCTACCGTGACTTCCGCTCCTACGCCTGCGTGCTCGCCGGCTACACCGCGACGCTGATCGGCATCCCCGCCACCAGCCATCCGGAAGGCGCCTTCATGCAGGCGATCTGGCGGGTCCTGGAAATCAGCCTGGCGATTCTCTGCTCGGGGGTGGTCAGCGCGGTGATCATGCCGCAGACCACCAGCGCGGCGATGCGCAATGCGCTGTACGTGCGCTTCGGCCTGTTCGCTGCGTTCGTCCTCGACAGCCTGCGCGGGGTCGGCGGGCGCGAGCGCTTCGAAAGCAGCAACGTGGCCTTCGCCGCCCAGGCCGTGGGCCTGGAGACGATGCGCGCGGCGAGCGCCTTCGAGGATCCGCACATGCGCCTGCGCAATGGCCGGCTGATTCGCCTGAGCAGCGAGTTCATGGCCATGAATACCCGTTTCCACGCCCTCCACCAACTGCTCGAACGCCTGCGCGCGCAGGGCTCCACCCAGGTGCTGGAAGCGTTCGAACCGTGCCTGGAGGAAATCACCGGGCTGCTCGAGGAGATCCGTGGCCGCGCCGTCACCGACCATGACGCCGAGCGCTTCGCCCAGCGCCTCGCCGACTGCCGCGAACGCCTGATGGCGCGCATCCGCCAGGCGCGCGGAGAACTGCTGGCGCGGGAGCCGGGCGAAGAGGCGCGGCTGGACTTCAATACCGCCGCCGAGCTGCTCTACCGTTTCGCCGAGGAGATGCACGACTACGCCCTGACCCATGCCTCGCTGGCCGCCCACCGCCACGAGCGCGAGCAGTGGAAGGACGCCTTCACCGCCAAGGCCAACGCGGTGGCGGCGGCAGTGGCGGGGATGCGCACCGGGTTGATGATCCTGCTGTTCGGCTGTTTCTGGATCTACAGCACCTGGCCCAGCGGCGGCACCTTCGCCCTCAACGCGGTGGCGGTCTCGGCGTTGGCCTCGGCGGCGCCGAACCCGAAGAAGGTCGCCATGCAGATGGCCCTCGGCACCATGGCGGCGGCGCTGCTCGGCTTCAGCGAGATGTTCTTCGTCTACCCGCACATCGACGGTTTCCCGCTGCTGTGCCTGGTGCTGGCGCCGGTGTTCGCCCTCGGCGCGTTCATCTCCTCGCGGCCGCAGTGGGCCGGCTACGGTCTCGGCCTGCTGGTGTTCTTCTGCTTCGGTTCGGTGCCGGCGAACCTGACCGTCTACGACCCGGCCCACGTGATCAACGAGTACATCGCCCTGATCCTCTCGATGCTGCTCTCGGCCGCGGCCGCCGCGGTCATTCTGCCGCCCAACAGCGCCTGGCTGTGGAAGCGCCTCGAGCGCGACCTGCGGATGCGCGTGGTGTTCGCCATCAGCGGCAGGAGCAGGGGGCTTGGCTCGGCCTTCGAAAGCGGTACCCGCGACCTGCTGAACCAGGCCTATGGCGTCGCCGCCGGGCGCCCGGACGTGCAGCGCGGCCTGCTGCGCTGGATGTTCCTGGTGCTCGAGGTCGGCCACGCGATCATCGAGCTGCGTCGCGAGCAGGAGCGCCTGCCGGACGAACCCTGCTACGCCGAGGCCATGCCCTGGCGCCAGGCGATCCGCGCCATGGGGCGGGCCCTGATCCGGCTGTTCGTGCGCCCCGGCGCGGAGAACCTGGAGCGCGCCCTGGCGGCCGTCGACCAGGCCATCCACGCGGCCAGGCACACCGACGAACCCTGCGCGCCGCACTTCGACAGCTCGCCGCTACGGCGGGTGCGCAGCTACCTGCACTTCATCCGTTCTTCCTTGCTCGCGCCGACCTCGCCGCTGACCGAACTGGCCGGTCGGACGAGCGGCCAAGGTACCGTCCATGCCTCGTGAAATCGCCATCCATGGGGTCTACATGCCGACCCTGACGCTGTTGTTCGTGATCGCCGCGGCGCTCACCTGGGGCCTCGACCGGATCTTCGCCTCGGTTGGCCTGTATCGCTTCACCTGGCACCCGGCGCTGTTCCGGGTCAGCCTGTTCGCCTGCCTGTACGGCGGCCTGTCCCTGACCATCTACCGCTGAGGCGGTAGCGCACCTCTTCGTTATCGTGAGCCGACCATGACCTTGAAATCCGTAATCAGCCTGCTGGCGACCCTGCTGATCCTGTTGGTCGCCGTATTCATCGGGCGGACCCTGTGGGTCAACTACATGGACACCCCCTGGACCCGCGACGGTCGCGTGCGCGCCGACGTGATCAATGTCGCCGCCGACGTTTCCGGGATCGTCGTCGACGTCCCGGTGCGCGACAACCAGTTGGTGAAGAAAGGCGACCTGCTGATGCAGATCGACCCCGACCACTACCGCATCGCGGTGAAGCAGGCCGAGTCGCTGGTCGCCTCGCGCAAGGCGACCCTGGAGATGCGCCAGCTGAACGCCCGGCGGCGCGCGGAAATGGATGAGATGGTGGTCTCCCGAGAAAGCCGCGACGACGCCCACAACACCGCCTCCGCGGCGATGGCCGACTACGAGCAGGCCAAGGCCCAGCTCGACGCCGCGCGCCTGAACCTGGAGCGCACCCGGGTGGTGGCGCAGGTCGACGGCTACGTCACCAACCTCAACGTGCACCGTGGCGACTACGCGCGGGTCGGCGAGGCGAAGATGGCGGTGATCGACAAGAACTCCTACTGGGTCTACGGCTACTTCGAGGAAACCAAGCTGCCGTACATCCGCGAAGGCGACCCGGTGGACATGCAACTGATGAGCGGCGAACACCTCAAGGGCCACGTGGAAAGCATCGCCCGAGGCATCTACGACCGCGACAACCCGGAAAGCCGCGAGCTGACCGCCGACGTCAACCCCACTTTCAACTGGGTGCGCCTGGCCCAGCGCGTGCCGGTGCGGGTACACATCGACGAAGTGCCGGACGGCGTGCTGCTCTCGGCGGGGATCACCTGCACGGTGATCGTCAAGCCGCAAGGGCGCGACGACCAGGCCTCGGCGGCGCACGCGCCGGGGCGGGCCGGTTGAGTGAAAGAGGCATGGAGAAGCCCGGCGGATGCCGGGCTTTTTCGTTTCGGCGGGGCGGAAGAGGGCGCCACTCGCCAGGAATACGCTGCGGTTGGCGGCTGCCGGCGGTGAATATCCACCCGGCGGCCTAGGCTCCGACCTGTTCGGCCGGCGACACGATCAGGCCCCTGCCGCCGCGCGAGCGGCCGGAGCTGAGGTAGTCGGCGATGGACTCCTGGGTGACCTCGCCGAGGAACTGCTGGTCGGGGTCGAGCACCGGCAGCCAGGAGCTGTTGAACTCGTACATCCGCGACAACAGGATGCGCAGGTGCTCGTCGTGGCTGGCGGTGACCCGGAACGGGGTGACGAACGGTTCGCAGGTGCCTTCCTGGCGGCGCAGGTCCTTGCGTCGCACGTAGCCCAGGCCCTTGCCCTGGTCATCCACCACGATCAGGTAGCGCCGGTCGTTCTCGTCCATCAGTTCCAGCGCCTCGGCCACCGGGGTCTGCGGCCGGGCGGTGACCAGGCTGCTGTCGGCGGCGTCCTCGGCGCGCACCAGGAGCAGGCGCTTGAGCGTGCTGTCCTGGCCGGTGAAGGCGCTGACGAACTCGTCCGCCGGGTGCGCCAGCAGGGTATCCGGGTGGTCGTACTGGAGCAGCCGGCCGCTCTTGAACACCGCCACCTTGTCGCCCAGCTTGATGGCTTCGTCGATGTCGTGGCTGACCATGATCACGGTCATGCCGAGCTTGCGCTGCATCTCGAAGAACTCGTTCTGGATCGACTCGCGGTTGATCGGATCGACCGCGCCGAACGGCTCGTCCATCAGCAGCAGCGGCGCGTCCGCCGCCAGCGCGCGGATCACCCCGACGCGCTGCTGCTGGCCGCCGGAGAGTTCGCGCGGGTAGCGTTGCAGGTACTGCTTGGGCTCCAGCTTGACCATGCTCATCAGCTCGCGGGCCTTCTCCTTGCAGCGCGCCTTGTCCCAGCCGAGCAGGCGCGGCACGACCATGATGTTTTCCTCGATGGTCATGTTCGGGAACAGGCCGATCTGCTGGATCACGTAGCCGATGTGGCGGCGCAGGGTGACTTCGTCGAGGTCCGCGGTGTCCTGGCCGTCGATCAGCACGCGGCCGGAGGTCGGCGGGATGATCCGGTTGATCATCTTCAGGGTGGTGGTCTTGCCGCAGCCGGAGGGGCCGAGGAAGACGCAGATCTCGCCTTTCTCCACGGTCAGGCTGACGGAATCGACGGCGCGGAACTCCTTGCCGTTCTTCTGGGTGAAGGTCTTGCTGAGCTTGTCCAGTTCGATCATGTTCGGCTCCTGTCAGTGCGCGCTGGCGCGCAGTCCCTTGGGGGTGAGGATGCGTTGCAGCCATTGCAGCAGCAGGTCGGCGACGATGGCCAGGAGGCTGACCAGTACCGCGCCGACCACCAGCATCGGCATGTTGCTCTGGCTGATGGAAGTGAGGATCAGCACGCCCAGGCCGCCGGCGCCGATCACCGCGGCGATGGTCATCACGCCGATGTTCATCACCACGGCGGTGCGTACGCCGGCGAGGATCACCGGCACCGCGAGGGGAATGTCGACCATCCGCAGGCGTTGCCAGAAGGTCATGCCGATGCCCTTGCCGGCCTCGCGGATGCCCGCTTCGACGCCGGTCAGGGCGAGGTAGGTGTTGCGCAGGATCGGCAGCAGCGAATAGAGGAACACCGCGGTGATCGCCGGCAGCGGCCCGAGGCCCTGGCCGAATACCGAGTAGACCGGCATCAGCAGGCCGAACAGGGCGATCGAGGGGATGGTCAGCATCACCGTGGCGGCGCCCTGCAACGGGCCGGCCAGCCACGTGAAGCGGGTCATCAGCACGCCCAGCGGCACGCCGACGAGGATCGCCAGGCCCACGGCGACCAGTACCAGCAGCAGGTGCTGGAGGGTGAGCTGGCCGACCTGGGACCAGTCGAGATGGGAAAGCACGCTGAAGAAGTCCATTACTGGCTACCTCCCTGGCCGGCCTGGCCGTCGTCGAGCAGGCGGTGTTCGCGGAGGAAGTCGGCGGCGACCTTCTGTGGCGTCTGCTGCTCGATATCGACCCGCGCGTTGAGCGCCTGCATGGTGGCGTCGTCGAGCCGCTCGATGATCGGATCGAACAGCGTGGCGAACTCCGGATGGCGTTGCATGACCTCCTTACGCACCACCGGGGCGGCGTTGTAGAAGGGGAAGTACTGCTTGTCGTCCTTCAGCACGCGCAGCTTGAAATCCTTCAGGCGGCCGTCGGTGGTGTAGACGAGGCCGAGGAACACCTGGCGGTTCTTCAGCGCGGTGTAGACCAGCCCGGCGTCCATCTGGCGGATGTCGTTGCGGGTGAAGTGCAGGCCGTACAGCTCGCTCATGGGGCCGAGGCCGTCGGGGCGGCCGGCGAACTCCGGGTCCATGGCGAACAGGTGGGTGCTCCCGGGCTCGGCCTCCTGCTGTTCGGCGAGCACCCGCGCGAGATCGCTGACGCTCTGGATGCCCAGGCGCTCGGCCTGTTCCTCGGGCATGGCCAGGGCATAGGTGTTGTTGAAGCGGGTCGGCTTCAGCCAGACCAGGCCCTGGGCTTCGTCGAGTTGCTTGACCCGGCGGTAGGAAGCCGCGGCGTCGAGCTTCTCGTCGATGTGGTTGTAGACGATCAGCGACGAGCCGGTGTACTCCCAGACGATATCCAGTTGGCCGCTTTCCTGGGCGGCGCGGGCCAGGGTGCTGCCCAGGCCGGTGGTGACCGTCACGTCGTAGCCGCGCTTCTGCAGGAACTGCGCGGTGATGGCGGTGAGGATGCGTTGCTCGGTGAAGGTCTTGCCGCCGATGCGCAGGGTTTCCGCCTGCGCCAGGCCGGCGGCGAGCAGGCCGGCGCAGGCCAGGCAGAGTGAGCGGATCAGTCGGTTCATCAGGCCTCCTTGGCGGTCAGGCCGCGTTCCAGGAACATGCGGCTGAACAGCACCACCAGGGCGTCCAGCAGCAGGGCGAGGAGCGCCGTGCAGGCGGCGCCGAGCAGCAGTTGCTGGTGGTTGTTCAGGTAGATGCCGGGGAAAATCAGGCTGCCCAGGCTGTTGGCGCCGATCAGGAACGCCAGCGGCGCGGAGCCGACGTTCAGCGCCAGGGCCACGCGCACGCCGCCGACGATGATCGGCACCGCGTTCGGCAGTTCCACCCGCAGCAGCACCTGGTTGGGCGTCATGCCGATGCCGGTGGCGGCTTCCTTCAGCGCCGGCGAAACATTGCGCAGGCCCTCGTAGGTGTTGCGCACGATCGGCAGCAGCGAGGCGAGGAACAAGGCGAGGATCGCCGGGCCGTTGCCGATGCCGATGATCGCCAGGGCGATGGCCAGCACCGCCAGCGGCGGGATGGTGTTGCCGACGTTGAAGACCTGCATCAGGCGTTCGGCCTGGGCCTGCATGCCGGGACGGCTGAGCAGGATGCCGGCCGGCACGCCGACCAGCAGGGCGGCCGCCATCGAACTGAAGACCAGCACCAGGTGGGCCTGCAAGTAGAACAGCAGGTCCTCGCGGTAGTGGAGGATGGTCGCGGGGGTGATCCAGTGGATCAGCAAGGCCAGTACGGCGGCTGCGGCGCAGAGGCCGAGCAGGGCCTTGCCACAGGTTTTCACCATGGTCGGGACTCCCTTCGGAATGAGCGTTGGCTACGCTGTCGGGCGCTTCGTCGAAGCGCGGAAACAGGCCGGAAATCAAAGGCTTCGGATGGGCACCGAATTGCCGACCCTGAAAGGGTTGACCGTTCGTCGTTCGCGGAGGTTCAACGAAACGGCCATGCTTGTGCCATGACCGGGCCTGGGCAAGCGGCCGCAGCCGCCGTCTCGCCTGGGCTGGCGGCGAACGAAGAAATTTTCCCGGGGGAGCGGGCGAGAAGGGCGTTGCCGCGTCGGCGGCGCGCCATGCACCGTATCGGTGCGCTCGACGCCCAGGGCTTTTCTGCGGTTATGATGCGGGTTCCGAAATTTTCTCGGGCTTTTCCAGACATTCGCACCCCACGGTTCACGGATCGGCCTTTTGGGGTAGGTGTTTTACCTTCTGCTAAGGGAGTACCCCGCGTCATGCTCGATCTCGTCGCGGCATTCATTGCCTTGACCACCTTGCTCACCTACGTCAACTACCGCTTCATCCGCCTGCCGCCGACCATCGGCGTGATGGCCACGGCGCTGGTGTTCTCGCTGATCGTCCAGGGGCTTTCGGAACTGGGTTATCCGATCCTTGAGGTGGAGATGCAGGAAATCATCCGCCGCATCGACTTCTCCGAAGTGCTGATGACCTGGTTCCTGCCCGCGCTGCTGTTCGCCGGCGCACTGCACGTCGACCTCTCCGACCTGCGCAGCTACAAGTGGCCGATCGGCCTGCTGGCCACCGCCGGGGTGCTGATCGCCACCTTCGTCATCGGTGGCCTGGCCTACTACACCTTCCCGCTGTTCGGCTGGCAGGTGGATTTCATCTACTGCCTGCTGTTCGGCGCGCTGATCTCGCCGACCGACCCCATCGCCGTGCTCGGCATCCTCAAGTCCGCCGGCGCGCCGAAACCGCTGGCGACCACCATCGTCGGCGAGTCGCTGTTCAACGACGGCACCGCGGTGGTGGTGTTCGCCATCATCCTCGGCATCCTCCAGCTCGGCGAGGCGCCCACGGTCAGTGCCACGGCGATCCTCTTCGTCCAGGAAGCCATCGGCGGCGTGCTTTTCGGCGCGGTGCTCGGCTACGGCGTGTTCGTGATGATGCGCGGCATCGACCAGTACCAGGTGGAGGTCATGCTGACCCTCGCCCTGGTCATCGGCGGCGCCGCGCTGGCCGCGCGCCTGCACGTATCGGCGCCGATCACGATGGTGGTGGCCGGGCTGATCATCGGCAACCACGGACGCCACTACGCGATGTCGGACGAGACCCGGCGCTACGTGGACAAGTTCTGGGAGCTGATCGACGAGATCCTCAACGCCCTGCTGTTCGCCCTGATCGGCCTGGAGCTGCTGCTGTTGCCGTTCTCCTGGCTGCACGTGGCGGCGGCCTTCGCCCTCGGCGGCGCGGTGCTGGTCTCGCGCCTGCTCACGGTGGGTCCGGCGATCCTGATCCTGCGCCGTTTCCGTGGCGCCAACCGGCAGGTACCGGCGGGCACCATCCGCATCCTGGTCTGGGGCGGGCTGCGCGGCGGCGTCTCGGTGGCGCTGGCGCTGTCCCTGCCGCTGGGGCCGGAGCGCGACCTGATCCTCAGCCTGACCTACATCGTGGTGCTGGTATCGATCCTGCTCCAGGGGCTTTCCATCGGCCCGCTGGTGCGTCGTATCTACGCCGGCCAGCCGCTGGAGAAAAGCGAGGGGGCGCACTGAGCGCGGCCTTCGCAAGGCGAGCGCCCGCCGTCATGGCGGGCGTTTTCGTTGGCGGCCATCAGGCGCTGTCCTGTGGCGCTTCGTTGCGATGGGTGCCGCGCAGGTTCATCGCCGCCAGGCAGACCTGCAGCAGGATCAGCGCATAGGCCTGGGCGTACAGGCCCCAGGCGATCCACAGCAGGTTGCTGGCGAGGAACACCCAGAAGCCGACCTTGCGTCTTCGCCGATGCGCCGACGCCACCAGCCAGGCGGCCACCACCGTGACCAGCATGGCGGGCCATTGCAGGTAGTCCAGCCAGTGCATGCGTACATCCTTTTTCCGACCTTTGAGGGTCAGACCAGCCCTGGCGCGGCAAAGTGCGGTCGGATCGGATAGCCGTGCAGCAGCGACCTGACCCGCTCCTCGTCGAGTGCTCCGTTGAACTCGGCGCCCAGGGCTTCGCGGTGGATGCCGGTGGCGCCCAGCCAGAGGGTATCGATGCGCGCGGCGAGGGCGCCGGGGACGTCGGTCACCAGCGAGTCGCCGACGAACAGGATGTGCCGCGCGCCGCGCGCTTCCAGTTGCCGCTGGGCGATGCGGAAGGCCGCCGGGTCGGGCTTGCCGTACCAACTGACCTGGCCGCCTTCCTCGCTGAACAGCTCGGCGAGCATGCCCGCGCCGTATACCGTGCGGCCGCCGGAAACCACCACGCGGTCCGGGTTGGCGCAGAGGAACGGCAGGTCGGTGGCGCCGCGCAGGGGCGCGAAGCGCTGTTCCAGTTCTTCCTGGGGAAAGCTGCCGACGCCGACGATCAGCGCCGCCTGGGCGATGTCCTCGACGAAGCGCTCGCGGATTTCCGCCGGCCAGCTCTGCTGGGCCAGGCCGACGCCGGCCAGGTAGATGCCGCCACGCCGGTATTCGGCGGTTTGCAGCAGGGCGTCGATGGTCAACTGGCCGGAGGTGGTGATGCCGGCGAACCAGTCGCGCTGGATGCCCAGGCGCTCGAGCCCGGCGCTCATTTCCACCACGCTGCTGGACGAGTTGCTGAGGAACCAGACCGGGCGGCCTTCGGCGTGCCGCCGGGCGAGCCAGGCGAGGGCGCCGGGGAACGCCTCGGCGCCGTCCATCACTACGCCCCAGAGATCGAGAAGGAAGCCGTCATAGTCGGCGCAGAGCGCTTCCAGTTGCGCATGGTCGAGCAGGCGGGTGCTGGTGGCGGCGCTGAAGCGCGGGGAGGTCGGGGCATCGCTCATGGGAGTCTCGTCGCGGCTGTCGAAGTGGGCCGCCGCGTGCGGCGGCGAGCCCCAAGGGTGCCAAACTTGCGTGACGGGACCAAGCCTTTCGGCCCTGCGCGTGTTTACGGCCGGTCGAGCGCCTGGGCCATCCACTCGCGCACATGGCAGAGGGCGAAGCGCGATGGGCTGCATTCGCCGTTGGCCATCGCCAGGCGCAGGCCGTCGACGTCGGCGCCGCGCACATAGGCGCTGGCGTCGCGCATGTCGTCCTCGTCGCCGAACCCGCCGCGCTGCATTTCCTCCAGCGCGGCCTGCTTGTCCCAGCCCTGCACGACGATGCGGTACATGGCGGCGAACAGTCCGGTGCGGTTGTTGCCGTGCTTGCAGTGCATCAGTACCGGGCCTTCGCGCTCGGCGGCCTGCAACTGGCGGAGGACGCTGAGCACCTCGGCGTCGTCGACCCGGTCGGCGTGGGTCGGCAGGCTGACCACCCGCACCGGAGCCTGGCCCAGCCAGGCGCGGTCGTCGTCCTTGATGAAGCTGACCACCGTCTTCACCTGCAGGCGTTGCAGCAGCGCGACGCTCTGTGCGTTGGGCAGCGCGCTGCGATAGAGGGTGGGGCTCATGCGGTAGAGGTTGATCGACGGGTCGACCGCTTGCGCCCAGGCTGGCGAACGCGGGGCGGCAGTCTCGGCGGCATGCAGCGGGCCGCCGAGCAGGAAGGCGCCGAGCACGGCGGCGAGGAGCAGGCGGAGCCAGGCGAGCGGTGAACGGTGCATGTCGGCCTCGTGCGGTGGGTGGCCAACACTAGGCGAGGGCGGGTCAAGCCGAGCTGAAGAGAATGTGAAGAATTCGTTGAGGCAGCTTCACCCGTCAGCGCAGGAAGAATCCATAGACCCTGCCGGAGAAGAACACCAGCAACAGCGCCGGATAGCACAGGTAGTGCAGCACCACGATGAGCAGTGCCGCCGGGCTGGGATCGCCTTTCAGCGAGGCGAGGCCGACCAGTAGCAGGTAAAGGACCCCGAGCACTCCGCCATACAGGGCGACCAGGCGCAAGCGCTCGCCCCAGGTCGGCCAGCGCCGCTGCGCGCGGGCGAACCACCAGGCCAGGCCGCCGGCGACCAGCGCGGCGATCAGCAGGCTGGCCGGCAGGCCGCCGAAGCGGACCACCCCGCGCAGCAGCACGTTGAGCAGGATCGCCGCGGCGATCCCGGCCAGGGCGTAGTAACGGATGGGTATGGCAAGGCGGTCGCCCATGGCGGTATCTCCTGGCGGTTTCAGAGGCGCGTGTCGAGGCCGAAGCGCTTCTTCAGCAGCCGCTCCAGCAGGCCGCGCGGCATCCAGCGGGCCAGCGCCGGCAGGGCCCGGCTGCCATTGCCGATGCGCACCAGCGGCGGGCGCGGACGGCGCTGCACGGCGGCGAGCAACTGGCGGGCGAAGTCTTCGGCGGGCGTGGGATTGTCCTGGGATGCCGCGGCGCGCGCCTGGATCTGCCGGCGCAACGGCCACCAGGGCGAGCGTTCGTCGACCACGCTGTCCATCTCGCGGCTGGCGCTGGCGCCGAAGTTCGAGGCGATGGCGCCCGGCTGCACTTCCAGCACCTCGACGCCGAACGGAGCCAGCTCCAGGCGCAGGGCATCGCTCAGCGCATGTACCGCGGCCTTGGAGGCGCAGTAGGCGCCGGCGAAGGGCGTGACCAGCACGCCGGAGACGCTGCCGACGTTCACCACCAGGCCGGACTTGCGCCTCAGCAGCGGGAACAGCGCGCGGGTCACGCCGACCACGGCGAACACGTTGGTCTCGAACTGCCGGCGCATGGCTTCGACGCCGCCGTCCAGCAGCGGACCCATGGCGCCGTAGCCGGCGTTGTTGACCAGGACGTCGAGGCCGGCGGCTTCGACTTCCAGCTCCTCGGCCAGACGGGCCAGCGCGGCGGCGTCGTTGACGTCCAGTTGCACCGCCTGGAAGCCGGCCTCGGCCAGGGCGCGCACGTCGTCTTCCTTGCGTGCGCTGGCCCAGACCCGGTAGCCGGCGCGCTGGAAGGCGTCGGCGAGGGCGCGGCCGATGCCGCTGGAGCAGCCGGTGACGAAGGCGACGGGTTGGCTCATGGGCGGCGTTCCTTGGCTGGGAGTTGGAAGGAGGGCGGCCTACCGTACTGGATTCGCCGGCCGCGGAAAACCGCCCGAAGGCTCGGTCAGGCGTCCTTGCGCGCGATCCGCAGCGCCAGCGGCATGCGAACCCTGCGTGTCGAGGTCGGCTCGCCCCAGAGCGCGGCGACCCGTTGCAGGGCCTGGCGCACGAAAGCGTTGCCCTGCGCCTCGCGGCACAGGCGGCTGGCCGACCAGGTGGCCATGTAGTCGAACAACCGGGCCAGGCTCCATTGTTGCTCGATGACGAAGGCCGGCGCGGGGAGTTCGCCCAGCGGCAGCTCGACATCCCGGTAGGCGTTCCACAGCAGGCGGTTCTGTTGCGCCCAGTACGGGCCGATCGGGCGCAGGTATTCCTCGTCGATGGCGGCATCGATCTGCGCGTCGATGCTGAACCAGCCGTAGCCCCAGGCGGCGAACACGCCGCCGGGACGCAGCACGCGCAGCAGCTCGCGGTTGAAGCGCGAGTGGTCGAACCAGTGCCAGGCCTGGGCTACGCAGACCAGGTCGAAGGCGGCGTCGGGATAGTCGGTGGCTTCGGCGTCCTGCACGCTGTAGCGGATACCCGGATGGACAACGGCGTGTTCGATCTGCTGCGCGCTGGTGTCGCTGGCGAGGACTTCGCCGAAGTACTGCGCCAGGCCGAGCGCGGCCTGGCCGGTACCGGTGGCGCAGTCCCAGGCGCGCCGGCGCTGGCCGCAGAGCCCGGCGAGATGGCGGTAGAGCGCATCGGGATAACGCGGGCGGGCGCTGGCGTAGGCAGCGGAGCCCTGGTCGAACAGACGGCGGATTTCCATCGGGTCCTCCCTCGGTCAGTTGCCGAAACGCCCGTCCAGGCGTTCGGCGCGGAATTCCAGGGTGCTGGCGCGATAGCCCGGACGCAGCGGCGGCAGCGGCAGGCAATCGTGCCAGCTGTCGCCGCCGAGCAGGGCGTTCGGCGCCCGGTAGCGCGGGCTGTCGAAGCTGGTGTCGGCCAGGTTGACACTGTCGCCGGGGCGGTAGGCGGCGATCCTCCAGCGTAGCTCCAGCAACGGACGGTCGCTGCCGTTCTTCAGTTCGACCGCCAGCGGCCGGTCCACCGGACAGCGTTCCGGCGCATAGCTCAGGCGCAGTTCCTGGCGTTGCAGGTGGCGGCTTTCGTCGTTGTCCTGCCAGATCACCCAGGCCGCCACCAGGCCCAGCCCGGCGAGAGCCGCCAGGGAGACCGGCAGGGCCTTGGCCGGGTATCGGACGAGGAGGATGACCCAGGTGAGAACCAGCAGCGCACCGATCAGCATTGAAATGTCCTTTCTTCGAAGCCGAGGGGACATCCTAGCGCACTGCTGCGTATCGCAGGCGGTACGGGCACGCTTACGCGGCGGAGGCGCCGCGATATGCGCGAGGGAGGCCGAAAGGCGGGCGGCAGGCTGGGGATAGTCGCCGCCCCCGGCCGCGCCGTCATTCGCAGCGGCGCTTGCCGCCCGGCGTCAGCAGACGCTCCAGCTCGACGAACAGGCGCTCGGCGTCCTGCGCCTCGCAGTCCTCGCCGTAGCGCTTCTTCAGGCCGTGTTCGCTGAGGGTCAGGTGCAGGGTCGGGACTACCTCGTGGCGCGCCAGGCAGCCTTTCACGCAATGCAGCGGGCAACCGTCGAGGGCCAGGATCGGTCGCCCGGAGCGGGCCCGGCGGACCAGCAGCGGGACGTCGCCGCCGACTCCGGCGATGCAGGACATCTCCGCCAGCCGGGCGCGATCCAGGCGCAGCGCGAGATCGTTGGCCAGTTGCGCCACGTTGGAGCAGCCGGAGCAGGCGTAGACCAGGGGAAGGGGATCGTCGGGGCTGCGTTCGAACATCATGACGGGCGCCTCGTGGAAGGAAGCCGCCAGTATCGACGCAGCGCCGCGGTGGATTTCTTGACCGGAATCAAGCCCGCGCGCGGCTTACACCAGGTCGTTCTCCACCGCCCACACCGCGGCCTCGACCCGCGAACGCATGCCGAGCTTGTGCAGCACCCGCTTGACATGGACCTTCACCGTGCCTTCGGTGATGTCCAGCTTTCGCGCGATCATCTTGTTGCTGTAGCCGTGGGCGATCTGGCGGAGGATCTGCCGTTCGCGCTCGGTCAGCTCGTCGAGGCTCTTCGAGCGGTCGTCGCCCCGCAGGGCCTGGGCGAGGATCTGGGTCAACTGCGGGCTCAGGGTCATCTGTCCGGTGGCGGCCTGGCGGATGTGCTCGAGCAGGCGCTCCGGCTCCATGTCCTTGAGCAGGTAGCCGTCGGCGCCGGCGCGCAGGACGTTGACCACGTCGCCCTTGTCGTCGGACACGGTGAACACCACGATGCGCGCGTCGACTCCGGCCTCGCGCAACGCGCGCAGGGTGTCCAGGCCGTTCATGCCCTTCATGTTCAGGTCCAGCAGGATCATGTCCGGGTCCAGCTCGGCGGCCAGGCGCAGGGCTTCCTCGCCGCTGCCGGCCTCGCCGACCACGCTGAGGTCGTCTTCCAGTTCGAGCAACTGGGCGACGCCCTTGCGCATCATCGGATGGTCGTCCACCAGCAGCAGGCGAACCGGTTCGTCGGCGGTGGCTGGCATGTCCGTCATGGGGTCGGCTCCTTGGCGGCGGAGGGTTGCAGGGCGGTCGGCACGAAGCTGAAGAGCACTCGCGTGCCGTGGGGCGCGCGCGCTTCGAAGCGCAACTGGCTGCCGAGGGTCTGGCCGCGCTCCTGCATGATGGTAAGCCCATAGTGGCCGCTGCGGTTCTGCTGCGGATCAAAGCCGACGCCATCGTCCTCGACGGCGATGCTCACCTGGCCGTCGGCCTGGCTGCTCAGGCGCACCCAGGCCCGTTGCGCCTGCGAATGGCGAACCACGTTGGAGAGCGCCTCGCGGACGATCTGCAGGACGTGGATTTCCTCGTTGGGGCTCAGCGGCACGTGTTGCAGGCGGTTGTCCAGTTCGATCGCCACCTCGCCGCGCTCGCCGAACTCGGCCACGGCGTTCCCCAGCGCGGCTTCCAGGCTCGGCTCGTCGAGGCTGAGGCGGAAGGTGGTGAGCAGTTCGCGCAGTTGCCGGTAGGCGCCGTTGAGGCCTTCGCGCAGTTCGTCGAGGGTGTCCTCGATCTTCTCCGCCGGCGCCTCGCGCTTGAGCAGGGTGCCCAGGCGGCTGACCTGGATCTTCAGGTAGGACAGCGACTGTGCCAGCGAGTCGTGCAGTTCACGGGCGATGGTGCCGCGCTCGGCGAACAGGGCCAGGCGGCTTTCCTGTTCCTGTTGCAGGGACAGGGCGAAGGTGCGGGCGATGTTGTCGCAGAAGGTCTCGATCAGTTGCTGCTGCCAGTTCTCCAGGCGGCCGCTGCGGCTTTCGATGAACAGTTCGCCGAAACGGTGGCCGGCGATGGACAGGGGCTGCATCAGCAATGGCTGGGCCAGGGACGAGGGTTGGTCGCAGGCGCTGGCCTGCTCGCGGCAGCTACCGCAGTCGCCCTGCAGGCAGAAGTCCGCCGGGCGCTCGGTGGTGGTCAGCGAACTGTAGGCGCGCTCGACCCCGTCCTTGTTCAGGCAGAGGGTCACGCGGCCGGCGTCTAGCACTTTCTCCAACTGGTTCAGCAGCGGTTGCAGGGTGCGGCTGTCGTAGGGGTTCTCGCCCAGCCGGCGGGCGCTGGCGTAGAGCAGTTCGAGGCGCTGGTGGCTCTGCGAGAGGGCGCGGGTCTTGTCCTCCACGCGCTCTTCCAGGTCGCCGTAGATGCTCTTCAGCTCGCCGGCCATCTGGTTGAAGCGCTCGCCCAGTTGCGCCAGTTCGTCCTCGCCGCTGTAGGTGACCCGCGCGTCCAGCTCGCCGCGGCCCAGGCGGCGGGCGGTGCTGGTGAGTTCGCGCAGCGGGCCGATGACGTGATAGCTGAGGTCGTAGAGGGTGACGAACACCATCAGCAGGCTGAGGAACAGGCACAGGCCCTGCACCGTGCTGAGCAGTTGCGAGCGGCGCTCGGCCTTGGCCTGGAGGATGCCGACGAAACGGTCGATGTCGCCGACGTAGGCGTCCAGCACGGCGCGTCCGGGCAGCGCGCGCGGGTCCAGGCGCGCGAGGCCCTCGCGCAGTTCCTGGTGCAACTGGCGGATCGGGTCGTCGGCATCCTGGCGTTGCAGCAGGCGGCGGATGTCGCCGCTGTCGAGGCGTTCGCCGAGGGTCCCGAGCAGCGCCTGGCGGCCTTCCAGGCTGGGCTCCAGGGCGACCCGGTAGGTGAGCATGCGCAACGAGCCGGCGTGGTTGATCACCGCGGCGTCCTGGTGCGTGTAGTCGGCGAAGAGCAGGGCGCTGAACATCCCGATCAGCGCCAGCGATACCAGCAGGGTGAGGTAGCAGCCGAAGCGGACTACCAGGGAGCGGCGCAGGATCGGCTTTCCGGCCCTGTCACTACCTCCAAAGAATCTGTCCCGCTGGTCAGCGTCCGGCGCGGTCGCCTTGTTCATGTGAAAAGCCTTTTAAAACAGTGGGTTGCGCAATAATTCAGACCATACCTCTTTCGAGGTAGGGGCGCGCATCTAGGCACGGAACGGCCGGTATTTCATTGATTCCTATCAAATTTGCATAGGAACACCTTCCCTAGGCTCTCGCTGAACGCTGTCCGTGCAGAGAGTTTAGCCATGGCTTCCCTACGTCAGAAACAGTACTCCGTCCTCGGTATGAGTACCTTGTCCTTCGCGGTGAATTTCGCCGTGTGGACGATGTTTTCGATCATCGGCATCCGTATCAAGGACGAGCTTGGCCTGAGCGAATCCCAGTTCGGCCTGATGGTCGCCCTGCCGATCCTCACCGGCTCCCTGGTGCGCCTGCCGCTGGGCCTGATCACCGACCGCTTCGGCGGCCGCATCGTGTTCTTCATCCACATGCTGCTGGTGGCCATCCCGATCTACGGCCTGGCCTTCGCCAGCCAGTACTGGCACTACCTGGTGCTCGGCCTGTTCGTCGGCCTGGCCGGCGGCTCCTTCGCGGTCGGCATCGCCTACACCTCGGCCTGGTTCGAGAAGGAGCGCCAGGGCACCGCGATGGGCATCTTCGGCGCCGGCAACGCCGGCGCGGCGATCACCAACCTGGTGGCGCCGATGATCGTGGTCGCCTTCGGCTGGCGCATGGTGCCGCAGGTCTACTCGGTGGCCATGCTGGTCACCGCCGTGCTGTTCTGGCTGTTCACCTGGACCGATCCGGCGCACCTCAAGGGTGCCGCCGAGGCCAGCCAGCGGCCGAGCCTGGCCAAGCAACTGGCGCCGCTCGCCGAGCTGCGCGTCTGGCGCTTCGGCCTGTACTACTTCTTCGTCTTCGGCGGCTTCGTCGCCCTGGCCCTGTGGCTGCCGAAGTACTACATCGCCGAATACGGCCTGGACCTGAAGACCGCATCCTTCATCACCATGCTGTTCACCTTGCCGTCCGGCCTGATCCGCGCCCTCGGCGGCTGGTTCAGCGACCACTACGGCGCGCGCTCGGTGAACTGGGGCGTGTTCTGGGTCTGCCTGGTGTGCCTGTTCTTCCTCTCCTACCCGCAGACCACCATGACCATCCACGGCATCCAGGGCGACCTCAGCCTGGGCATCGGCCTGAACGTCTGGCTGTTCACCTTCCTGGTGTTCGTCGTCGGCATCGCCCAGGGCTTCGGCAAGGCCAGCGTGTACCGGATCATCCACGACTACTACCCGAGCAACATGGGCACCGTCGGCGGCATGGTCGGGGTGATCGGCGGCCTCGGCGGCTTCTGCCTGCCGATCCTGTTCGGCTACGCCGCCGACCACATCGGCGTGCGCTCCTCCTGCTTCATGTTGCTGTTCGGCCTGACCGTGGTCTGCATGGTCTGGATGCACTACGCGATCAAGCAGCAACGCCGCATCGACGGCCAGGCCGCCTCGGCCGACGTCGACCTTCCTCCCACCCTTCCCACCCACTCCTGAGGTAATGCCGTCATGGGCATGATCGCCAATACCCAACTGAAAGCCGCACGGGGACCGCTGCTGCTCGACTGGCGCCCCGAGGACCCCGAGTTCTGGGCGCGCAACGGCAAGCGCATCGCCAGCCGCAACCTGTGGATCTCGATTCCCGCGCTGCTGCTCGCCTTCGCCGTGTGGATGATCTGGAGCACGGTGACCGTGCGCCTGAACAGCGCCGGCTTCGCCTTCAGCAACGACCAGCTGTTCCTGCTCGCGGCGCTGCCGTCGATCTCCGGCGCCACCCTGCGGGTGTTCTATTCGTTCATGGTGCCGATCTTCGGCGGCCGTCGCTGGACCGCCCTGAGCACCGCCTCGATGCTGATCCCGTGCATCTGGCTGGGCTTCGCCGTGCAGGACCCGAGCACCCCGTACTGGGTGTTCGCCCTGATCGCGCTGCTCTGCGGCTTCGGCGGCGGCAACTTCGCCTCGAGCATGTCCAACATCAGCTTCTTCTATCCGAAGAGCCAGCAGGGCACCGCCCTCGGCCTGAATGCCGGGCTCGGCAACCTCGGCGTCTCGGTGATGCAGTTCGCCGTGCCGCTGGCGGTGGCCGGCGGCCTGTTCGGCGCCTTCGGTGGCGAGCCGCAGCAGCTCGGCGACGGCGGTCGCCTGTGGCTGCAGAACGCCGGCTGGATCTGGGTGCCGTTCATCGCCGTGGTATCGGTCGCGGCCTGGTTCGGGATGAACGACATCGCCGACGCCAAGGCCTCGTTCCGCGACCAGGCGGTGATCTTCAAGCGCAAGCACAACTGGCTGATGTGCTGGCTGTACGTGGCCACCTTCGGCTCGTTCATCGGCTTCTCGGCCGGCTTCGCGATGCTCAGCAAGACCCAGTTCCCCGACATCAACCCGCTGCAATACGCCTTCCTCGGTCCGCTGGTGGGCGCCCTCAGCCGGCCCCTGGGCGGCTGGCTGGCGGACAAGTTCGGCGGCGCGCGGATCACCCTGTGGAACTACGCACTGATGATCGGCGGGGTGCTCACGGTGATCGCCTTCCTGCCGGGCGACGGCGGCCAGGGCAACTTCTTCGGCTTCCTTGGCGCCTTCATCCTGCTGTTCTTCTTCGCCGGCATCGGCAACGGCTCAACCTTCCGCATGATCCCGGTGATCTTCCGCAACGAGTGGGCCCGGCGGGTGCGCGACGGCCAGGCCGACGAAGCCGGCGCGGCGCGCAACGCGAGCATGGAGTCGGCCGCGGTGATCGGCTTCTCCGCCGCCATCGGCGCCTTCGGCGGGTTCTTCATCCCGAAGGCGTTCGGCACCTCGCTGCACATGACCGGCAGCGCCGAGGGCGCCCTCTACGTGTTCATCGCCTACTACCTGAGCTGCATCGTCGCCACCTGGTGGTGGTACGCGCGCAAGGGTGCGGAGAGTCCCTGTTGAGTCCGTCGGCAGCAGCCCGCGGCAACCCCTGATTAGCGTTGTAACGCCCGGCACAGACCGGGTGAGGAGATCAAGATGAGTCACCTGCTCGACCGCCTGCAGTTCTTCAAGAAGAAGCAGGGCGAATTCGCCGATGGCCACGGCGAGACCAGCAACGAGAGCCGCGCCTGGGAAGGTGCCTACCGGCAGCGCTGGCAGCACGACAAGATCGTGCGCTCCACCCACGGGGTGAACTGCACCGGCTCCTGCTCCTGGAAGATCTACGTGAAGAACGGCCTGATCACCTGGGAAACCCAGCAGACCGACTACCCACGCACCCGTCCGGACCTGCCCAACCACGAGCCGCGCGGCTGCCCGCGCGGGGCCAGCTATTCCTGGTACATCTACAGCGCCAACCGCCTGAAGTACCCGAAGGTGCGCAAGCCGTTGCTCAAGCTCTGGCGCGAGGCGCGGGCGCAGCACGGCGACCCGGTGAACGCCTGGGCCAGCATCGTCGAGGACGCCGCCAAGGCGAAGAGCTACAAGAGCCAGCGCGGCCTGGGCGGCTTCGTCCGTTCCAGCTGGGACGAGGTCACCGAGATCATCGCCGCGGCCAACGTCTACACCGCCAAGACCTACGGTCCGGACCGGGTGATCGGCTTCTCGCCGATCCCGGCCATGTCGATGGTCAGCTACGCCGCCGGCGCCCGCTACCTGTCGCTGATCGGCGGGGTCTGCCTGAGCTTCTACGACTGGTACTGCGACCTGCCGCCGGCCAGCCCGCAGATCTGGGGCGAGCAGACCGACGTGCCGGAGTCGGCCGACTGGTACAACTCCAGCTACATCATCGCCTGGGGCTCCAACGTGCCGCAGACGCGGACCCCGGACGCGCACTTCTTCACCGAGGTGCGCTACAAGGGCACCAAGACCGTCTCCATCACCCCGGACTATTCCGAGGTGGCCAAGCTCACCGACCTCTGGCTCAACCCCAAGCAGGGCACCGACGCCGCGCTGGGCATGGCCTTCGGTCACGTGATCCTGAAGGAATTCCACCTCGACCGGCCGAGCGCCTACTTCGTCGACTACTGCCGCCAGTACACCGACATGCCGATGCTGGTGTTGCTGGAAGAACACGCCGGCGGCGCGTTCAAGCCGACCCGCTACCTGCGCGCCGCCGACCTGGCGGACAACCTCGGCCAGGACAACAACCCCGAGTGGAAGACCATCGCCTACGACGAGCGCAGCGGCGGGCTGGTCTCGCCCACCGGCGCCATCGGCTATCGCTGGGGCGAGTCAGGCAAGTGGAACATCGCCGAGCTGGACGGCAGGAGCGGTGACCAGACGCGCCTGCAACTGTCGCTGCTCGATGGCCCGGAACATGCCTGCGAGGTGGCCTTCCCGTATTTCGCCGGGCAGGAGCACCCGCACTTCAAGGGCGTCGCCAACGACGAGGTACTGCTGCGCCGGGTGCCGTTCCGCGAGATCGTCGCGGCGGACGGCAAGCGCCTGCGGGTGGCCACCGTCTACGACCTGCAGATGGCCAACTACAGCATCGACCGCGGCCTGGGCGGCGACAACGTGGCGACCTCCTACGAGGACGCCGACACGCCCTATACCCCGGCCTGGCAGGAGCGCATCACCGGCGTTCCGGCGGCGCGCGCGACGCAGGTCGCCCGCGAGTTCGCCGACAGCGCCGACAAGACCCGCGGCAAGGCGATGGTGATCATCGGCGCGGCGATGAACCACTGGTACCACATGGACATGAACTACCGCGCGGTCATCAACATGCTGATGATGTGCGGCTGCATCGGCCAAAGCGGCGGCGGCTGGGCGCACTATGTCGGCCAGGAGAAGCTGCGCCCGCAGACCGGCTGGGCGCCGCTGGCCTTCGGCCTGGACTGGAGCCGGCCGCCGCGGCAGATGAACGGCACCAGCTTCTTCTACCTGCACAGCTCGCAATGGCGCCACGAGAAGCTGTCGATGCACGAGGTGCTGTCGCCGCTGGCCGACGCCAGCCGCTTCGCCGAACACGCCCTGGACTACAACATCCAGGCCGAACGCCTCGGCTGGCTGCCGTCGGCGCCGCAACTGAACCGCAATCCGCTGCGCATCGCCGCCGAGGCCGAGGCCGCCGGCCTGCCGGTCGCCGACTACGTGGTGCGCGAACTGAAGAGCGGCGGCCTGCGCTTCGCCAGCGAATCGCCGGACGATCCGCAGAACTTCCCGCGCAACATGTTCATCTGGCGCTCCAACCTGCTGGGCTCCTCCGGCAAGGGCCACGAGTACATGCTCAAGTACCTGCTCGGGGCGAAGAACGGGGTGATGAACGATGACCTCGGCAAGGCCGGCGGTCCGCGTCCCACCGAGGTCGACTGGGTCGACGACGGTGCCGAGGGCAAGCTCGACCTGGTCACCACCCTGGACTTCCGCATGTCCTCCACCTGCATGTACTCGGACATCGTCCTGCCGACCGCTACCTGGTACGAGAAGGACGACCTCAACACCTCCGACATGCACCCCTTCATCCATCCGCTGTCGGCGGCCACCGATCCGGCCTGGGAAGCCAAGAGCGACTGGGAGATCTACAAGGCCATCGCCAAGAAGTTCTCCGCCGTCGCCGAAGGCCACCTCGGCGTGGAGCAGGACCTGGTCACGGTGCCGCTGCTGCACGACACCCCCACCGAGCTGGCGCAGCCGTTCGGCGGCGACGGCCATGACTGGAAGAAGGGCGAGTGCGAGCCGATGCCGGGACGCAACCTGCCGACGCTGCACCTGATCGAGCGCGACTACCCGAACGTCTACCGCAAGTTCACCTCGCTCGGTCCGCTGCTGGACAAGCTGGGCAACGGCGGCAAGGGCATCGGCTGGAACACCGAGAAGGAAGTGAAGCTGGTCGGCGACCTCAACCATCGCGTCGTCGAGAGCGGCGTCAGCCAGGGCCGGCCGCGCATCGACAGCGCCATCGACGCCGCCGAGGTGGTCCTCGCCCTGGCTCCGGAAACCAACGGCCAGGTCGCGGTCAAGGCCTGGGAAGCGCTGTCGAAGATCACCGGCCGCGAGCACGCCCACCTGGCGCTGCCCAAGGAAGACGAGAAGATCCGCTTCCGCGACATCCAGGTGCAGCCGCGCAAGATCATCTCCAGCCCGACCTGGTCCGGCCTCGAGGACGAGCACGTCAGCTACAACGCCGGCTACACCAACGTCCACGAGCTGATCCCGTGGCGCACCATCACCGGTCGCCAGCAGTTCTACCAGGACCACCCGTGGATGCAGGCGTTCGGCGAAGGCTTCGTCAGCTACCGGCCGCCGGTCAACACCCGGACCACCGAGAAGCTGTTGAACAGGAAGCCCAACGGCAACCCGGAGATCACCCTGAACTGGATCACCCCGCACCAGAAATGGGGCATCCACTCCACCTACAGCGACAACCTGCTGATGCTCACCCTGTCGCGCGGCGGTCCGATCATCTGGCTCAGCGAGCACGACGCGGCCAAGGCCGGGATCGTCGATAACGACTGGGTCGAGGTGTTCAACGCCAACGGCGCGGCGACCTGCCGCGCGGTGGTCAGCCAACGGGTCAAGGACGGCATGGTGATGATGTACCACGCCCAGGAACGCATCGTGAACGTACCCGGCAGCGAGACCACCGGCACCCGTGGCGGCCACCACAACTCGGTGACCCGCGTGGTGCTCAAGCCGACCCACATGATCGGCGGCTACGCCCAGCAGGCCTGGGGCTTCAACTACTACGGCACGGTCGGCTGCAACCGCGACGAGTTCGTCGTGGTGCGCAAGATGAGCAAGGTCGACTGGCTGGACGAACCCCGCCACGGCGGACTCGGCGGCGACGCCCTGCCGCAACCGCTGCCCCAGGACATTTGAGGAGAGACGCCATGAAAATTCGTTCGCAAGTCGGCATGGTGCTGAACCTCGATAAATGCATCGGTTGCCACACCTGCTCGATCACCTGCAAGAACGTCTGGACCAGCCGCGAAGGCATGGAGTACGCCTGGTTCAACAACGTCGAGACCAAGCCCGGGATCGGCTACCCGAAGGAATGGGAAAACCAGGAGAAGTGGAAGGGCGGCTGGGTGCGCGCGGCGGACGGTTCGATCCGCCCGCGCATCGGCGGCAAGTTCCGCGTGCTGGCGAACATCTTCGCCAACCCGGACCTGCCCGAGATCGACGACTACTACGAACCGTTCGACTTCGACTACCAGCACCTGCATACCGCGCCCAAGGCCGAGCACCAGCCGGTGGCGCGCCCGCGCTCGCTGGTCTCCGGGCAGCGCATGGAGAAGATCGAGTGGGGCCCGAACTGGGAGGAGATCCTCGGCACCGAGTTCGCCAAGCGGCGCAAGGACAAGAACTTCGACCAGGTCCAGGCGGACATCTACGGTGAGTACGAGAACACCTTCATGATGTACCTGCCGCGCCTCTGCGAGCACTGCCTGAACCCGGCGTGCGTGGCGTCCTGCCCGAGCGGGGCGATCTACAAACGCGAGGAGGACGGCATCGTCCTGATCGACCAGGACAAGTGCCGCGGCTGGCGGATGTGCATCTCCGGTTGTCCGTACAAGAAGATCTACTTCAACTGGAAGAGCGGCAAGTCCGAGAAGTGCATCTTCTGCTACCCGCGCATCGAGGCCGGCCAGCCCACCGTCTGCTCGGAGACCTGCGTCGGGCGCATCCGCTACCTCGGCGTGCTGCTCTACGACGCCGACCGCATCCACGAAGTGGCCAGTTGCGAGAACGAGCGCGAGCTGTACGAGAAGCAACTGGAGATCTTCCTCGATCCGTTCGACCCGGCGGTGATCGCCCAGGCGCGCAAGGACGGGGTGGCCGACAGCGTCATCGAGGCGGCGCAGAAGTCGCCGGTGTACAAGCTGGCGATGGACTGGAAGCTGGCCCTGCCGCTGCACCCGGAATACCGCACGCTGCCGATGGTCTGGTACGTGCCGCCGCTGTCGCCGATCCAGAACGCCGCCGCCGAGGGGCACATCGGCAGCGACGGGGTGATCCCGGACGTGGAGTCGCTGCGCATCCCCGTGCAGTACCTGGCCAACCTGCTCACCGCCGGCGACACCGCGCCGGTGCTGCTGGCGCTCAAGCGCCTGCTGGCGATGCGCGCCTACAAGCGCGCCGAGCACGTCGAAGGTCGCCAGGACCTGGAGGTACTGGCCAAGGTCGGGTTGAGCGTGGAGCAGGTGGAGGAGATGTACCGCTACCTGGCCATCGCCAACTACGAGGATCGCTTCGTGATCCCCAGCGCGCACCGCGAGGAAGCGCTTTCCGATGCCTTCGCCGAGCGTTCCGGCTGCGGCTTCAGCTTCGGCAACGGCTGTTCCGGCGGCAGCAACTCCGCCGTCAACCTGTTCGGCGGCAAGCCGACCAACCGCCGCGACGTGATCCAGGTCGTGCAGATCCAGGAGTGAGCGCCATGAACGATCACAGCCAACTGTTCCGCCTGCTCGCCCTGCTACTGGACTACCCGCGCGCCGAGCTGCGCGAGGAGAGCCTCGGCCTGCATGCGCTGATCCGCACCTGCGAACTGCCGGAAGCGCTGCGCGACGGCCTCGCGGCGCTGCTCAACGAGCTCTGCCAGGGCGACCTGCTGGACGTCCAGGCGCGCTACGACGGTCTCTTCGAGCGCGGCCGCTCGGTCTCGCTGCTGCTCTTCGAGCACGTCCACGGCGAGAGCCGCGACCGTGGCCAGGCGATGGTCGACCTGCTCGACCGCTATACCGGGGCTGGCCTGCAGATCGACGTACCGGAGCTGCCGGACTACCTGCCGCTGTACCTCGAATACCTGTCGCTGCTGCCGTTCGCGGCGGCCAGCGAAGGGCTCGCCGAAGTGGCGCACATCCTCGGCCTGCTGGCGCTGCGCCTGGAGGAACGTGGCAGCGCCTACGCGGCGATTTTCGAGGCGTTGCTGGAACTCGGCGGCGAGCGCCCGGACCTCGGCGCGTTGCGTCGCGACCAGGCCCAGGAACAGCGCGACGACAGCCTGGAGGCCATCGACCGGGCCTGGGAGGAAACCCCGGTGAGCTTCACCGACCCTGCCGGCGGTTGCCCGTCGAGCAGCGGCCGCCGTCCGACGGCGTCCACCGAACAACCATTGCAATGGGTCGCCCAGCCGGTACCGCAGATGCAGTATCGAGCGGCCCGCGAAGGAGTCTGAGCATGTCGACCAATCTTCTGTTCTTCGGGATCTATCCCTATGTCGCGCTGCTGATCTGCCTGGTCGGCAGCTGGGCGCGCTTCGACCTCTCGCAGTACACCTGGAAGGCCGGTTCCAGCCAGATGCTCAGCAAGAAGGGCATGCGGGTATACAGCAACCTGTTCCACGTCGGCGTGCTGTTCATCCTCGCCGGCCACTTCGTCGGCCTGCTGACCCCGGCCTCGGTCTACCACCACCTGATCAGCACCGAGAACAAGCAACTGCTGGCGATGGTCTCCGGCGGCTTCTTCGGCGTGCTCTGCTTCATCGGCCTGAGCGGACTGATCCTGCGCCGCCTGACCGACGCGCGGGTGCGCGCCACCGGCAACGCCTCCGACCTGATGATCCTGCTGGTGCTCTACGCCCAGCTGATCCTCGGCCTCTCCACCATCGTCGCCTCGACCCATCACATGGACGGCTCGGTGATGGTGATGCTCGCCGACTGGGCCCAGGCCATCGTCACCCTGCGTCCGCTGGCGGCGGCCGAAGCCATCGCGCCGGTGGGCCTGGTCTACAAGCTGCACGTCGGCCTGGGCCTGACCCTGTTCGTGCTGTTCCCCTTCACCCGCCTGGTGCACATCGTCAGCGCGCCGGTGTGGTACCTGGGCCGGCGCTACCAGATCGTGCGCCAGAAACGTCCTGCCTGAACCCTGGGCGGCCGGCGCATCCGGCGCCGGCCCGCCGAACCGAGGTGATCGATCATGAGTTGCTCCCACTACGAAGAACGCGTCGAGAAGGTCGAACTGCCGCAACTGAAGGTCAACGGCGTGGCCATCGGCGAAGACCTGCTGGCCCGCGAACTGCAATACCACCCGGCGGACAGCTACGCGCTGGCGCTGGAGGCCGCCTGCCGTGCGCTGATCGTCCGCCAGTTGCTCCTGCAACGGGCCGACGCGCTGGGCATCGAGGCCCGCTGCGAAGACGGCGAGACGCCGGAGGAAGCGCGCATCCGCCAATTGCTGGAGGAAGAGGTGCAGGTCCCGGAAGCCGACGAAGACGCCTGCCGGACCTGGTACGCGGCCAATCCGGGACGCCTGCTCGGCCCCTGGCGCCTGCAATTGCGCCATGTGCTGCTGGCCTGCGCGCCGGACGACCTGGAAGGCCGCGAGACGGCGCGCAAGCAGGCCGCGGAGCTGCTCGACGAGTTGCGCGGGCATCCCGAGCGCTTCGTCGACCTGGCCCGGCGTTTCTCCGCCTGTCCGTCGAAGGAGGCGGGCGGCGACCTCGGCTGGATCGAGCCGGGGCAGACCGTCCCCGAATTCGAGAAGCGCCTGCTGCGCCGCGCGCCCGGGCTGCTGGAGCATCCGCTGGAAAGCCGCTATGGCCTGCATGTGGTGGAACTGCTGGCGCGCGAGGGCGGCGAGCCGCTCGACTTCGACGCGGCCCGCGCGCAAATCGCCGCGCACCTGCAAGCGCAAGTGTTGCAGCGGGCCGTGGGGCAGTACATCGGCGTGCTGGCGGGAGACGCCTGCATCGAGGGCTTCGCCTTCGAGGGCGCGGATGGGGCGCTGGTGCAATAGGTTTCGGCGCCGTTGTTTCCCTCTTCCTCCCGCACATCAATCGGAGTACCCAGGACATGACCGACTGGATCGATGGCCAAGGCCGACAGATCGACTACCTGCGCCTGTCGGTCACCGACCGTTGCGACTTCCGCTGTGTCTACTGCATGGCCGAGGACATGCGCTTCCTGCCGCGCCAGCAGGTGCTGACCCTGGAGGAGATCGAGCGGGTCGCCCGGCTGTTCGTCGCCGGCGGCGTGCGCAAGCTGCGCCTGACCGGCGGCGAGCCGCTGGTGCGGCCCGGCATCGTCGGCCTGTGCGAGCGCCTGGCGGCACTGCCGGGGCTGCGCGAACTGTGCATGACCAGCAATGGCTCGCAACTGGTGCGCTACGCCCGGCCGTTGTACGACGCCGGCCTGTCGCGTCTCAACATCAGCCTCGACACCCTCGATCCGCTGCGCTTCCGGGCGATCACCCGCAACGGCGAGCTGGACAAGGTGCTGGCCGGCATCGACGCCGCCCAGGCCGCCGGTTTCCGCCGGATCAAGCTGAACGCGGTGGTGATGAAGGGGCGCAACGCCGATGAGGTGCCGGCGCTGGTGGACTTCGCCATCGCCCGCGGCCTGGATATCAGCTTCATCGAGGAGATGCCGCTTGGCCAGGTCGGCCGCGAACGTGGCGAGAGCTTCTGCTCCAGCGACGAAGTACGCGCGCTGATCGCCCAGCGCCACGCCTTGCTCGACAGCGCCGAGCAGAGCGGCGGGCCGGCGCGCTACGTGCGCCTGGTCGAGCATCCGCAGACACGCATCGGCTTCATCTCGCCGCACTCGCACAACTTCTGCGCCACCTGCAACCGCCTGCGCCTGACCGTCGAGGGCCGCCTGCTGCTGTGCCTCGGCCACGAGCATTCGCTCGACCTGCGCGCGCTGCTGCGCCGCCACCCGCTGCACGACGGGCCGTTGCTGGAAGCGATCGGCGAGGCGCTCCAGCGCAAGCCGGCGCGCCATGAATTCAGCGCCGCCGGCGAGGTGCAGGTGCTGCGCTTCATGAACATGAGCGGCGGCTGAGGCGACTCAGGGCGTAGCCAGCGGGCCTCGTGGCAGGCGCACCACCTCGAGGCCGTCGAGCCACTTGACGTGGCGCGGGCCGCTGCGCAGATCGCCTGTCGAGACCAGCGCCAGCGGGCCTTCGCCAGGATCCAGGGCGAGGCCGTTCTTCTGGTAGGCCACCAGGATCTCGTCGCCGGCCTCGCTGTTGTACAGCTCGCCCCAGGAAAACACCACGGCATAACCGTCCCTGGAACTGCGCGCGACCACATAGCTGCGCCGCGCGTCCTGGTGGCCGGGCATGTCCAGCCCGGCCTGGTCCAGCACGTCGCTCAGGCGCACCCCCCGGTACTCGCGCTCGGCGCCGACCTGGGCGCCAGACTGGCAGACCATCGCCAGCTTGCCGCTGTCTTGCGCCGGTAGCTGGCGTAGCGCGGTGAGGTCGAGGCGCAGCTCGCGCTGCACCGCGCCGTACACGTGCAGCGAGGCGTCCGCGGCGACGCCGAGGGCGGGCAGGGCCGTGCACAGGGCGGCCAGTGCGAGGCGTTTCAATAGCGGTATTTCATGCCGAGCCATAGGGTGCGTCCTTCTTCGATGAATCCTTCGTTGTAGGCGTATCGGCGATCCGCCAGGTTGTTCAGCGCCAGGCTCAGGGCCAGTTCGCGGCTGGCCTGGTATTCGCCATGCAGGTTGAGCAGCGCGAAGCCGGCGGCGCGCCGGCTGCCGCCGGTATCGCTGTAGGTCCGGGAACGGGCTTCGCCGCTGAGCACCAGGTGCAGCGGCTCCAGGGCTTGCCAGTCGGCCCAGGCGAACAGTTTGTGGCGCGGCAGGCCGGTGACCACGCCGGCCTCGCTGCTGCGCCAGTCGCTGTCGATCCAGCTGTAGTTGGCGCCCAGCTCCAGGCGCTGCGCAGGCCTGCCGCGCAGGCCCAGGTCGAGGCCCTGGTAGACGATCTCGCCGACATTGCGGTTCTGCGCCAGGTTCGGCCCGAGGTCGGTGGCCTGGATGGCATCGCGCACCCGGTTGTGGAACAGCGCGAGGTCCAGCGTGGTGTCCTGGCCGAAGGCGCGGCGGTAGCGCAGTTCGACCAGGCGCGCGCGCTCCGGGTCGAGGTCGGGGTTGACCAGCACGGTCTGGCCGACGGCGGGGCGGAAGGTGGTGTAGCGGTCCTTGAGGGTGGCGAAGCGGCTACGGTCGGCCAGGTTCAGCTGGACTTCGCTGGCTTCGTCGAGCGGATGCACCAGGCTCCATTGCCAGTTGAACGCCTCGGCGTCGTTGTCCGGGTATTCCTTCTCGCTGGTCCGGCCCTGGCGGTCGGTCTTGTACTCCCGTGCCTCCAGGCTTTCCCGCCAGTCGTAGCTGACCCCGAAGATCATCCGCGTGGCCGCGTCGAGGGCCCACTGGTATTCGCTGGAGAGCGACCAGGTGCGGTCTTCGAAGCGCCCCCAGGGCCCGCGGTCCTGGCGTTCGCGGTGGACGTCCTGCTTCCAGTGCAGGGCGAAGGCCAGGCTGTCGTCCTCGCGCAGGCCCTGGCTGAGTTCCACCCCGGCGCCGTCGGACCAGTCGTCGTACTGGCTGCGACTGCCCTTGCGGGCCTCCAGGTCGGCGCGACTGTTGTACTGCTCCAGGGTGTTCTGGAAGGTGTCGCGGTAGAGGCGCGTACGCAGGCGCGTGCGTTCGCCGAGCTGGGTGCTGGAGTTGAAGTACAGGCCTTCCTTGTTCCAGTCCGGCCAGCGCCAGTAGCGGCTCTGGAACGACGGATCGCTGCCGGCGTAGGGTGGCGACTGCTTGTCGCCGTCCTGCTTGAAGTAGGTCAGCACGTATTCGTCGCTGGCATTGGGCGTCAGGCCCAGCTTCAGGGTGCCGCGGGCGTCGCGGCTGGCCGAGTTGGCGCGTTCGCCGTGGCTACCCAGGTCGTCGCTGTCGCGCAGGCCGCCGGGGAGGGCGCGGGCGTCGCGGTCGAGCCAGGCGCCGCTGGCCTGGAAGAAGCCCTGGCGGCCCTTGCCGCCGAGGGAGAAATCCGCCGCCCGGCCGACCCGCCCTGCGTCGCGCGCCCAGCCCTGGCTGAGGCCGAAGCCGGCCTCGAAGGGGCGGGTCGGGCGACGGGTCGCCAGGTTGATCGCCCCGCCGAGCATGTTCGGCCCCTGCAACAGCGAGGCGTAGCCCTTGGACACTTCGATGCCGGCCAGGTCCGAGGTGAGGAAGCGGCCGAGGTCGATGTTGCCGTCGTAGGGCACGTAGACCGGCACGCCGTCGATGAACAGCGGCACCTGGCGCGAGTCGAAGCCGCGTACGCTGACCTGGCGTTCGTTGCGGTTGCCGCCGCCTTGCAGGTAGACGCCGGGGAGGGTGTTCAGCGCCTCGCCGACGTCGCGGCGGTCGAAGCGCTGGAAGTCTTCGCGGGCGACGCTGTCCGGCGGGCTGAGGGAATTGCCCCAGGTGCTGACTTCCATGTCGGGAAGCGCGATCGGCGTCTCCGCCTGGGCAGTGGCAGCGCCCAGCAGGGACAGTGCCAGGCTGGGGACCAGCCGGTTGGAAAGAAGGTTTTGCATGGTAGCGGCGATCTCGTTATGTATTTTTTTACATAACGATCTATGAAATATTCATCAGGGTAAATACCCATTAAGAGCAATTCGGAATTATTTATCTATATAGCGAATTCAGAAGGGCGGCGGCGGGACGAAAAAATCCCCGCGGCATGAGCGTGACGCGGGGATCCAGGCGTAAATAGAGCCTTAACCGTGATAGCTGAAATGGAGCAAGGGGGTGATGTCTGCGTAGCGGAACACCTCGCGGGTGGCTGTGTATGGCTCAAGACTAAGTCCCGCGGGCCGGCGGGCCTATTCCTCGAAGGAGGTAAGGAGGGGTAGCGGAGGAGGGACGGCGATTGACGATGTATACTTTTTGGTCCAGATTGGACGAAAAGTATAAAGGCGGATCACCGTCTGTTTCCTGCCCGGGCCGCGGGCGCACCTTCGTCACCCCTGGAGTCGTCCATGATCAAGTCGCTGAACACCAAGAACCTGCTGGGAGGCCTGCTGCTCGGCGTGCTCGCCAGCGGATCCGCCGTCGCCGCCGATGGCAACCTGCGGATCGGCATCGAGGCCGCCTACCCGCCGTTTTCCTTCAAGACCGCCGAAGGCGAACTGGCCGGCTTCGACTACGACATCGGCAACGCGCTGTGCGCGCAGATGCAGGTGAAGTGCCAGTGGATCGAGCAGGAGTACGACGGCCTGATTCCCTCGCTGAAAGTTCGCAAGATAGACGCCGCGCTGTCCTCCATCACCATCACCGAGGAGCGCCGGCGCTCGGTGGACTTCACCCACAAGTACTACTTCACGCCGGGCCGCCTGGTGATGAAGGAAGGCGCCCAGCTCGACGACAGCTTCAGCCAGTTGGCCGGCAAGCGCATCGGCGTGCAGCGCGGCGCTACCGCCGACCGCTTCGCCAGCGCGGTGCTGGCCAAGGCCGGTGCCGAAGTGGTGCGCTACACCAGCCAGGACGAGATCTACCTGGACCTGGTGGCCGGCCGCCTCGACGCCACCTTCGCCGACTCCATCCCGCTGCAGACCGGCTTCCTCGATACCCCGCGCGGCAAGGGCTACGCTTTCGTCGGGCCGGAGTTCAAGGACCCGAAATACTTCGGCGAGGGCGCCGGGATCGCGGTGCGCAAGGGGGACGCCGAGCTGGTCGGCAAGCTCAACGCGGCGATCGACGCGATTCGTGCCGACGGGACCTACAAGCGCATCGAGGGCAAGTACTTCAAGAGTGACATCTACGGCGACTGACCGCTCGCCGGCGGCGGCTGCCGTCAGTCGCCGCCTTCCTTCAGCTCCTTGAGGTGCTTGTAGACCGTCGCCCGGCCCATGTTCAGCACGTTGGCCACATAGTTGGCCGCGCTCTTGCCCTTGAACGCGCCCTCGGCGTGCAGGGCCAGGACCAGTTCGCGCTTGTGCTCGCGGGTCAGCAGGTTCAAGCCGAGCTGGCGCTGCCGCAGCCAGCCGTGCAGGAAGGTGTTGATGCGCTCCTGCCAGTCGTCGCGGAACAGCGCGTCCGGTTGCGGGATCAGCTTGCTCGGCGAGAGGAACAGGTCGAGTGCCGCCTTGGCGCTCTCGAACAGGCTGATGTTCAGGTTGATGCACAGCACCGCCAGCGGCTGGCCGGCGGAGTCGCGCAGCACGGTGCTGACCGAGCGGATCTTCTGCCCGTCCCAGTTGAGCTTCTCGTAGGGACCGATGTTGCGCTCGTCGCTATCGCCTTCGAGCATGTCTTCCAGCGCCGAGTCGTCGCCGACCTCGCGCTTGGACAGGTTGTTGGCGATGTAGTCGACCCGCTGGCTGCGCAGGTCGTGCAGGACCACTTCGGCGTGGGGGAAGAACAGGGTGGCGATGCCGTCGGCGATCGCCCGGTAGTTCTCCAGGCTGGGGTCTTGGCTCGGGCTCATGCGCAGGAACTCTCGTGGGACGGCGGGCGAGGCGAGTGTGCCGCAAACCCGCCGCCGGGTCATCAGGGGGACAGGCGGCGCGGCGACAGCATCGCCTCGTCCAGGCCGTGCTCGCGCAGGTGCGCCGGCAGCGGCTGGTGGCGGATCAGCGCGGCGCTGGCCTCGCCCATCGCCGCCGAGGTCTGGATACCGTAGCCGCCCTGGGCGGCGACCCAGAAGAAGCCTTCCGCATCGGCGGCGTAGCCGGCCACCAGGTCGCCGTCGGCGACGAACGAGCGCAGCCCTGCCCAGGTGTGTTCCGGACGGCGAATGGTGAGGGTGGTGGCTTCTTCGATCAGGTACATGCCGGTGGCGATGTCCAGTTGCTCGGGCTGCACGTCGTGGGCCTCGACCGGATCGGCGTTGGCCGGCGAGCCGAGCAACATGCCGGCGTCCGGCTTCAGGTAGAAGGATTCGTCGAGGCTGACCAGCATCGGCCAGTCGTGGCAGTCGATGCCCGGCGGCGGGGCGAAGATGAAGGCCGAGCGGCGCTTGGGCTGCAGGCCCAGCGGGCGGACGCCGGCCAGCCCGGCGATGGCGTCGCACCAGGCGCCTGCGGCGTTGACCAGCACCGCCGCGCGGTAGCTGCCGGCGTCGCAGCGGACTTCCCAGGCGCCGTCGACCCGGCGGATCTCCAGCGCTTCGTGGTTGCACAGGACCTGCCCCTGGTTGCGGCGGATGCCGCGCAGGTAGCCCTGGTGCAGGGCGTCGGTATCGATGTCGGCGCCGGTGGGGTCGTAGGTGGCGCCGAAGACCTTGTCGCGACGCAGCACCGGCACGATCGAGCAGGCCTGTTCCGCGTCCAGCAGGCGCATCTGCGGCACCAGCGCCTTGCCGCTTTCGTATTGACGGCGGAGTTCTTCCGGATCGTCGCTGAAGTCGACCACCATTTCCGGACGCGGGCTGAGCAGCGGATGCTCGCAGAAGCCGGCCGGCGGGTTGTCGAAGAAGGCCCGGCTGGCGGCGGTGAGCGCGCGCACCTGGGGTGTGCCGTAGGCCACCGTGTAGTGCGCGGCGGAGCGGCCGGTGGAGTGGTAGCCGGGCTGCGCCTCGCGCTCCAGCACCACGACCCGGCCGTGGGCCGACAGCCAGTAGCCGGTGGATGCGCCGGCGATGCCGGCACCGATGACGAGGTAATCCGCTTCGATCATGCTGCTCTCCTGCATCGCGCGATCAGCCTGCCTGGCGCAGGCGGTAGAGGGCGTTGGCCAGGGCTACGTCTTCCAGGCCCAGGCCGATCGAGCGGAAGAACGCCGGGCGCCGGTATTCCGGACGTGGCGCCTGGCCGCTGAGCAGTTCGGCGAGGTCGCCGCGGATCGCCTCGGGGCTCCAGCCATGCTGTTCGGCGGCGATCAGCATCTCGCCGGCGGAGCCTGGGGTGGTGTGCCGGTAGTCGCAATAGACGTCCATGGCCGCCAGGCTTTCCGCCGGTACCTCATGGGCGCGGGGCGCGTTGGTGCTGATCGAGGTGACCAGCGCCGGGCGCTTGAGTTGGCGCGGGTCGATCACTGCTCGGGCCGAGGAGGTGCAGAGCAGGATCACATCGGCTTCGTCCAGCGCTTCCTCCAGGCTGCCGGCGGCTTCGGCGCGCGGGTCGATGGCGCGCAGGCTTTGCAGGCGGCGCTCGTCCAGGCACGGCGAATGGACTCGCACGCCCTGCCAGTCACGCAGGCCCTTCACGTATTGCAGGTGGGCATGGGCTACCGGTCCGCTGCCGATCAGCGCCAGGCGGCCGGCCTCGGCCGGAGCCAGGGCATCCACCGCCACGGCGGTGGTGGCGGCGGTGCGCGCGGTGGTCAGCCGGGCGGCATCGCAGAGCAGCAAGGGCTGGCCGGTCTGCATCGACATCAGCAGGGTCCAGGCGGTGACCAACGGGCCCTGTTCGCGAACGATGTAGGGTGAAGTCTTGACTCCGTAGACCTGTTCCTGGGCGAGCACGCCGAGGTAGTTGATGAAGTCGCCGCGACCGGCGGGGAACTCCACCAGTTGCTGGGCCGGCTGGAGCGCCTGGCCGGCGGCCAGGTCGAGGAACAGCTGGCGCATGGCCTGGAGGACGTCGATACGGGCGAGCAGTTGCTCGGCTTCGGCCTGCTGGACGATCAGGGGAGTGGCGGCGCTCATGCGATCTCCGGAATGGATGTAAACAATTTGTCCATTCTGGACTTTAAGGTATTGCCGGGCAAGCGCCGACCCGCCTCGATGACCGACGGCGGCACCTGCGTGTCGCAGAAACGAAAAAGGCGAAGCCGGATGGCTTCGCCTTTTTTCTCCACGCCTGCGTTCAGTGCTTGCGCGGTACCGGCTTGAGCAGTTCGGCCGGCGGCATCTCGCAGGTGATCTTGCGGCCCAGCAGTTCTTCGATCGGCGGCAGGGCGAAGGCATCGTCCTCGCCGGCGAAGCTGATCGAGGTGCCCGAGGCGCCGGCGCGGCCGGTACGACCGATACGGTGCACGTAGTCGTCCGGGTCCTCCGGCAGGGTGAAGTTGATCACATGGCTGATGCCGTCGATGTGGATGCCGCGGCCGGCCACGTCGGTTGCCACCAGGACGCGGATCTTGCCTTCGCGGAAGCCTTCCAGGGTGCGGATGCGCTTGTGCTGCGGTACGTCGCCGGACATCTGGGCGGCGCTGATGCCGTCCTTGGTCAGGCGTTCCTCGATGCGGCGGACTTCGTCCTTGCGGTTGGCGAAGACCATCACCCGTTCCCAGTTGTTCTGTGCCACCAGGTTGTACAGCAGCTTGTACTTGTCGCTGCCGGCCACGGCGTAGACATGCTGCTCGACGGTATCGCTGGCGACGTTCTCCGGCTCGATCTCGACGATCGCCGGATCGACGGTCCACTGCTTGGCGAGGTTCATCACGTCGTCGGTGAAGGTCGCCGAGAACAGCAGGGTCTGGCGTTCGCCCTTGTGCGGGGTCTGCCGGATGATCTGCCGGACCTGCGGGATGAAGCCCATGTCGAGCATGCGGTCGGCTTCGTCGAGGACCATCACCTCGACCATGTCCAGGTGCACCTCGCCGCGCTGGTTGAAGTCCAGCAGACGGCCGGGGGTGGCTACCAGGATGTCGCAGAAGCGCGCTTCCAGCTGCTTGAGTTGCTTGTCGAAGTCCATGCCGCCGACGAAGGTCATCACGTTCAGCCCGGTGTACTTGGTCAGCGCCGCGGCGTCCTTGGCGATCTGTACCACCAGTTCGCGGGTCGGGGCGATGATCAGCGCGCGCGGCTCGCCCATGTAGCGCTCTTTCGGCGGCGGGGTCTGCAGCAACTGGGTGATGATCGAGATGAGGAACGCGGCGGTCTTGCCGGTACCGGTCTGGGCGCGGCCGATGGCGTCCTGGCCGCGCAGGGTGAAGCCCAGTACCTGCGCCTGGATCGGCGTGCAGTAGGGGAAGCCGAGGTCATGGATGGCGTGCATCAGGCTCGGGGCGAGGTTGAAGTCGTGGAAGCGGGTCTTGCCTTCCTGCGGTTCGACCACGAAGTCTTCCAGCTTCCAGTTGTCCACCGGCTTCGGCTTGCGTTCGCGGCGCGGCTTGTCGCTGCGCGGCTTGGCGTCCCGGCCTTCTTTGGCGGCGGGTTTGGCGGGCTTTTCGCCTTTCTCGGTCTTTTCAACGGCGCGCGGGGCGCCGGACTCGTTGTCGGCGCGCGGGGCGCGCGGTTTGCGTGGGCGTTTCTCGGTCGGCTTTTCGCCGGTGGGGGCGGAACCTTTCGCGGTAGCGCCGGCAGGGCCTTGCGGGACCGGGGAGGAACCGCTCTGCGGCTGGGTTCCGTCGGCCTTGCCGAAGATTTTCTTGAGTGCTTTGAGCACGGCGATCTCGTAGTGGTTAAGGAATGAACGGGCGCCAGTGTAAAGCATGTTGCCAGCGGGGAGAAATCCATGCTTGGCCGGCGCCTTCCAGGCCTGGCCGGACGGGGCCTGGAGGGGGCTGCGCGAAGCTCCCGGGGCAGCCTCCGGGAGGGCTCGTGCGCGCGACCGGCGGCGCGCTACAAAAAGACAACGGTAGGGCGGCGACGGGGGTGGCATCTTCGGGACGGTGCCGGAGCGATCCGGCGAGTGTCCGCCCACTCACCAACGGAAGAACAAGAAAACCATGAATCCGTCCCCATCGATCGCCGGGCTGAGCGATATCGAAGCCCTGGAACGCGTGCCGCTGGAACAGCGCGACCTGCCGTCCAGCACCTACGAACTGTTGCAACGCTCGGCCCAGCGCCACGGCCAGCGTATCGCCCTGAGCTGCCTGCTGCATGGCAGCGCCGCCGAAGAACCGTTGCGGATCAGCTATGCCGAGCTGTTCGCCCGCGTCACCCAGACCGCCAACGCCTTGCACCGGCTGGGCCTGGAAAGCCACCAGGCGGTGTCCTTCCTGCTGCCCAACCTGCCGCAGACCCACTACGTGATCTGGGGCGGCGAGGCCGCCGGGATCGTCAATGCGATCAACCCGCTGCTGGAGCCGGAGCACATCGCCGAGCTGATCCGCGCCTCCAACACCCGGGTGCTGGTGACCCTGGCGCCGTTCCCCGGCACCGACCTGTGGCAGAAGGTCGCCGGCCTGCGCGCCCAGTTGCCGGAGCTGTACGCGATCGTCGTGGTCGATCCGGCCAACCTGTTGCCGGCGCCGCAGCGCGAGGCGCTCAAGGCCCAGCGCGGGCCGCTGCCGGAGGGCGTGCTGGACTTCGATACGCTGATCGCCGACTGCCCGGCAGACCGCCTGGAGAGCGGACGGGCGATCCATCCGGACGACGTCGCTTCCTATTTCCACACCGGCGGCACCACCGGCACGCCGAAGCTGGCGCCGCACAGCCACTTCAACGAGGTGGCGATGGCCGAGATCATGGGCCTGAACGCCGACTACGGGGTGGACGACGTGCTGCTCTGTGGCCTGCCGCTGTTCCACGTCAACGGCGTGATGGTTACCGGCCTGGCGCCCTTCCATCGCGGCGCCCAGGTGCTCCTGGCCGGGCCCCAGGGCTACCGCAATCCGACCCTGATCCAGGACTTCTGGAAGCTGGTGGAGCGCTACCGGGTCACCAGCTTCAGTGGCGTGCCGACCATCTACGCGGCGTTGCTGCAGGTCCCCAGCGATGGCCGCGACCTGTCCAGCCTGCGTTTCGCCCTGTGCGGCGCGGCGCCGATGCCGGTGGAGCTGATCCGCCAGTTCGAGGCGCGTACCGGGCTCAAGGTGATCGAAGGCTACGGCCTCACCGAAGGTACCTGCGGCACCAGTTGCAACCCGCGTGGCGGCGAGCGCCGGCCCGGTTCGATCGGCCTGCGCCTGCCGTACTGCCAGGTGAAGGTCGCGGTGCTCGACGGCGAGGGCAATTACCTGCGCGATGCCGCGCCGAACGAGGTGGGCAACCTCTGCCTGAAGGGCCCGACGGTGTTCAAGGGCTACCTGCAACAGGACCGGAACCGCGATATCTGGATCGGCGATGGCTGGTTCAATACCGGCGACCTCGGTCGTATCGACGAGGACGGCTACATCTGGCTCACCGGGCGCAGCAAGGACCTGATCATTCGCGGTGGCCACAACATCGACCCACAGATGATCGAAGAAGCGCTGCACCGGCATCCGGCCGTGGCCCTGGCGGCGGCGGTGGGCAAGCCGGACGCCAAGGCCGGCGAGCTGCCGGTGGCGTATATCCAGCTCAAGCCCGGCGCCAGCGCCAGCGAGGAAGAGCTGCTGGAACACGCCAGCCGCCACGTACCGGAGCGCGCGGCGGTGCCCAAGGATGTCTGGCTGATCGAGAGCATGCCGGTCACCGCGGTGGGCAAGACCTTCAAGCCGGCGCTGCGCCTGGACGCGATCCGCCGGGTGCTGGAGGAGGAAAGCCGGAGGATCGCCGAGGATATCCGCGTGGAGGTGGTCGCCGACGAGCGCCACGGCCAGCTCGCCCACCTGCACGTTCCCGCGCTCGACGAAAGACGCCGGGCGGCGCTGGAAGAGCTGCTCGGCGGCTACGCGCTGAACTACCGGCTGCACGCTGTCTGAGAGAAGCTCCGGGCGTCAGAGGCGCTTGCGCAGCCAGGCGCCGATGTCGTGGATTTCCTCCAGGGACACCTCGTGGCCCATCGGGTAGTCGTGCCAGCCCACCTCCACACCCTGCGCCTGCAAGGCGTCATGGGCCGCGCGGCCGAGCGCCGGGTCGACCACGTCGTCCTGGCTGCCATGCAGGTGCAGGACCGGAATCCGCTTGTGGCGCTCGTCCAGCGCCAGGTCGTCGAAGGTCGGCGCGTAGGTGGATAGCGCCAGCACCCCGCCGAGCGGCTGGGCGTAGCGGCGGAAGGCGGTATGCAGGACCACCGCGCCGCCCTGGGAGAAACCGGCGAGGATGATCCGCTCGGCGGCGATGCCCTTGGCGCGCTGTTCATCGATGAGGGCGATGACCTGGTCGGCGGAGGCGTTCAACTGGTCTTCGTCGATGGCCCGCGCCGGACTGAAGGCAAGGATGTCGTACCAGCTCGGCATGACCCAGCCGCCATTGACCGTCACCGCCTGGCTCGGCGCCTGGGGGAGGATGAAGCGGGTGCTCGGCAGGACCACCTGCAGGGCTTCGGCCACCGGCTTGAAGTCGGTACGGTCGGCGCCCAGGCCGTGCAGCCAGATGATGCAGGCGTCGGCATTCGGGGCATCGAGGATCAGGGGTTCGCTCATAACGGCTCCAGGCAGGGGGCATATGCGTTCGGAATGGGAGGACCATTCGACAACAGGCGCTTTCCCGCTCGCAAGTCGGCCAGATTGTCGCAGATCATGCATTCGCCAATTTCCCGCGGATGCGCTTTGCTAAGGGAAGTGCGCCGGGCACGCCGTTCGTCGCCCGCCGCCGTCGCACCGCCGGCTGCCCCTGCCGGTGCCGCGGCGCTTGCGGTTACAGTGCGGCGACCGGCCCGGGAAGCGACCGGCGCGGGGCCGGCGGTTCACCCAGGGGCGGCGAAGGGAGTGGCGAACAGATGACAATAATGAAAGGTACCTGGCTGCTGCTGGCCGCCGTCTGCCTCGGCGCCAGCGCCACGGCCGAGGCCGGTGCGACGCTGGATGCGGTGAAGCGCAAGGGCTACGTGCAGTGCGGCGTCAGCGACGGCCTGCCGGGGTTCTCCTACGCCGACGCCAAGGGCCGTTTCAAGGGGCTCGACGTCGACATCTGCCGGGCGCTGGCCGCCGCGCTGTTCGGCGACGCCGAGAAGGTGCGCTTCACCCCGCTGTCCGCCACCGAGCGGTTTTCGGCGTTGCAGTCCGGCACGGTCGACCTGCTGTCGCGCAACACCTCATGGACCAGCTCGCGGGATACCGCGCTGGGCATCCACTTCACCGGCGTCACCTATTTCGACGGCCAGGGCTTCCTGGTCAATCGCAAGCTCGGCGTGTCCAGCGCCCGCGAACTGAAGGACACGACGGTGTGCATCCAGTCCGGCACCACCAACGAGCTGAACGTGGCGGACTACTTCCGGGCCCACGGCATCCGCTACAAGGCGGTGCTCGACGACAGCTACGAGAAGAGCGCCCGTGCCCTGGAGGCGGGGCAGTGCGACGTGCTCAGCTCCGACCAGTCGCAGCTCTACGCCCAGCGCCTGAAGCTGGCCAAGCCGGAGCAGTACGTGGTGCTGCCGGAAGTGATCTCCAAGGAGCCGCTCGGCCCGGCCGTGCGGCAGGGCGACGAAGCCTGGTTCAACATCGTCCGCTGGACCCTGTACGGCCTGCTCAACGCGGAAGAGCTGGGGGTCACCTCGAGCAACGTCGAGCGCCAGGCCAGGGACAGCCGCAACCCGGACGTCGCCCGCCTGCTCGGCAGCGAGGGCGACGCTGGCAAGGACTTGCAACTGCCGCGCGACTGGGTGGTGCAGATGGTGCGCCAGGTCGGCAACTATGGCGAGATCTTCGCCCGCAACGTCGGCGACGGCAGCCCGCTGAAGATGCCGCGCGGCCTCAACGCGCAATGGAATCTCGGCGGCCTGCACTATGCGCCGCCGATCCGCTGACCGGCGGGGGGCTGGCTGAACTCTCGCCAGCACCGACAATCCGATAACAGACAGACGCACCGGTGCCGGTGCACTATAGAGCGACGCGTCATGCCGAACACCGAACAAGAGAATTGCCCGTGAACCTATCGATGACTCCCATCAACAAAGCCAAGGCCTGGGGCGTCCACGCCGTCACCGCCAGCGGCGTGATCCTGGCCTTGCTGGCCCTGCTCGCGCTGGTCGACAACAAACCCCAGGCCTGCCTGCTCTGGCTTGGCCTGGCCCTACTGGTGGACGGCCTCGACGGCACCCTGGCGCGCAAGTACGAAGTCAAGGAAATGCTGCCGCATTTCGACGGCTCGGTGCTCGACCTGGTGATCGACTACCTGACCTACGTGTTCATCCCGGCCATCTTCATCTACCGCTACATCCCCCTGCCGGAGCATTTCGAACTGCTGGCGGTGGGCGTGATTCTGGTTTCGTCGCTGTTCTGCTTCTGCAACGTCAACATGAAGAGCACCGACAACTACTTCGTTGGCTTCCCGGCCGCCTGGAACGTGGTGGCGGTGTACTTCTACGTGCTCGACCTGCACCCCTGGGTCAACCTCGTCACGGTGCTGGTGCTGGCCGCCCTGACCCTGACCCGGATGAAGTTCCTCCACCCGTTCCGCGTGCGCCAGTTCATGCCGTTGAACATCGCGGTGACCTTCGTCTGGCTGATCAGCAGCGGTCTGCTGATCGTCCAGCAGCCGGCCGACCTGCCGATCCTGCTCGGCCTGTGGTTCGCCGCCTCGGCCTATTTCGTCGGTATCTGCCTCTGGCGCAGCGCCCGCGAGTGGTTCGGCTGAAACGACCCGGCGCGACGGCGTTCCCGCGTGGGGACGCCTGGCAAGTCCCTCTCATCGCAAGGAACCCCGCATGGCCCACCCCAACGCCGAACTGATCGAGCGCTTCTACCAGGCCTTCCAGCGCCTCGACGGCGAGGCCATGGCGGCCTGCTACGCCCCCCAGGCGACCTTCCACGACCCGGCCTTCGGCGAACTGCGTGGGCGCGAGGTGGGCGATATGTGGCGCCTGCTGACCAGCCGGGCGCGGGACTTCCGCCTGGACTACGCGAACGTCCGCGCCGACCAGAACGAGGGGCGTGCGCAATGGGTGGCCCACTACCTGTTCACCCAGACCGGGCGCAGGGTGGAGAATCGCATCGAGGCCCGTTTCCGCTTCGCCGACGGTTTGATCGTCGAGCATCGCGACCAGTTCGACCTGTGGCGCTGGAGCCGCCAGGCGCTTGGCGCCAAGGGCCTGCTGCTGGGCTGGGCGCCGCCGGTGCAGCGGGCGATCCGCGGGCAGGCGCGCAAGGGCCTGGCCGCCTACCAGGCTGCCCATCCGGCGGCCGGCTGAGGCTGTCGGTGGCCGAAGCGCGGATAATCTCCTAAGCTCGCCGCGGACAACCCGCAGGACGCCGCGATGATCACGCTCTTCCAGTTCCCCGCCGCATTCAACGTACCCAATGCCAGTCCCTACTGCCTGAAACTGGAAACCTGGTTGCGCCTGGCCGGCCTGGAGTACCAGGTGAAGGTCGTCAGCGACCCGCGCAAGGCGCCCAAGGGCAAGCTGCCCTACGTGCGTATCGAGGGCGAGGCGATCGGCGACAGCGAGATCGTCATCCGTACCCTCGGCGAGCGCTACGGGGTCACTCTCGACGCTGGCCTGGACGCCCGAGGCAAGGGCTGGGCACGGGCGATCACGCGCCTGTGCGACGAACACCTGTACTACCTGATGCTGTATTTCCGCTGGTTCGACGAGGACAGCTGGCGCGTGCTCAAGCCGGTGTTCTTCGGCTCGCTGCCATTCGGCGTGCGCGACGCAGTGGCCTGGGCCATGCGCCGCAAGGTCCGCGCTACCCTCAGGGCGCAGGGACTCGGGGTCCACGGCAGGGACGAACTGCTGGCCTTCGCCCGCGACGACCTCGATGCCCTCGACGGCCTGCTCGGCCAGGTCCCGTACTACGGCGGCGAACATCCGTGCAGCGCCGATGCCGCCGCTTACGGTATCCTCGCCAACCTCATCGAGGCGACCCTGGATACCCCGCTCAGCCATGTGGCGCGAGGCTATCCGCGCCTGGTGGCGTATTGCGAGCGGATGCGGGAGCGGGTCTGGAGTGAGTGAGGCGACGGCCGCCACGGCGGCGATCAGGAAGTGTTGGTCGGTCTACCTGGTGAGGGCGGAAAACGGCGCGTTGTACTGCGGCATCAGCGACGATCCGCTGCGCCGCTTCGACACTCATTGCAGCGGCAAGGGCGCGCGGTTCTTCCATTCCAGCCCCGCCCGCGCGCTGGTCTACGTCGAGGCCTGCGCCAGCAAGGGCGACGCCCTGCGCCGCGAGCGGGCGATCAAGGCCCTGAGCAAGCGCGCCAAGGAGCGCCTGTTGGTCGGCGTACCGGTGTTGCGCGAGGTCGGCGAGCCGGCAATCTAGGACGTTCATCTGCGGTCATGGGGTATTCGTGGGTTACCTGAAGAATCATTGGTGGAAACGCTGGATCCGCCGCCGCGGCTGCAAGCTGGCCGGCGGCCCGGCCAGTGTCGGCAAGCGCACCACGCTGGTGCTCGAGGAGCAGGTCGAACTCGGCCACCTGCGCATCGTCCCGCCGAGGCTGGAGATCGGCGCCTACAGCTATGTGCGCAGCGGCACCGACCTGTCCCTGGTGGCGTCCATCGGGCGTTTCTGCTCGATCGGCTCGGACTGCTTCATCGGCCAGGAAAAACACACCCATCCCAGCGACTGGGTGAGCAGCCACCCCTTCCAGCACACCGGCACCGCGCTGCGCTACGAGCCGGCGCTGAGCTACGCGGAAATCGGCCACGACGTCTGGATCGGACACAGCGCGATGGTGATGGAAGGGGTCAAGGTCGGGACCGGGGCGATCATCGCCACGCGCGCCGTGGTCACTCGCGACGTGCCGCCCTACGCCATCGTCGCCGGCACCCCGGCGCAGGTGATCCGCTACCGGCATCCGCCGGAGATCATCGAGGGTCTGCTCGCCTCGCGCTGGTGGGAGCTGGATAGCGCCTTCCTCACCGGCCTGCCGCTGGACCGTCCCCGGGAGTTCCTCGCCGCCCTGGAGACGCGCGAGGCGCCGCGTGCGGCGTACCGGCGGATGACCATCACCCGCCAGGGGTGCCGGCTGGATTGAGCGCGCCCCTCGCCAGGCCCATCGGGCCAGGCGATGGGGTGCCCTTCATGTCCCGGATTGTCATAGGCGCGTTTTCCCAGCCGCGCTAAGCTGGTGCCTCACATCCGCCCGGAGGCGCCCATGTCAGAGCTGATCCTGCATCACTATCCCACTTCGCCCTTCGCCGAGAAGGCGCGCCTGCTGCTCGGTTTCAAGCAACTGTCCTGGCGCTCGGTGATGATTCCGCCGGTGATGCCCAAGCCGGACCTGGTGGCGCTGACCGGCGGCTATCGGAAGACCCCGGTGTTGCAGGTCGGCGCCGATGTGTATTGCGATACCGCGTTGATCGCCCGTCGCCTGGAGCAGGAAAAGGCGGTCCCGGCGCTGTTCCCCGAAGGCCAGGAGATGGTCGCCGCGAGCTTCGCCCAGTGGGCCGACGCGGTGCTGTTCCAGCACGCGGTAAGCCTGGCGTTCGCCCCGGAGTCCATCGCCGTGCGTTTCGGCAAGCTGCCGCCGGAATTCCTCAAGGCCTTCATGGCCGATCGCAGCCAACTGTTCAGCGGCGGCAGCGCCGGCCGCCTGCCGCTGGAACAGGCGCGCCACCAGTGGCCGGCATTCATGGCGCGACTGGAGCGCCAGTTGTCGCGCGAGGACGGCGATTTCCTGTTCGGCGAAGCGTCCGTCGCCGACTTCGCCGTGGCGCACTGCCTGTGGTTCCTCAAGGGCACGCCGGTCACCGCGCCGCTGGTCGACGATTACCCGCAGGTGCAGGCCTGGTTGGGCCGGGTGCTCGGCTTCGGCCATGGCGCGCCAGCCGAGATGAGTGCGGAGGAAGCCCTGGAGGTGGCTCGCGGCAGCCAGCCCGCGGCATTGCCGGACGAATCCTTCAGCGACCCCAACGGTTTCCGGCCCGGCCAGGCGGTCGCCATCGCCGCCACCGACTACGGTGTCGACGCGATACAGGGCGAACTGCTCTTCGCCGGCAGCGAGGAACTCATCCTGCGCCGCGAAGACCCGCGGGCGGGTACCGTGCATGTGCATTTCCCGCGCCTGGGCTTTCGCATCGAGGCGCGTTGAGGCATGCCGGCGGAGACCCCGTCGCCGCGCCCGGACGCCGATCCGCCGCAGTGCGCGTTGCCCGAGGCGAGGCCGGACCGCGACGCTGGCACCAAGCTGCGCGCCGCGGTGCTCGGCGCCAACGATGGCCTGGTGTCGAACCTGTGCCTGGTGATGGGCGTGGCGGGTGCGAGCATGGCGCATTCGTCCATCGTCCTCACCGGGATGGCCGGACTGGTGTCCGGGGCCTGCTCGATGGCCCTCGGCGAGTGGCTGTCGGTGACCAACGCCCGCGAGATGGCGAGCAAGCGCATCGCCGAGGAAGAACGCTTGCTCAGGCTCTGCCCGGACACCGAGACCCAGGAACTGATCGATATCTTCACCGCCAAGGGGCTGAGCGAGGTATCCGCCCGGCGCGTGGCCCTGCAACTGATGAACGACGGTCGTGGCGCGCTGGACACCTTGTCCCGCGAGGCCCTCGGCATCGATCCGACGGAGCTGGGCGGCAACCCGTGGAACGCGGCGGGCACGTCGTTCCTGCTGTTTTCCCTTGGCGCCCTGGTGCCGGTGGCGCCGTTCCTGTTCCTCGACGGCGCCGCGGCGCTGGTCGCAAGCCTGCTGTTCAGCCTGCTTGCGCTGCTGTTCAGCGGCGCGGTCACCGCCCGTTTCACCGGGCGGCCGCTGGCGTTCTCGGCGTTGCGCCAGGTGCTGGTCGGTACCCTTGCCGCGGCCTTCACCTATGGGTTGGGTACCGCGCTCGGCGTGGGCCTGGGCTGAAAGTCCTTCGCCTGCGGGGGACTCCGTTTTACACTGAGACACCCGGCCGGCGTGGCCGGGAACAGGAAAAACCGACCAGGGAGTGGCCATGAAAGCCTACGACATCGAAATCGTCAACGACGCCGCGCACGCCGGCGAAGCCAACCACGGCTGGTGCTTCGGCCTGCCGCCGGGCATCCGTCCGGAGCAGTGGCCGCTGGATCCGGACACCGGCTATCCGCTGATGCACGGCTTCACCCTGCTGCTGCCGGAGGACTACCGGGTGCATGGCCCGGAGATCGTCGCGCTGAGCTTCTTCTCCCTCGCCCCGGACCAGAACGACGGTGGACCGACCAGCGTCGACGGCATTCGCGAGATGCTCATCGATCCGCCCGCGCAACCGCCGGCCGACGCGGAACTGCGGCCGTTCTGGGAGGCCGGGCGCAATAGCCATCCGCGTCTGCACCGGATGGAGGACATCCTCGGCGGTGCCTATGCGTTGATCCTGCTCGACGCCGCTGAATTCAGCGGCGCGCCCTGCCAGCCGCCGGCGCTGCCGGCGGGCAACCCGCTGCTGGCGCAGACCGAGCCGCCGCAGTGGCTGGAGGCTGGTTCGGCGGCCAGCTTCGTGCCGGACTGGGCGGAGGACGACTACTACCTGCTGCGCGCCCTCGGTGGCCGCCCGGCGGCCGGCCACCAGCAGCGCTACCCGCTGCGCTGGACGGCGCGGGCGCAAGACCCCAACGCCGGGGTGGTGCCCAGCGAATACGGCGACGGCGGCTACCAACTGCCGCACTACTGGCTGGACGGCAAGATCGAGCGCGACAACTACCGCGAGCATCCCTGGGTGGAAGGGCACCTGCCGAACCATATCGGCGGCACCATGCGTCCGGTGCAGGGCGTGCCGGAAATGAGTCCCTTCTACGTAGAGTTCGAGGAATACCTGGGCGGCTACAACTTCGGCGGCGGCAACGCCCAGCTCGATTTCCGCGACATGCGCTTCGACTGGGCCTGCGGCTGAGGAGGGAAAGGGAGCGCCGGCGGCGCTCCGGGGCGGCGCGGGTCAGTCCTTGCGCCGCTTGAGCTGGTCCTTCAACTGGGTCGGCAACTGGCGGATGATCAGCATGTCGCGCTCTTCGTCGTATTCCACCTTGGAGCCCAGCAGGTGCGCCTCGAAGCTGATC